>JADJIS010000003.1:1025357-1367142 GCA_016706865.1 Bacteroidota bacterium | reverse complement strand
GTACTGAGTGGAATGACCATGTATTTGGTCTACCACAAAAAAATGATACCTTCCAAACCTGATCTTATTGATTTTATTAAAAAAAGATTTCTGCGCATTTTTCCACTTATGTGGTTGGTTACCATTGCTACAATTTTATTATCGGGAGTTGCACCGGATGCACTCAAAGTATTTTTGAATCTCAGCGGTCTTTTTGGATTTGTAAGCTGGCATGGATATTTTGCCCCGGGTGCATGGTCAATTGGAAATGAATTGGTTTTTTATGCGTTTTTTCCTGTGTTTATTTTTTTTGCAAACCGTTCTAAAACAGGGTTGTTTATTTTCTCTACTTTACTTTTTGCAATTTATATTTATTTCGCTTTTTTTCTTTTGGATGAGAATATAGATCTTGGTTCTCAATGGCGCAATTATGTTAATCCATTAAATCAGGTATTCTTATTTCTCAGTGGATTTTTAATTGTAATGTTCCTTAAAAACAAGCAAATTAATAATAGAAATATCCTAATACTTCTGCTTGCTGCAATGGCATTATTTGTTTTTTATCCTGCCTCCGGCGATACGATTAATCTGGTAACAGGAATAACCAGATTGGTATTTACTGCAATTTGCATAGTTATCTGTATAAGTTTCTTCAAGTTAACTTTTAAACTTCCCAACTTCATTCATAAACCTTTAACAATATTAGGCGAGGCCAGTTACTCCGTTTATCTCCTTCATCCCCTGATCTACAAAGCCTTAAGTCTGCTTTTTTCCCAATTTGGAGCTACCCAAGATATTCCATTATATTTATTAGCCATCATTTCAGGAATCCTCACTCTTTTAGCCAGTTATCTGGTTTATTGGTACTTTGAGAGATATTTTATGCAATTGGGAAGAGGGAAGGAGATTGTGACCTAAATTATTGCAATTAAAGTGATGATTACCGGAGAGCAATAAATGATTCCATTTTTTAAAATACAATCCATCATTGGAAATTCGACTGTTTCCAAAACATTTTTATATGCCGTCCCTACAGGACTTGTAGATTTTTGTTTTTTAGTAATTACCGATATGCCGTCCCTATGGGACTTTTTATAAATAAGTTGCAATTCCTAAAAAACATTTAAATGATAATTCATTCGGATTTAAGAAATAACAGTCCGCCGCGGCGGACGAAATGTCGGTAACACCAATCAAACCCAAACGACGCGAGTCCCATCGGGTCGGCATGTAAGAAATTTTCAAGCGAAGGAATATCTTCAAGTTTAAGGTGATGGTTGCCGAAGAGGCAGTCCCGCAGGGACGAACCATCTTGTGGCCCCGGACTTCAGTCCGGGGCGCAACAAAAAAGCCCTGCATAAATGCAAGGCTTTGGTTGAAAAAAGTTTACAATATATAAACTATTAAATTTTGCTTACGCTAGTTTAACATTTACTGCATTTAATCCTTTTTTGCCATCTTGAAGATCGAAAATCACATTGTCGTTTTCACGGATCTGGTCAATAAGACCTGATGCATGTACGAAATATTCTTTTTGGGTTGCTTCGTCTTTAATAAATCCAAATCCCTTTGAATCGTTAAAGAATTTTACTATTCCTGTATTCATATTAAAAAATTAATTTATGCAAAATTACAACATTGCTACAATATTTTAGGTATAACACAGATAAAAACCTTTAAAGTGTCACCCTAAAATGGGGTTCTTTCACCCTTAAACGCTAGTCTGGCAAAGGTTTTAAAGGGTGCCCCGGCAGTATATATATTTTTAACATTTGTCACAAAATTGTCGTTTTGGGTGGATTTGGAGGAATTTTTGCGGTTGGATGGGGGTTGGGAGTAACCAGTTGGCAGCATTAACAAGTGGTAATAACCCTCAGCAGTAAACTCAGTGCTGACAAAAATGACGCTCTAAAGAGACCCAAGCTGGAAGCGAGAGCCTCAAGTCGGGCATAACGTAGTGAAACCCTCGCTAAGCGAGAGCCTCACTTTATGCGTTTTTTTTACTAAACTTCCAGCCTAAAATATTCTTTTGTTTTGTAAAACCCCTTACTCATTATATCGAAGCCAGCATAACATAAAAAATTATTTCAACTATTATTTCTCAGCAATTTTAATCAACTTCTTATTTGTTATATTATTAAATTCATCAGTAATTTTTAAAGTGTAAATTCCCGATGGTAACTGAGTAATATCTACAGGCTGATTGTCCATTATTTCTCTCTGTAAACATAGAAATCCCGTTGTCGAATAAATGTTAATGGCGTAGGTATTGCTTTGCAACTGTTGCAATTTATTAACAAGATGGAATGTGTTTGCTGTAGGATTTGGATATATTGTGAGATTATTATCAAAATAATTTTCAGAAGATGCCGATATACCACTATCACCCCATAGTCTGATTATTGCGAAATCGCTTCCACCTTCACCATCAGATGCATCAGCAGCAACTATAATTTTCCCGTCTGGCTGTAAACACATTGCATTGCCTTGGTTATACAATTCATTAATATCTATAATTGAAATGCCATCATATTGGAAGGTGGAATCCAGCACTCCCTCCTGTAAATATCTTACGACCACAACATCAGCAGCATTATCAGCAGAGGCATCAGTATAACCGACCATAAGAATCTTATTATCAGCTTGAATAACAATATCATTTACTATTTCAAATTCATCATAAGGTATATCAGTATTTACTATACCATCTTCTGAAAAAGTTGAATCTAAAAAACCTAATGAATCAAATTTTACTATTCCGAAATCTGCTGAGAAATCTTTGACAAGCTTTACTGCACAAATATATTTGCCATCTTCTACTTCATACATTTTTTGGAGATATGCACGGTAATCGAAAACAGGAGTTATTGTAAACCCGTTTATACCGAAGGTGCTATCAATTTTACCACTACTTAAAAGCCTCAAAAGGACCAATTCACTGATATGATAATATTCACCATCTTCATAATAATCATAGTAACTATATCCACCAATTAATAGACTCCCATCGCTATTAGCTATTATTGAACTTGCTTTCTCGCTATTCCCCAAATCGATAATCAATTTTCCACCATTTCCAAATGTAGTATCTAGCAAACCATTATAACTATACTTGCAAATTGCAAAATCGCTATCATCAAATATTCCTTCATGTTTATAACCAACTGCAACGATGCTATTATCATCCAAAATATCTAATGCACAAATTTCGTCAGTTTTCTCATTCATTTCTGTTAATACAATTCCATTCAAACCAAAAGCATTGTCTATATTTCCATTTGCATTTAATCTGATTAATCCAAAATCATATAGAGATGTATCAGTCGCTGCTGCCCCTCCCGCTAAAATGATCTTATCATCAGATTGAATAAACATTGTATTTGATGAAGATACACTTGCACCAAATTTCAATTTTATCTTCCCCTCTATACCAAAATCACCATCAAGTTCTCCTGTAGGAAAATACCGACTTATTGCAAAAACACGTCCCGAATCAGTCAATGCCGTTCCAGAAGCGATTATTTTTCCATCAGACTGAAGACCAATGTCGTAAGGATTATCGGTTGAATATAAATCTTCCGGATTGGGGCTAAAATCAGTGAGAGTTATACCAGAAAGGCCAAAACTTAGGTCGAGTTCCCCGGCAATCTGCGAATATATAGATTCACCTTTTTGAACAAGGAAAATAAATAAAATAAACAAATGTTTCATATATGGGTAATTCTAACAAAGTTAAATAAGATTAACGGTAATGCTGTTGGAGGAAAAATTTTAACTTGTGAAATTAATAATTCAACCTCGCTAACCTTGAAAACCCTTCAGGTGAGTGAGTAGTCAGTAGTGAGTGAGCCCAACTCAGAACCCCGAACCCCGAACTCCGAACCCCGAACCCAGAACTCCGAACCCCGAACCCAGAACTCAGAACCCAGAACTCAGAACCCAGAACTCAGAACTCAGAACCCAGGACTCAGAACCCAGGACTCAGAACCCAGAACTCGTTCGGCTGTTCAATTGTCAATTGCCAATTGCCAATTGTCAATTAAATTGTGTATCTTTAGGATTATTCGTAGAAATTAACCAAATAATATAGATATGGAGTTAACTGTAGAAACAAATACGCTTGGCAATCAGGAAATTAATTTTGGAAATAATCACAACGCAACATCTTTCTATCAGTTTGCTGCAAGGTTGGAAAAAATACTTGCAATAAAGTATACTAAGAAACACGATTACTTTAATACTATCACCTGGGATTATATGTATCGCGAGGTTAAGTTTAAGCTTGTTTATGATTGGCATGAAGGTATTTTTATCAGTTTGATAAATAAACAGGAAGCAACAGAACAAGAACGTATCATATTTGAAAGTCTTACTTCCATATTACAGCGTTTTAACTGAGTTTAATTCACTTTTTATTAATAATAGGTCTGACGGGTGTTTTTTTAACTTGTCCAAGCTTATATTGTCGTAACTTACACAAAATTGAATCATGAAAAATTTAGGACGAGCACCTTATAAGGAGATCAAACTACTAAACGGTTTCTACATAGAAGTGCGCAACAAGGGATCAAAAGACAGAGGAATCAAGATCAGAAGTGCTGATAAAGCAACAATGAAAGAAGCCGCCAAATCATACGCCCGCGATAAGGATGTTGTGATTCTTGGGGAGTATAAGGACGAAGGATGGGTTTGATACGTATGACCTACGACCTACGAAATAGGACCTACGATGACCTACGACATAGGATATACGACATAGGATATACGAACTATGACATACGAAATTGGACCTATGACATACAACATAGAACCTATGACATTACCTACGACTTAATATAGATACACTACACGAATACCTCCATATTTCCCAAATCATTTGTCCTGCGTCATATGTCATATGTCCTATGTCATATGTCGTAGGTCATAGGTCATAACTCCTCCCTAATTAATTTCTCTCTAAATCTGAATATTTTATTTTGTAGAATTACTAATTTATCCAGAATTGGTATCAACTGTTCTTCGGTTATATAACCTAACTCCTTTGCTAAAATTAATTGTGAATCCAATTCAAATGAAGATCCCTTTGCGATAGTAAGAAAATGTGCAAAATCTTTATTGGTATCTCTGCCTGCTCCTTCAGCTATGTTTGAAGGTATGGAAATTGCTGCTCGCCTCATTTGAGAAGTGAGACCATAGATTTCTTCTTTGGGAAAATTTCGAGTCAATTCATAAATTATTTTTGATAATTCAATACCATCTTTCCAGATCTCTAATTTCCTAAAATAATGTTTCATACAATAACAATTAATGTAATTCAAAGGTATTTCCCCATTCAGAAATATAATTGAGTTAACCGATTATATTCGCTTACACACATCATTAATTAACACTATTAACTTCAACCAATCCTAAATAGCTTAAATCCTATGTCCTACGTCGTATGTCATATGTCCTACGTCGTATGTCATATGTCGTATGTCATATGTCCTATGTCATATGTCCTATGTCGTATGTCCTATGTCCCTTTCTGGCACAACAATTGAATTCAGGCATACTCAAAAGAAATGGGTATGAAAAAAATGAAGCTATTGATCCCTGTGATCTGTTTGTATTTTGCAGGATTTTCTGTTGCCCGCGCGCAACAATTTGAACCCGGAGATATTACTGTTTCTGCCGGTTATGGTTTTCCAAGTCTCACTAAAACATTTTTAAATCTTGTGGAAGGAGATAATATATCTACTTCGCTGGTGGGGCCTGTTTTCATAAAAGCAGAATTTGCTTTAAATGAAACGGTGGGTTTTGGAGTGAATACTGCATTTACTTTTGGTGAAGCATTATACGAACGCACCGACGATAATACTGATAGCGTAACTTATACCACAGGAATTAAATACAATGCATATAGTGTACTCGCAAGATTTAATTTTCATTTTGGAAATAATGCAATGTTTGATCCTTACGCCGGTATTGGAATGGGATATAGAAATTCAAAATATACCTACACCGGAAACGATCCTGATGTAGACCCGCGGGAAGTGAATGGAATAATAAATTTCGGAGTGGATCTTACCATTGGTGCCAGATTATATTTAACCGATAATATTGGTTTGTATGGAGAAGTAGGTCTGTCAAAAGCTCCTTTCCAAATTGGTTTGGTAGCTAAATTCTGATAGGAAAATTTAATAATAAAGAACAGCAGGATCATTTAAATGGTCTTGCTGTTTTTGTTTTAGTTGGTATGTAAATGCAATAAATTTCTGCTATAATGGAGCATTAAATTGTAATCTTGATTCTCAATTCGGATCCATAAAGGAGGGTAGGGTGGCTGACTTTATATTAATAGAAGGCTCACCTGAGATTAATATCAGCGATATCAGAAAAGTGTACCTGGTTGTTACAAATAACACCATCTTCACCCCAAAAGAACTTTATAAAAATGGAGGATGGACCTATTATTATTGAACTTGGAACTATAATGAAGGATGCTTCAGATCGCCCGCATTTTATTCCCTTTGGCATCATGTGTTAATTCAGCTAAACCCAGTTTTTCCATTAAAGGAGGCACATACATTCCAAATCTTCCACGAAGTCCTTTTTTTAGACCATACCAGCCTCCAACCGGGTTTTTGTCAGATCTGCCCCAGGCTTCCACTGTTCCATCTTTTGCCGGCTTTTGCTCATCGGCACTGCCGAGTTCCATCCAGTCGCCGTGTTTTTTTAACATAGCGTGAAGATCGTTCAAACAACGATAATCGTAGTGTAACACAGTTTTTCCAACGGTGCAAACCAAAATCTCCTTTCCGTCTTTTTCATCCTTATGCATGGTAAACTCTGAGGATAATGGTGGAGTTTTAAGCTGCCATGGGTTTTCTTTTGTTCCGGTTTCTTTTGCCATCTTGTTATTTTTTAAATAATTGAATGAATGTGTTGGTTTGATCTTACTTATTTCAATTTAGAAAATTCCTCCTTTGAAATTACTTCCACAGGTTTAAAACCCTGCCGTATTACTCCTGCATTATATGCTTTCAATTCATTTAGCAACAAATTATCCAGTTCAACCCGCATTTTCTGCACCTCTGTAATATAAAAATCCAGCGCCTGAATTTGAACATTGGTGGGTTTTCCTTCATATCCACCAACAGCCCCGTAAATTTCGGCAATTTTTTCGCGTAACCTAACCTGTCCGGTTATTCCTCCTTCGCCGGGTTGCGTGGCGGAAATTTTACCGTGCATGGTTTCCATCATTTTGGAATATTTGAGAGAATTTGTCCGCAAACCCTTATTCTGAAGACTGTCGGCCAATATTTTTGTTCTGTCTCTTATCTGAAGAATCTGATGATCCATAAAAGCTAATTCTTCCAAAAGATTGTATGCTCCAAGCAGTGTTGATCTCCGCAATTTTCTGTCCTCAGCAGAATGCACAACCTCAGGATTATAGTTGATGGTTAGTTTAGTGCTGATAGTATCACTTCCTTTGATCAACTTTATGATATAGTCACCGGGTTCCATCTCGGGGCCAAAGGCTGCTTCACCCAATAGATTTGGAGAACTGGGCACTCTGGGAGCTTTCATTCTTGTTTGAATACTGACAATATTTATCCCTTTGCGATTTCCGGCAGGCTGTTGTTTGATGAAATTGCCTTTGTTATCGTATATCTCTATAAACATCTCCCCAAATAAATGCCTTTTTTTCATGTAATAAGCAACCACTGCATTGCTGTTGGGATTGGCGCCTATAAACTCATCATCACCCGGAAAATCCTGAACAACTCCACCTTTTGGAAGGAAATAGGGTCTGGTGGGAATGAAAACAATATCCTCCTCTAACATTGCTGTTGTAAAATTTCTGATAGGTGTAATATCATCAATTATGATAACACCCCTGCCATGAGTGGCAAGAATAAGGTCATGATCTCGTGGATGAATTACCATATCAAATATTCCGGCCTGTGGAATTTTGCTTTTAAATTGAGCCCAATTCGCACCTTTATCTATGCTTACGAACAGACCGAATTCTGTTCCTAAAAACAATAAATTTTCATTAACAAGGTCTTGTTTTACAACATGACAATATCCTTTAATGGTCTCATTTACAAGGTTTTGCCATGTGTTACCGTAATCATTGGTGTAGAATAGATAAGGCTTCATATCGCCATTTCTATGTGCATCCACTGTAATGTACGCAGCTCCTTTATTGAAGTTGTCGGCATCAATATTAGAGATGAAAGCAAATGGAGGAAGTCCTGTTATTTTATCGTTGAGTTTGGTCCAGGTTTTACCTGCATCCTTAGAAAGCTGCACATTTCCATCATCGGTTCCTATCCAAATTATATTATTATCCAATGGAGATTCAGAGATCGAAAATATGGTAGCATTGTTTTCAGCAGTGGTATTATCTGCAGTTAATCCACCTGATTCTTCTTGTCTCTTTCTTTTAGGATCGTCTGTAGTAAGGTCGGGTGAAATGCGTTCCCAAGTATCGCCTTTATCTTTAGAGCGGAAGAGATATTGAGACCCTATATAGATCCAGCCGGAGTTCTTTCCAAAAACAAAGGGTGTATTCCAGTTAAAACGAAGATCTCCTGTTGTTGCATCAGCAAAGGGTTTGATAAACTTATTCTCCCCACTTTTTTGATCTGTTCTGTATATTCTACCTCCCTGATATTGCCAGTAAACTATATTGTTGTTGGTTTTGTCGGCATAAGCATTAAATCCATCGCCGTAACCAATAGTTTGCCAATCGGCATTCTGAATACCGCCGGATGTTTTAGAAGGACCTTTCCAGCTGCCGTTATCCTGTAATCCCCCATAAATATTATAAGGTTTCTCCATGTCGACACTTACATGGTAAAATTGAGAAACCGGTAAATTTTCGCAGTGACTCCAGGTATTTCCTTTATCGCGGGAGATATAAACACCACCGTCAGTTCCCATATACATCAACCTGTTATCCTTCGGACTCACCCAAAGTGCGTGCAGATCGCTATGGTACCCACCGCCTTCCACGGCAGCTCCCTGAAATATCTTTCCACCATTAACACTCACCAATAAATTAAATCCCGGTTTATAAATACGATCTGCTTCCACAGGATCAGGTACTAACAAACTAAAGTAGAACGGACGTTCTCCCATTGCGTTTTGAGTGTTGATTTTCAACCAGTTAGCACCCTTGTCTACTGACTTATATAATGCAGAATTGTCCGATTCCACCAAGGCAAAAACATCGTAGGGGGCTACGGGAGAAATGGCTAACGCTATTCTTCCAAGTGTTTCATTTGGTAAACCTGTTATTGTTTTATTCCATGTTGCACCGCCATCAGTGGATTTATAAATGGAAGATCCGGGACCACCTGAACGAAAAATGGAAGCTTCTCGACTGAAATCCCACATTGCCGCATACAGTGTATTCGGGTCATTGGGATCCATGATCATACTTGCACAACCTGTCCCTACATTCACAAATAATATGCGGTTCCAGGTTTTGCCACCGTCTGTGGTTTTATAAACTCCTCTGTCTTCAGAATCTGACCAAAGTGCACCCAAAACCGCAACAAAAACGGTATTTGGTTCCTTTGGATGTATAATGATCTTCGCAATTCTTTCGCTATTGGCAAGTCCTGCGAATTCAAATTTGCCACCTCCATCATAAGTTTTATAGATACCCGTTCCTATACTTACACTATTTCGTGTCCAACATTCTCCTGTTCCTACCCAAACGGTATCAGGCCGCTGTTGGTCAATGCAAATAGTACCTATGGATTGGCTGAAATCGTCAAAAACAGGTTTAAAAGTAGTGCCCTGATTTTTCGATTTCCATAATCCTCCCCCTGCAGCACCAACATATACCAAATTAGGATCTGCATTTACTGCATCGATACAAGTTATACGACCGCTCATTCTTGCAGGTCCGATTTGTCGGCCTTCAATGGCACCAAAAGTAGCATCGCTTATCTGTGTTTGAGTAAAAGCAGAAATAGTTATAATGAATAAATTAGTAAGGGCAAAAAGTGATCTTTTCATCGTTAATATATTTGGTTTGAAATGTAGAGTACCGGTATTTTATTGTGCTGAAGCAAAGGAGCTGTTTTTAAAATTAAGAAGGGTTAAAATCCTCCCATAGGAATAAAAAAGCAGCATATTCCGGATACAATTCAGGAATATGCTGCTTAATAAAGATCATTATTCAGTAACTACGGTAGTTCCTGACTTATCGAATAAGGTTGATGCATATTCCTTATTAAGTTCAACGCCTTCAATCAAAATAACCTCGCTGGTAACACCATTATATCTGTTTTCAATTTTGCCCGGAAACGTAATTCCGTCAATTTGCATATAATTGCTGTAAAAGGATTCTCCTTCCACTTCGGTGCCCATGATGGTGCTTTTGGTATTGGTTTTTATCAACAAAAAACTCTCCTTATCAATAAAATTTACATAAGTGCTTCCTTCCGGAACCACTACTTTCACTCTGTAACAAAGAGTGCCTTCCACATCTTCGGTGCTGTCGAGGGTAACATTAAATCCTTTATCCTCCCATTGCCATAACATGCCATCCATATCAGCCTGAATTTTTAATTCCTTTAACTGATCAGCAGGAATCGGTTCCGGTTCTGTTGTTCCGGCAAAAGGATTAACGGTCCATCCTTCCACACCATTGTAAGTTTGAATGAAACTTAAACCCTGAAATGTTCCCTGGACGCGAAATAAATTTGGCCTTACAGATATCTGAACAAAGGGAACATCAATTCCCATCTGGTTGATCTTTCCTTTGGTGGTAATGGTTTCCACCTTTTTAAGTTTTTTTTGTCCTATTGCTTCAAAGTGATTTTCGAGCACCTCATTCAGGCTTTGAGCAGTTATTAATCGGGGACTTGCAACTATCAATACTAAGACTATCGCTGATATTATTTTTTTCATAATTTGATGTGATTTGTTTGAAGTGTTAAAATTAGGCAGGTTTTGTGGGATATTTAGAAAGTATGCTTGTTAAAAGTAGGTTAAATTATAGGTATATCCGAAAAATGAAAGGTAAAAAAACACAATAGCCGACCTAAACAAGGCCGGCTATTTACTTAAAACCGATAAACAAAACTCCCTTTAATACGGTCAATTATTAGTGGCACCGCTATTTACCCAACACTCGATCTCCTGACGCTCACCGCAACTCATGGTTACTCCGCCGGTGGGCATATTTTCTGAATTAACCACTTCTCTTTCGAGTGAACCGTTGTTAACAATTTTCATTAATCCCGAATAACTCGAAAATTCAGACCCATGGCATCCCGAGAGTCCGCATTTGTTAGCAATTAGGGGTTGGATGTTTGCTGTGTATGTTACGGAAGCACAATCGGTGGAAGAACCGCAGTCCGCACTTGTTTTGGAACAGGAGGAAATAATGAGACAAATCCCTAAGCTCATTACAATGGAAGCTAATCTCAGCATATTTAAATTATTTTGAGTAGGATTTGGCTATCGGAAGGTTTTGTGGTTTAATTTAAACATTTGTTGCAAAAACATTGCCATAATTGGATATTCGTTGAAAAATTTGCAAATAAATGTGCTTTGGTATGAAAAAATTGCAGAATTTTGATATTTTGTTGATTATCACGGAGATTGTATGGTTAGTCATTTGTATAAATTGCATTTATACTAGATTTCTGACCGATTTTATAATTTATCGTCAAAACATTGTGGTATTATTTGTTGTTATTTTACTTCGGTTTCAGAATTTTCGTATTGGTATAACATTCGCTTTTTATACGCGTTTTAACAAATGAGTTACCAAAGTTGAAAACATGCACAAAATAACTTTTTACCTTATCGGAATTTTAAGTGTTAATTTATCATACAGTCAAACTGATCTGTGGGTAAATTATTCAAATAATTATTCTACAAATTTAATCAGACAAGACTGTGGTGGATATTGGTTCATTCATTCCTACGGATTCAGTTATTATGACACTTTAACCAGAGAGCTTACTGAGTATAATGATGTAAATGTTGATGGCTTGGATGGCATCAATTTTTCAGACTTTGAAATTGATAATTTGGGAGCAAAATGGCTAGTAAATAATGGAGAATTATTTAGATTCAGCAATGGCGTGGTTACAAAGATAGAAACACCTGAAATTGTCACCTATTTATCGCTCGATCCAATGGTAATTGATGAAAACAACAATGTCTGGTTTTACGCGGGCGAATTATATAGATATAATTATTACAGGAATGAATTAGTAACCATTGACCTTGGAGACGCATCCTTTTTAGGAATTGTCAAATCTGCGAACGGTACTATTTACATCTCAGTGCACAATGGTCTAGGCAATATTGAAGTTTTTAAATACCAATTTGCTGAATTAATCAGCATTGCTCAATTTCAATATACAATTGAAGGACTTTTCAGTGATTTTTTGTTGATTCACGTGAATCTATTTGGTTCACCAAAGATTTCTTAGATCAAACCAGTGAAGGAGGTTTAATATACTATCATGACGGAATTACCAGGGAATATCATGGATGGGAATTCGGTTTAAGTTTATATGGATATAAATCGTTCATAATAGATTCGGAAGGGACAGCATATTTAGGTGCAGTTGAAAATTACACAAATACTAAATTGATAAGAGTATATTTTGATTTTGAAAGCGGTGATATATTAAATTATGATCTAAAATTAACTGATACTTACTGGTACTATTTAGATGGTGATGAGAATTTTTGGCACCGGAAAGATGGAATTCTAGAAAAAATTTCAAAAAATGGTGTTTCAGAGATGGTAAATGTAAGATCAATTCCCCTCACATCAAAATCTTATTACTCCCAGAATTTTGGAAAAGACGGATCCTATTGGGTGGAATCAGATGACGTTGTGCATCATTTGAAAGATGATGTTTGGACCAGTTATACGAGCGAAGACATAGGCATATTATCAGGCTCTATCTCCTTTATTTTTAATGACTCCAAAGATAGAACCTGGATAGGAACAACAGCCGGTGTTTATTATCTTGAAAATGATAATTGGTCATATTTAGAGGAAATGGACGATTATATTGATAAACATGTTCAATATATCACAGAGGATATTGATACAAATATTTTCATTTTAACTAATCAACATTTATATAAGTATGAGGAAGAAGAAATAATTGAATATACAGTGCCGGATATTTTTGAACAATCTAATGATACTTATGATAAAGTTATTTCTTTTAAGGATAGATTGGTAATTCTTGGTGAAAGTGTAATTTATATGAGGGATACTATGGGATGGAATATTTTTACATTAGATGACCCGATAGTATCAGAATACGATGTAATTTTTGATTTTGATGTCGATTCAAATGGTACAGTTTATTTCCTGGCTGATCATAGTTATACCAGTATATTTAAAATTGAAGATTACCAGATCGAGGAAGAAATGATTTTACCTGGCAATACCATCGAAAATATGGCTATCAATAGGAATACACAAGAAATATGGCTATCCTGCTACACAACAAATGACCATTTAAAACGACTTAGAATAAGTGATCATTACCTGGAAATTTATAATGAGAATAATTCTCCATTAATTCAGACAGGTGATATTATTATTGATCATAAGAATAATAATATGGCAGTTGGAAGCTATAATATCCTGCTATTTAACCCCGATGGTGTTGAAATATTTACCGATGAACCGCAAATAATTGCTGACCATTTACCTGGATATTGTAAAAGTATTGATGACCCTGATCAACAATTATTATTTTCTCCGAATCCGGCGGATGAACTGATCAATGTTTATTTATATGGACAGGTGAATCAGGCCTATCAAATTAATCTTTTCGATATTCTCGGCAGAAATATTATTAATAAAACCGGCTCAATTCTAAACATAGAGTTAAATTCTGAAAAGCTGGATATCAGCACAATAAGTCCGGGTTGTTATTTTTTAGTTGCAACTATCGACGGGAAAAAATTCAGTAATAAAATAATTATTTTGTAATTGCTGTGAATCTTTTTATTTGATTTAAAGCTTCCTGGTGTGAAACACCTTTTCCCGCCTTAAGTTCTTTTTGTGACTCGTTTACTTCATCGATAATAGCTTGCGGCAGTGAATCCCACCAGTCCGAAGAATCATCCAGTATTTCCAGGATATTTTTAATTTTCAATTCATCAGAAGTATCAGAAAGTAACTTCAATGCTTTTTCCTTATCATCAATGAGACTCATAATTGATTTTAAAGATAATATTTTTTTATTACAAGGGAAGTAGGAAATAGGAAGGAACAAAGTTCTTATTAAAAGTGACCTTGCGTCTTTTTAGAATTTAAATGCTCATATGTTAGGTTATTGCGGCTGTTTAATTATCAATTGTCAATTATCAATTGTCAATTTTTTTCCCCCCTTCCCTCAGACCTCACAGGTTAAAAAAACCTGGTAGGTCGAGGGCATTAGTTGTGGCCGGCTGTTCATCGGTACATCATTTTGGCTGTTCATCGGTACATTGGTACATCCCGTCGCAAGACGGACAAGCATTGTTACATTTTCTTCTCCTTCCCTCAGACCTTCCAGGTTAAAAAAAACCTTGAAGGTCGAGGGCATTTGTCAAGGCCGGCTGTTAATCGGTACATTGGTACATCCCGTCGCAGACGGCCAGGCATCGGTACATTTTCTTCCCCTTCCCTCAGACCTCACAGGTTAAAAAAACCTGGTAGGTCGAGGGCATATTCGGCTGTTTAATTATCAATTGTCAATTATCAATTGTCAATTTTTTTTCCCCCTTCCCTCAGAACTTCCAGGTTAAAAAAAAACCTTGAAGGTCCAGGGCATTTGTCAAAGTCGCTGTTAATTGGTACATCGGTACATCATTTTGGCTGTTCATCGGTACATTGGTACATCCCGTCGCAGACGGCCAGGCATTGTTACATTTTCTTCCCCTTCCCTCAGACCTTCCAGGTTAAAAAAAAACCTTGAAGGTCGAGGGCATTGGTCAAGGCCGGCTGTTAATCGGTACATTGGTACATCCCGTCGCAGACGGCCAATCATCGGTACATCTTTCCTAGAATTTCCACGATAACCCCAAAATAAAATGCCTCTGCTCATAATACCTCGCCGGATTATCCGGAGGAGTTCCGAAGCTTCTTGGATCACGCGGATCGATGAAGGAAGGATCGCGCCATTCGCTTGGAACAGGATCGCCATATTCGTAGGCGCGACCGGTTACGGGATTTACAATGGCGGTGTTTTTGTTGTTTAATAAATTAGTTGCTTCAAAAGTAAATGCAAGTTCAGAACCTTTTATTTCCCACCATTTTTTGAAGGTTAAATTCATCCAGAAACTGCTTACGCCTAATTCGGAATATCTTTTGTCGGGATCAGAAATAATTTCATAAATAGGTCTTCCGGATGCACTTTCATATCCTGTTAATTCGTAGGGAGTATATCTTTTTCCGGAGCGATAAATTGCCTCCGTATATAAGGTCATTTTATTTAACCAGGATTTCCCGAATAATCCTGTTTTGTTATTCTGAATAAATATTAAATACGTTTTTGCATCTATCGGACTATCCCAGGCGAGTGGTGTTTCTACCGAAGTTTCTGAATTTCCTGTCGCTAATATTTCCCCTAAAGTTTCTGATGCGGAGGAACTTTGTCCTGTTGCAATGCTATAGGATAAAGAAATACTTCCACTGAACCATTTTTGAATTCTTTTTAAATAAGATACTTCCACTCCGCGCACTCTTGCATAATCACCATTTATTCTGATTGTGCGCGAAACTTCTTTACCCGTTACATCTTCAATTAATATAGAGGAAGAAGTGATAAAATCATATTTATCTTTCCAGAATGCCGTAATATTTAATGCATCGTTGGAGGTAATTGCAGATTTTAATCCGAGTTCATAAGATATATCTACCTCTGGATTTAAATCGGGATTTCCGATAAATCCCAATGTTGATCTGTCTGCATAATAAGGATCCATTCCCGTATAAATATAACTTGGATGCGGCATTACAGTGCTATGTCCGTAATTAAAAAACATCACCTGATTTTCTTTTATGGGAAATGATGCGGAGAATTTGGGAAGCAATCGCATTTTAAATCTGCGTATACCAATATTATAACTATTGTTGTAGTATGAATCGCGAAATTCCTGTGCAATAGTTGCATCGGGATTTGCAACAGCATCATCTAAAAATTTTCCCGGAATCCAATATTCCAAACGCAAACCTGCTTCTGCAATTAAACCTAAATATTTTAATTTATCACTTATGAAAAATGCACCCATTAATGGATTTACTTTCCAAACATCACTAATATCTCCCAAACGATACGACTGCGAAAATGAACCATCGGCTAATTGAATAGGAGCGCCTATCCAGGGACTTGTAATGTCCACCCACTGGTATTCCTGGGGTTTTATTTCGGTGCCGAAAAATAATTTATTGCGTGTATCTTTTGAATAAATATTTCCACTTGCGCGCAAGGTGTATTCCAAAACATAATGGTCATGCCACAATGTTGCAATTCCACCATTATTATATAATCCGGGACCCGGATTTACGAATACAATAGAATCATCCGGATTAAAAACAGTTGCCGGATAAGTTACAATACTTTCAGGATCAAATTCTGTATTTACAACATCAGGTCTCCAGGGATTTCCATTTGCATCTGCTCGTAATTTTACGAATAATCGCGAAGCTGTTATAGTATAACTAAAAGTATTACTTGTGGTATGACTCCATTTAATTGTTTCCAGATTTGTATCATGTGTATACGTATTTGCATTATCGGGAGTTAATGCAAATAAAAACTGATAACCGGGATTAAATGTCACATCATTTCCTGTAACACGCAACATATTATAATCCTGATTAATGGTAATACTTTTTAAATAAGTAAAACTCAATCTTCTTTTTGGATCTAATTTATAATCCAGTTTCAACATACCTGCCCAACGGTTATCCTGGTATGGCGACCACAAAGAATCGGAGTATAAGGAAGAAATAACTTTATCCGCAGGATTTTGAATATAGGTATCACTGAAATTAGTTTTTAATGTTGTATAAAATGTAAGTTTCTTTTTAAATGCGAGTGGTCCACCCATTCCCATTTCCATTACCTGTTGATTCCAGTTTGCTGTCGACTCCTTATTAAATCCGAAATTATCGCGTTTATAACCCGCATTAAATTCAAATTTTTCGTCGCCTGATTTTGTTGTGGTATTTACAATACCCGCCGTTGCATTTCCGAATTCCACACCTGCACCTCCTGTGGTTACATCCACTTTTGAAATAGAATTTGTTCCGATATCAATTCCGAAACCTGTTCCGCTCAATGGATCGCGAGCAGAAACATCGTCGATATAAAATCCCGTTTCATAACTTCTTCCTCCGCGAATATGTACACCATCTGCACTTTGCACCACACCTGTTTGCATATTCACCACACTTTGAATTTGTCGCACAGGTTGCAATTCAATTTCCTTCGCCGTTAAAGTTGAACCCGTTTTTGCTTCCTCCACATCTACCAAAGGTTTTTCTCCGTGAACTACCACTGCATCATCAAAAGTTAATGTGGTAGGATTTAAAGCCACATCCATTTTTTTATTTTCTCCTGCAGCAAATTTTATGGCAGTAAATAAATTCTTTTCATAACCGATGTACGTGAACTGCACATTGTATTCACCGGGCGGAATATCTTTTATTTCAAATGTTCCATCAAAATCAGAATTTGCGCCAAAGGAAGATCCAGTAATAATTACTGTAACTGCGTAGAGCGGTTGTTTTGTTTCAGAGTCTATGATCTTACCTGAAAGTGTTGCATTTTGAGCAAAAGTGGAGTGGAGGAGAAAGGAGAGAGGAAGGAGGAGAATGCTTCGCATTAAAAAGAAGTAACTTCTTTCCATTTTTATCTTCCTTTTTCGAAAAATGCTCTGCACGGGGTAAAATTGAGAAATTTGAATGAAAGGGAGAAGTGGAGTTGTGGACAGGAGAGAGAAGAAGGAAGAAACCAGAGCTTACGGTTTGTTTATTGACATATAAATATCTGATTATCAGCACTTTAAAAGCATGTCTAAGTTTATGTTATTTTTATAATCAAATTACTCCTTTACTATGAAAACTATCTTCACATTTACACTATTACTTTTTGCTATTGATGGATTTTGTCAGGCGCCGGAGATTGAGTGGGATAAAATTTATGGAGGATATTCAGAAGAAGATGTTGCAAGTATTGTTTATACTTCTGACGGAGGTAGTTTAATCGGCGCAGAGACTTTGTCAGACTCTTCCTTTGATATTAGTGAAGCAAGAATCGGTATGACTGATTATTGGATCCTAAAGTTGGACTCCAATAACAACATAATGTGGGAAAACAGAATGGGAGGTACTTTTTTTGATAATGTCAAGCAAGCCATTGAATTATTGGATGGTGGGTTTTTAATTGCAGGCTCTTCCCGATCTGATTCGTCATCAGATAAATCTGAAAATGCCATTTCTGAAATGTGGGAAGATTATTGGGTTGTCAGGTTGGATGTTTTTGGAAACATTTTATGGGAAAATACAATTAAAGGAAACTATGAAGATTTTTTAATAAGAGTGGAAGAAACTGAAACTGGAGAAATAATTCTTTTCGGGAATAGTTATTCAGATTCAGGATTTGATAAAACCGAAGAATCTAATGGCGGAAGTGATATATGGATTATAAAGCTTGATATTTTTGGCAATATAATTTGGGATAAGTCATTTGGAGGGGACAGTGGGGATTATATTTCAGATGTTCAAAAAACTGCAAATAATGGGTTTATTTTATCTGGAAATACCTACTCCGGTATTTCCGGTGATGTAACTAACGTTACATATGGCAATTGTGATTATTGGGTTTTGAAATTAGACAGTCTTTGTGAAATTGAATGGCAATTAACATTAGGTGGTTCAAGTTCTGATCTTTCTTTTGGAGTTGATACTTGTATTGATGAAGGATATATTGTAGGAGGTTACTCATATTCCGGAATTACAGGCAATAAAACCTCACCATCCTTTGGATTTTATGATTATTGGGTTATTAAAATTGATTTTGAAGGTAATGTCGTGTGGCAAAAAACCTTTGGAGGATCTGGGACTGATGTATTAGATGACTTAATTTCATTACCTGATGGTGGTTTTCTTCTTGGTGGATCTTCCAGTTCTGAAATATCAGGAAATAAAACGGAGGGTAGAATTGGGTCGATAAATTCAGATTATTGGATTATACGATTGGATGCCTCAGGAATAATAAAGTGGCAAAATGTGATTGGAAATGAAGGAAATGAAAATTTGAGGTCACTTTATTTAACGCCAGGTAATGGATATGTTTTAACAGGAATATCAGATTCTGATGCCGGCTTTGATAAATCAGAGGATTCATATAAGCCACTTGAATATGATATTTGGACAGTAAAAATTTTACCAGATTGTTTACTTAATTCATGGTTTTATGATGCTGATATTGATGGTTATGGTAACCCTTTATTAAATACTTTTGGTTGTATCGGTTTGCCGGGATATGTTTCTAACAATTTGGATTGCTATGATTCAAATCCTGATATCAACCCATCCTCCCACGAACTCTGCAACTCCCTCGACGACAACTGCAATGGCCTCATCGACGACGCCATCACCGAAACAATTTCCATCTCTGCAGGCGGACCAATCACATTTTGTCAAGGTGGAAATGTATTATTAACTGCAACTTATTCCGGTGCAACGGTGCAATGGAAAAAGAACGGTACAAACATTCCCGGTGCAACATCTCCAACATATTTAGTAAATATAAAAGGAACATATACTTGTGTAACAACCAGTCCTTGTGGAACTACATTATCATCTCCAATTATGGTTAATGTAATAAAAAATCCTCCTGCATCAATTACCGCAGGCGGAGCAACAACTTTCTGCGCTGGCGGTTCCGTAATATTAACTGCAAATGCCGGTGGAGGATTAAGTTATCAATGGTATAAAGGTGCATCATTAATTGCAGGAGCAACATCTATAAATTACACCGCAACATTAGCTGGAAATTATAAATGCAGGGTTACAAAAACTGCAACGGGATGTTTTAAAAATTCGAATGTGATTAATGTGAGTGTGCCTTGTAAGGAAGGTGAATTAATGGAAGATGAAAATTCTTTTAGTATTTATCCGAACCCCAATGATGGAACATTTACCATAGAAGCGAATGTAACGAAGCAAGATTTTGCGTCTCAGGAGTTAACGACAATAGAGATTTATAATAATCTTGGGCAATTGATTTATTCACAAAAAATTCTTCCTAATGATGGGAGGATTAATGAACGAATTGAATTAATAAATATTTCAAGCGGGATTTATTTAGTTAAACTAAATAATGATTTTCAATTATCGAAAAATTTAATTATTGAATAAGCTATAAAATCAATCATGACAAATAAAGTATTTTTATTATTAAGTTTTTTAATACCAATATTTATATCCAGCGCCCAAGTAATTTTACCGGATGAAATCATATTTTGTGATCAATCTGCCCAATTTGGATCTGCTGTTTCAAGCATTGGTGATGTAAATGGTGATGGTTATGGCGATATTGGTGTAGGTGCATATAGTTACGATAATGGAGAATTAAATGAGGGAAGAGTATATATTTTTCATGGGTCAAATACTGGAATTGATTCAATTCCTGAATTAACATTAGAAAGTAATCAAGCATCTGCAAATTTTGGATTTGCAGTTTCAGGAGCAGGAGATGTAAATGGTGATGGGTTTGATGATATTATTATTGGTGCTTATAATTTTGATAATGGTCAAACCAATGAAGGCGCGGCCTTTATTTACCTTGGATCAGCAAGTGGAATTAATCCAATTCCTAATATAATGCTTGAAAGTAATCAGGCATCAGCTAACTTCGGATGGTCTGTATCTGGTGCAGGAGATATAAATGCAGATGGTTTTGATGACATAATTGTTGGAGCCCAAAATTATGATAATGGGAACACCAATGAAGGTGCGGCATTTATTTATCATGGATCTGCAACAGGTATAAATGGCATAGCAAATATTATTTTGGAAATTAATTCCACAAACGCAGCATTTGGAACTTCTGTATCTGATGCAGGTGATATTAATAATGATGGGTTTGATGATATAATTGTAGGTGCTCCTGATTATAATTCTAAAGGTAAGGTAAATGTTTATCATGGATCTGTTACTGGTTTGAATTCAACTCCAAATTCAAACCTGTTAGGGTTTCAAAATTTTGCAGAATTTGGATATTCAATTTCATCAGCCGGTGATGTTAATAATGATGGATTTGATGATATTATAATAGGTGCTTATCAGCATGATAATATAGAATCAAATGAAGGGCGGGCAACTATTTACATTGGAACTTCGGATGGTATTTATACAAGTGGTTATCCTAGAGAGATAAATCAGGTAGATGCGCAGTTTGGATACTCAGTATCCGGTGCAGGTGATGTAAATGCAGATGGGTATGATGATGTAATAATTGGAGCACGCTATTATGAAAATGGCGAAAGTAATGAAGGTGCTGGATTCATATTTTTAGGATCAGACTTCCCATATGTTGGTCTAACCCCATTTAATATTATGGAAGGCAATCAATTTGGTGGTAATGTCGGATCTTCAGTTGCAGGGAGTGTTGATTTTAATGGTGATGGAACAAGTGATTTATTTATAGGTGGAACACTATATGATAATGGTGTTGTTGCCGGAGCGGCTCTGATTTATTACTATGCAGGGTGTCTACAAAATTTTTATTTGGATGGAGATGGTGATGGGTACGGGAATGCTCTTATTGATACTTTATCATGTTCAAATATCATAGGTTTTGTAACGGACACAACTGATTGTGACGATAGTCAGTTTTCTACCCACCCAGGTGCTGCAGAATATCTAAATGGAATAGATGAAAATTGCGATGGTATTCTGGATAATCTTGCACCGGTTATAGAATGGCAGACCACAATTGGTGGGAGTGAATATGAAAGGTTAAGCACAATACAGGAAAGTGAAGAAGGTGGTTATATTATCGGTGGCTTTTCAACTTCCGATATTTCTGGTGATAAAACAGTAATTAATAATGGGTCAGACGATTATTGGATTTTAAAATTAGATGTTGATGGAAATATTGATTGGCAAAAGGTGTATGGAGGTAATAACTCTGACTTTCACGGTTATACTCAGCAGACCTCAGATGGAGGGTTTATTTTAAGTGGTCATTCTTATTCAAGAATATCTGGGGATAAAACAGAAGACTCCATTGGATATTCAGACTTTTGGATAATAAAAATAGATGCAATTGGTAACATTGAATGGCAGAATACAATTGGGGGCAATAATTTTGATTTATTATATTGCCCAGTGAAACAAACTACTGATGGGGGGTATATTTTGGGTGGTACATCAGATTCGGGAATGTCTGGTGATAAAATTGAACCATCAATAGGATCCCTTGACATGTGGATAATTAAATTAGATGAATCTGGGAATATAGATTGGCAAAATACAATTGGAGGAAGTAGTGTAGATGAATTAAAAAGTATTGAACAAACAGATGACGGAGGATTTATTATTGGGGGAGATTCACACTCTGGAATTACTGGTGACAAAACAGAAGCAAATAATGGTTCCGATGATTGGTGGATTTTGAAATTAGATGCATTTGGAAATATAGTGTGGCAGAATGTAATCGGGGGAAGTGGAACAGAAGGAATCACCAGTATGATTCAAACATTTGATGGTGGATTTATTGGGGTAGGCCTGTCTTACTCAGGAATTTCAGGGGATAAATCGGAGCCTAATATTGGCTTTGCCGATAATTGGATTGTAAAGTTGAACAACATTGGGGAAATAGAATGGGATAGAACCATTGGAGGAAATGATTATGAAAGCCCTACCTCAATTTTACAAACAACTGAAAATACTTTTTTAATCGGATCATATACTAGCTCTGATATTTCTGGTTATAAATCTGAAAATTGTTTTGGCGGTGACGATTTTTGGTATTTTATGTTAGATCAGGATGGAGAATTTCTTTGGGATAAATCTCAAGGAGGGTCACAAAGCGATTTATTGCTTTCTATTGTTCAAACCTCTGATGGAGGATTTATTTTGGGTGGTGCATCTAATTCAGACATTTCCGGTACAAAAACCGAAATGAGTGAAGGAGGCATGGATTATTGGATTATAAAACTTTCTCCAATATGTTCACCATCCCCCGAACTCTGCAACTCCCTCGACGACAACTGCAACGGCCTCATTGACGACGGCATCACCGAAACAATTTCCATCTCCGCCGGCGGACCAATCACATTTTGTCAAGGTGGAAATGTATTATTAACTGCAACTTATTCCGGTGCAACGGTGCAATGGAAAAAGAACGGTACAAACATTCCCGGTGCAACATCTCCAACATATTTAGTAAATATAAAAGGAACATATACTTGTGTAACAACCAGTCCTTGTGGAACTACATTATCATCTCCAATTATGGTTAATGTAATAAAAAATCCTCCTGCATCAATTACCGCAGGCGGAGCAACAACTTTCTGCGCAGGAGGTTCGGTTATATTAACTGCAAATGCAGGTGGCGGATTAAGCTATCAATGGTATAAAGGTGCTTCAATAATTGCAGGTGCAACATCCATAAATTACACTGCAACCTTAGCAGGAAATTATAAATGCAGAGTTACAAAAACTGCAACAGGGTGTTTTAAGAATTCGAATGTGATCATTGTGAGTGTGCCTTGTAAGGAAGGTGAGTTGGTGAATGATGAAAATGCATTTACAATATTTCCAAATCCAAATGATGGGACATTCACAATCGAAGCGAATGTAAAGACGCAAGATTTTGCGTCTTCGGAATCAACAATTGAGATTTATAATAACCTTGGACAATTAATTTATTCAAAAGAGATTAATTCAAATGATGGATTAATAAATGAAAATATAGAAATAAAAAATATTATCCCTGGAATCTATTTAGTTAAATTATGGAATAACAATATTCACAATGTAAAAAATATTATAATTGAATAATTAAATTCAACCCTATGAAAAGAAATTTATTTCTACTCCTAAATATTCTATTTTACCTAAACAACACTTTTTCTCAGGCTCCGGAAATTGAGTGGCAGAAATCTCTGGGTGGATCAATGGATGATTTTGGAAACTTGCAGAAAACGATTGATGGTGGTTACATAAGTTCGAGTGCATCTTTTTCAAATGATGGTGATGTAAGCGGACACCATGGTTCGAGTTTATATTCAGATGTTTGGGTAATCAAGTTAGATTCTGCATTCAATATTGAATGGCAGAAATCCTACGGGGGAACACTATCGGATTGGCCAGCCGGCATAAGGCAAAATGCGGAGGGAAATTTTTATGTATTTGCACAATCAAGTTCTATTGATGGAGATGTTCCGGTTAATTATGGAGAAGGTGATTATTGGATTTTTAAAATCAATTCGATCGGTGATATTTTATGGTCTAAGGTTTATGGTGGTTCGAGCAACGACGCTGCGCGCAATATTCAAATCACATCAGATGGTGGTTGTTTACTGGTTGGAGATAGCAGATCCTACGATGGTGATGTTAGCGGTTTGCATGGATTAGGTGGTAGTTCTGATTGCTGGATTGTTAAATTAGATACAGAAGGGAACATGGAATGGGAAAAATGTTTTGGTGGTTCAAGTGCTGAGTTGGGATTATCAGCATATGTAGATACAGATGGATATGTAATTGCCGGACCAGCATTTTCTAATGATGGAGATGTAAGTGGAAATAATGGATTATATGATTTTTGGATATTCAAATTAAGTTTTGATGGAATATTGATCTGGCAAAATTGTTATGGAGGTACAAAATATGATTATTGTTTTTCAGTAGATGGTACTGCAGATAGTGGATATATTCTAACAGGATATTCTGAATCAAATAATGGTGACGTATCTGGCCATCATGGTGCATCGGCAAAAATAGATGCATGGGTTATTAAAGTTGATCATACAGGAAATTTGGAATGGCAGCAGTCATATGGAGGAACTAAGGATGAATATGGCAAACGAATTAAACAAACTCTGGACGGTGGATATATTTTAACTGGTTCAGCAACTTCAATTGACGGCGATGTTAGCATAAATAAAGGGGGTGATGATTGTTGGTTACTGAAATTAAATAGCAGTGGAATCATTGAGTGGGAAACTACTTATGGTGGTTCAGCAGATGAAACAGGAGGTTCAATTTTAGAATTGCCTGAAGGAGATTGGTTAATTGCAAATCACACATTATCAAATGATGAAGATGTTTTATTTAATCATGGTGGTGAAGATTTTTGGATAGTCCGTTTTGGTGAGGCTTGCACCCCAACCCCCGAACTCTGCAACTCCCTCGACGACAATTGCAACGGCCTCATCGACGATGCCATCACAGAAACAATTTCCATCTCCGCTGGCGGACCAATTACATTCTGCCAAGGTGGAAATGTCTTATTAACCGCAACCTATTCTGGTGCAACTGTGCAATGGAAAAAGAACGGAACAAACATTCCAGGTGCAACATCACCAACATATTTAGTTAATTCAAAGGGAACATATACTTGTGAAACAACGAGTCCTTGCGATACAGAATTATCCACCGGTATTTTTGTAAATGTGCAAAAAAATCCTCCTGCAAGTATAACAGCCGGCGGAGCAACAACTTTCTGCGCAGGAGGTTCCGTAGTATTAACTGCAAACGCAGGTGGTGGATTAAGTTATCAATGGTATAAGGGCGAATCTTTAATTGCAGGTGCAACATCAATAAATTATACTGCAACAATTGCCGGAAATTACAAATGCAGAGTAACAAAAACTGCAACGGGTTGTTTTAAAAATTCGAATGTGATTAATGTGAGTGTGCCTTGTAAGGAAGGGGAGATATACAATGAAGAAGATGCATTCTCAATTTACCCGAATCCGAATGATGGAACGTTTACGATCGAGGCAAATGTAAAGACACAAGATTTTGTGTCTCAGGTGTCAACAATAGAGATTTTTAATAATCTTGGACAATTGATATTTTTCAAGGATGTTATTTCTAATAATGGAATAATAAATGAAACTATTGAATTGGATAAGATTATTCCAGGTATGTATTTAGTAAAATTGAACTCCGACTTACGGCTTTCAAAAATAATTGTAATAAAATAATTTAAAATTCCTTTATGAAACCTTTATTATTAATCATTTCATTTTGTTTTTTTTATCTATCGTTTTTGTTTTCTCAAACACCTGTTATTCAGTGGCAAAAATCTTATGGGGGTACCGCATTCGATTCAGGAGTTGGAATTAAACAAACTCCGGATGGCGGCTATGTTGTAGTGGGCGGTACAACATCTAATAATGGACATGTATCGGGCTTGCATGGCACTGAGTATGATATTTGGGTCTTTAAAACAAATGCTGCCGGAAATGTTTTATGGCAAAATACACTCGGAGGAATAAACGGTGATTATGGTTATGAAATTTATCTCACTCCAGATGGAGGATATTTGGTTGCAGGTACTTCATCTTCCAATGATGGTGATGTAACAGGGCATCATGGCGTCTCCACTTCGCCGGATATTTGGCTTGCTAAACTTAATAATGCAGGAATTCTGATTTGGCAAAAAAGTCTTGGTGGTAATGGTGGTGAAGCAATTGGAGAAGTAATTTTTACGCTCGATGGTGGATATATTTTTGCCGGAAAAACTAAATCGGTAAATACAGGCGATGTAATAGGGGGGCACAGTATTTTTTCAGATGACATCTGGATTGTAAAAACAGATTCCATAGGAAATATTCTTTGGCAAAAAATTTATGGCGGTTTAGAGGATGAATATGCATATGCTATGCAAGTTACGGATGATGGTGGTTATCTCGTTGCAGGATATGCCAATTCCACTGATTTTGATGTTACAGGAAATCATGGGGAAGATGATGTTTGGATATTAAAATTAAACAGTATCGGTGATTTAATATGGCAGAAATCACTTGGCGGTTTAAATGATGATCAGGCTTTAGCTATGTGCAAAACAAATGATGGTCATTTTATTATTGCAGGTTCATCTGAATCAAATGATGGCGATGTAAGCGGTCACTTTGGCTCTAATTCCACTACAGATTTTTGGATCGTTAAAATTGATTCACTTGCCAATATTGTATGGCAAAAATCATTTGGTGGAACCGCAAATGAAACACCCACAGATATAGTGAAAACAATGGAAGATAATTATTTAATTACCGGAGGTTCTTATTCTGCTGATGGAGATATTTCATCCCATAATGGTTCAACAAGTTATGCCGATTTTTGGACAATAAAAATAGATGGGGATGGAAATTTATTATGGGAAAACTCGAACGGAGGAACTGATTTTGATTATGCAACATCCATAATAACAACCGCAGATAATGGATTCATTATTTGTGGTCATACAAACTCAGATGATATAGATGTTACATTCAATCATGGGATAAATGATGTATGGCTGGTAAAATTTTTACCTGAATGTACTCCCACCCCCGAACTCTGCAACTCCCTCGACGACAACTGCAACGGCCTCATCGACGACGGCATCACCGAAACAATTTCCATCTCCGCCGGCGGGCCAACAACATTCTGTCAAGGTGGAAATGTATTATTAACTGCAACCTATTCCGGTGCAACAGTGCAATGGAAAAAGAACGGCGTAAATATTCCCGGTGCAACATTACCAACATATTTAGTAAATATAAAAGGAACATATACTTGTGTAACAACCAGTCCTTGTGGAACTGCATTATCATCTCCAATTATGGTTAATGTAATTAAAAATCCACCTGCAGCAATTACGGCAGGCGGAGCAACAACTTTCTGCGCAGGAGGATCAGTAATATTAACTGCGAATGCAGGTGGCGGATTAAGTTATCAATGGTATAAAGGCGCATCATTAATTGCAGGAGCAACATCAATAAATTACACAGCAACATTAGCAGGAAATTATAAATGCCGAGTTACAAAAACTGCAACAGGTTGTTTTAAGAATTCGAATGTGATTAGTGTGAGTGTACCTTGTAAGGAAGGCTTGCCTGCCTATGAGGCAGGGGAATTAATTGGAGGCCAATTTACTATTTATCCAAATTCTGCAAGCGAAACTATAATTATTAAAGTTTCTAATCAGCTTTCTCCTTTTTCCACACTTCAAATTACTGACGTTTCAGGAAAAATAATTTTGGAACTAAATATCTCTTCAACTGAAACAGTGATTGATATTTCAAATTATCCATCCGGCATTTATTTCGTGAAACTGACAATTGATGGTAGGCAACTAACTGAAAAATTTATTAAGCAATAAAACAAGTGGTATGAAAATTTTCTACATATTTTTATTCTCCTCTTTCTTAATTCCCTACTCATTTTCACAGGCGCCGGAAATTGAATGGCAAAACACAATTGGCGCTTCTTACGATGAATTTCGTGCCATTGAACAAACGCAGGATGGAGGTTACATTTTAGGTGGTTATTCATCGTCACCAATAGGTGGAGATAAAACTGAGGGTTCTTTTGCGCAGGATTACTGGATCATTAAAATTGATGCCGCTGGAAATATCATTTGGGAAAATACCCTCCATGGTGAAGATGGCGACTATTTAACAAATGCACGACAAACAGATGATGGGGGTTATATATTAGGTGGTCATACTCAATCAGGTTCCGGTGGAGATAAATCTGAAAATACAATTTGCGATTGTACCGGGGATTACGATTTATGGATCGTAAAGGTTGATGCAACGGGAAATATAGAATGGGAAAATACAATTGGAGGAGAAAATTATGATTTTATTTATACTGATTGTTTGGAACATACTATTGATGGAGGTTATATTGTAGGAAGCGTATCGTTTTCAGGAATTAGTGGGGATAAAACAGAAAATAATATCAATGGTTATAATTATTGGATATTTAAATTAAATGCATCAGGTAATATAGTCTGGCAAAACACTATTACAGGCGGAGGAATATTGCAGGTAGTTCGTGAAACAAATGAAGGTGGATTTATCTTGGGAGGTTCTTCGGCCACTTCACCGGCTGGTGATAAAACGGTAGGTACTTATGGAAATGAAGATTATTGGGTAGTAAAAACGGATGCTTTGGGAAATATAGAATGGCAAAAAAATTATGGAGGCAATAAGCAGGATCAACTAATGGATCTAAATCAAACTTTGGATGGTGGATATATTTTAGGCGGATTTTCATATTCCGGAATTTCCGGTAATAAATCTGAAACTGTTTGGGGAGGAGTGGATAATTATGCCGACTACTGGGTAATTAAAATTGACAGTTTGGGAAATATTATTTGGCAAAATGATATAGGTGGTTTTAAAGATGATTTTTTATTGAGTGTTCAACAAAATACGAATGGTGAATATATTTTAGGTGGTTATTCAGGGTCAGGTGCAACAGGTGATAAATTAGAAACTCCAATTGGAGGATATGATTACTGGATAGTGTCATTAAATGAATTGGGAAACATCGAATGGCAAAATACAATTGGGGGATCCAATGATGATTATTTATATGATATTGCCTTAACACAAGAAGGTGGTTACACACTTGGAGGAACATCATACTCCTCAATTTCAGGTGATAAAACTGAAAATCGTATAGGCAGCTCTTTCAATTATTGGATCGTAAAATTATTTGCTGATGAATGTGTTCCATTGGTAGAAATATGTAATGTTCTCGATGATGACTGCAATGGAATTATTGATGATGGTGTTATAGAATCAATTACTATTACACCTGCTGGTCCAACCGTATTTTGTCAAGGAGGTTCAGTAATATTAAATGCAACTTATTCAGGGACTTCAATCCAATGGAAAAAGAACGGCGCCAATATTCTTGGAGCAACATCATCAACTTATTCTGCAACAACAACTGGAACATATTCCGCACAAACCTCCAGCGATTGCGATACAGAAATTTCAAATGAAATTTTCATACAAGTAAATAAAAAACCCAATGCATTTATTTCCGCCGGAGGCCCTACAACATTTTGTACCGGAGGTAGTGTAACATTATCTGCCAATACAGGCGGTGGATTAGGTTATCAATGGTATAAAGGTGCGTTGCCGATTGCAGGAGCTACAAATATTAATTATATTGCAACAACAACGGGAAATTATAAATGTCTTGTTACAAAAATAGTTTCCGGTTGTTCTAAACAATCCAATGCAATTGCTGTCGCAGTTACGTGTAAAGAAGGCGAAGAATTATTTCCGGATAATCATTTTATTATTTACCCAAATCCCTCAACAGAAAAAATTACTATCAGCCTTAGCAGTAGCATACTCACCACTCCCCATTCACCACTCACCATCACGGATCTCTCAGGAAAAATAATCGCTCAATTAAATATATCATCATCCGAAACAGAAATCGATATTTCAAATTATCCCACCGGCATTTATTTCATCAATATAATTTCAAGTGATAATTTCTTCACAGAAAAATTCATCAAATAATAAATTAACTCCAGGATGAAATTCAAGATATTTTTATTCTCCTTTTTCCTTCCACCTATTTCCTTTTCTCAGGCTCCGGAAATTGAATGGCAGAATACTATTGGAGGTACATCTGATGATGATCTGCAATCTGTTGTTCCCACTTTTGATGGGGGATATATTTTAGGCGGCTCGTCGTACTCTCAGGACGGTTTTGATAAAACAGAAGAGCGCATTGGTGATGACGATTACTGGGTAGTTAAAATCAATCACCTGGGAATTGTTGAGTGGGATGAAACAATTGGAGGCACTGGAAGAGATAATGTATATGCCATTCAGCAAACGCCTGATGGGGGTTATATTGTGGGTGGAGAATCTGTATCAAATATTTCTGCTGACAAGTCGGAGAACAGGATCGGAGGAGCTGATTACTGGATCGTAAAAATTGATGGAGAAGGAAATATTGAATGGGAAAATACCATCGGTGCTGCAGGAGAGGAATATTTCACGGCATTGGATCAAACTGCTGATGGCGGATATATTATTGGCGGATATTCTCATTCCAATGCCAATGGTGATAAAACGGAAGACCTGATCGGCGATCATGACTATTGGATAGTAAAACTGGATGGTGAGGGGAACGTTGAATGGGACGAGACTATTGGAGGTCTCTGGGATGATTATCTGACCGCTATTCAGCAGACTATGGATGGGGGTTATATAATTGGAGGTTATTCAGATTCAGATATGTCGGGAGATAAATCTGAAAATACGATAGGTCCAGATCATTTGAATGATTACTGGATTGTAAAAATTGACAACACAGGAAATATTGAATGGGAAAATACTATTGGTGGAACTAAAGACGATGCGCTGTATGCCATTCAGCAAACTCCGGACGGAGGATATATTGTGGGTGGAGGGTCTTACTCAAACGAATCGGCAGACAAATCTGAACACAGGCTTGGAGAGACCGACTATTGGGTAATTAAACTTTATGAAAACGGAACTATTGAATGGGAAAATACAATTGGGGGCGACGATGACGATTACCTATATACTCTTGATCAAATTCCCGGTGATGGATATTTGCTGGGCGGCAAATCATTATCAAATATATCTGACGATAAAACCGAAAATATGGTAGGCGCACCATGGTATACGGGATACGATTATTGGGTAGTAAAATTAAATAATGAAGGGATAGTGGAATGGGATAATACCATTGGCGGCAATGATTCAGATGATTGCACATCAGTAAAAAGTACTTCTGATGGTGGTTTTGTGTTGGCGGGTTATTCAGAATCGCCGGTTTCGGGAGATAAGATCGAAGATATTGGCGAGGATGATTATTGGGTCGTAAAATTATTTCCCGATTCTTGTTTCGTCATCACAGAAATTTGCAATGGTCTCGACGACGACTGCAATGGCATCATCGACGACGGCTTTATTTACCTCACATATTATGAAGATGCAGATGACGACGGATTTGGGAATATTTCTATCACCACAACAACCTGCATAGGATTACCACCGCCCGGATTTGTAGCAGACAGCAGCGACTGTGATGATAATAACGATTTGATTTACCCTTCAGCAACTGAAGTATGCAATGGATTTGACGAAAACTGCAATATCCTTATTGATGAAGGCCTTACGCTCTACAATTATTTTGCAGATATTGACGAAGACGGTTTCGGTAATGCGGATGAAATGATTTCGATATGTAATGTTTTGCCACCTGTAGGATATATTACAGATAGCACCGACTGCGATGATACTAATGATCTCATTCATGAACCCATTTTATATTATGCAGATATTGACGGTGATCTATTCGGTGATGAATTAAATTCAGAATATTTCTGCGACATCTTTATTCCTGATGGATACGTTACGAATAATACGGATTGCGATGATTTAAATATTTTGATCAACCCTGTTACAAATGAAATCTGTAATAATATCGACGATAATTGCAACACAGAAATTGATGAAGGACTCCCGATGCAAACTTTATACATAGATGCTGATGGCGACAATTTCGGTAATTATTTAATTGATACCATCACCTGTTTGTTGAGTATCACGGGATACTTATCCGACAGCACAGATTGCGATGACACGAATCCTGATATATATCCCGGAGCAACAGAAATATTAAATGGAATTGATGATGACTGCGATAAATTAATTGATGAAGGTATTACAGCTATTATAGATCAAACAAATAAGTTCAATATCTCAATTTATCCAAATCCAAATGATGGAACATTTACAATAACTGCGAATGTAAAGACGCAATATTTTGCGTCTCCCGAGTTACCAACCATAGAAATATACAACAACCTCGGTCAATTAATTTATTTCAAAAAAATTAACACATCCTCCGGAACAATAAACGAAACCATCCAACTCCAAAACCCATCACCCGGTGTTTACTTTGTTAATTTAAAAAATCAACACTCTATTCTCAATAATAAATTAATTATCGAATAATTTTTTTTCAGAAATATAACCCTAACACAATATAAACTTCGTGAAACCTTTGTGCCTTAGTGTCTTCGTGGCAAGATGGGTTCAAAAAAAACCTGGCATCACCGTTAAGTTCTGCCAGGTCGTGGTGTATCACGTTATTTATTTTTAAATCAATTTATTAAAGTTTTTCTATAGTTACGATCGTAATTGGAGTCCCCGCTAATCTAACACCTTCGGGAATCGGATCTAAAGTTGCATTTACACTAACTCTCAATCCATCTTTCTTAAAAGCTCGGGTTAAATTTCCCGGGTAATAATCCTGAACTTCCCCATTCGCTCCGGTTGATCCATGGATAACCCAGATATCACCCTTTAACATAACCGTTCCAATTATTGTAATAGAAACATCCGATTTTGAATTCTTAAAATCCCCCGAACTATAATATCCGGCAACTTCTCCACCAAAACTGGATGTCTGGCCAAACGCACTCACTGTGATCGCGATCAGCATTGTAAACAATACCTTTTTCATAAATTTTATATTTTGATGAATAATTATTTGATAATTAAAGACAATAGAGCAATAAATTTGCCCTTCCTTTCATTTCGTAATATTTAAAACATATTTGCCTGATTATTAAGGCTTTCTGACTAAAATAATTTTTGAAATAATAAAAGAAATTATATCAACCCCAAGTTTTCAAGTAACATTTTCTACAATTCTGTGGAATTTTATACCCCTCACTTGCAGGTTTGCTTTAAATTTTTTTTAAAAGGATTTTAACCTCGTTTACACTTCTATGAATGGATATTTACTAAAAAAACTGGATAAGCTCCAGCTTATTTCCACAAGAACTTAAAAATGTATTATTTTTATTTAAAATTTCACATGAAAAAACTACTACCTATTACTCTAAGCATCCTTGCTGCAGGCAGCATTTATGCTCAACCATCCCTCACAAGTGATGAAATGCTTCCCTTCGGCTCCTTCATGGAGTTTTATTACCCTGATAATTTAGAGGTAATAGACACCACAATTCAAGGTGCTGATGTAACTTGGGATTTTTCTGATTTTGAACCCATATTTGATGAGGGAGCAACCATTGAGATCGTAGATCCGGCAGAAACCGCACATGGAGATGATTTTCCGGAGTCCAATTATGGATACTATGAAATTTATCCCGGAGCAAATGCATACCGCTATTTTAATCTCACCACAGAAAAAATGGAAAGGGTCGGTTCTTATTTATCAGGCACTGTAAATACATTCACGGATACCCAGGAAGAATATATATTTCCTTTTGAGCTTGGAGTAACAAATATCGATACCTGGGATAATACGGAATCCGGTTTTGGAGGAGGAGATTATAATCTCGAATGTTTGGGTTACGGCACTCTTATTTTACCCGACATGACAACTAATGATGCACTCATGGTTCGTGTTCATTTTACGGAAGGTGGCATCATCGACATAAAATTATTTTTATGGTATAGTTCTGATAACGGAGCTATCCTTATGCAATATATTGATGGTGATGGTTTCTGGGTTGGAGATAATGCAATTTATCTCCATTCATTAGAAGTATATTCCGGAATTCACGACGAACCCATTACAGAAAATATCATTTATAATAATCCTGTTGATAATATACTCAATATAACTTTCGAGAATTTTTATACAAATGGAAGTTATCAGATATTTAATGAACTGGGACAAGTTATTAAATCGGAGCAGATCTCCTCCACATCTACCCAATGGCAAATTCCGGTGGATGATTTAACCATTGGCATTTATACTGTATTAATTACATTAGATGGTAAACAACCTGAAGCTTTTAGAATGGTGAAAATGTAATTAATATTTTTCTATTTTTTTTTGAACCTACTTTTAATTAATTTAAATTATTATATCTAATTTATGAATAAATATTTCATTTTTGCAGTTATCTCCTTTCTCCTTATTCCTTTTTCCTCCTCAACGCAAGCGCCGGCAATTGAATGGCAAAATACCATCGGAGGTACAGGTTACGATTTTTTAAATAGTATTGATCAAACTTCTGATGGCGGTTATATTATGGGAGGATATTCCGATAGTAATATAGGTGGAGATAAATCGGAAAATAATATTGGCGGTGACGATTATTGGATCGTTAAATTAAATGCTGCCGGAAATATTGAATGGGAAAATACAGTTGGTGGTGGAAATTTCGACAGATTTTATTCCGTAGAAGAAACTCCGGATGGTGGTTATATTTTAGGAGGACAATCGCTTAGTGGCGGTGGGGTAGGAGACAAGTCGGAAAGTAATATGGGTGGATACGATTATTGGGTGGTAAAATTAAATAGCGATGGTTCTGTTGCATGGGATAATGCCTATGGCGGAGTTGGAAACGACCAATTATATAATGCACAACCAACATCCGACGGCGGATATATTCTTGCAGGTTCTTCCGACACAGGTTTAGGGGGAGATAAAACAGATAATAAAGTAGGAAATACCGATTTCTGGATAATTAAATTGGATGCAGCTGGAAATATTGTATGGCAAAATGATCTTGGAGGAGTTATGTTCGATATCGCATATTCTGCTTACGAAACAACTGATGGTGGATATATTATCGGAGGCACTTCAACCAGCGGAATTAGCGGAGATAAAACACAAGCCAATTTTGGATTTGTAGATTATTGGGTTGTGAAAATAAATTCTTCCGGAGTTTACGAATGGGATAAAACATTTGGTGGTGCGTCATCCGAATATTTATATTCAGCAATTCCAACTGCTGATGGCGGTTCTATTTTAGTAGGTATGGCAGATGGTGGCATCTCCGGAAATAAAACGGAAGCATCAAATGGATTATATGATTTTTGGTTAATTAAATTAGATGCATTGGGAAATATTTCATGGCAAAATTCCATCGGTGGTTCCGGTCAGGATTATGTTTTTGTAAATCCTGTTGTGCAAACTTCCGATAATGGATATATCGTAGCAGGATATTCGCAAAGTGCAATTAGTGGTGATAAAACAGAAGCAAATACAGGTTCATGGGATTATTGGATATTGAAATTAACAGCAGGAGGATCTATTACATGGCAAACTGTATTAGGTGGTTCTGGTGGAGATTATGCAAATGCAATTAATACTACAGCTGATGGCGGATATATTGTTGGAGGATATTCCTACAGCGGTGCCACAGGAGAAAAATCAGAAGCAAATATTGGTGATGCAGATTATTGGGTGATGAAATTGGAAGGCACAGGTTGTGTTCCGTTCACAGAAATTTGTAATGGAATAGATGATAATTGTAATGCAATTATTGATGAAGGAATTACTGAAACCATTTCTATTTCTGCAGGTGGTGCAACAACATTTTGTCAGGGAGGAAATGTTTTATTAACTGCCGTGCACACAGGAACTTCTTTACAATGGAAAAGAAACGGTTCCAATATTCCCGGTGCAACATCTGCAACTTATTTAGCAACTACAAAAGGAACTTATACTTGTCAGACAACCAGCACTTGTGATACAGAATTATCATCTGCTATAGCCGTAAACGTTATCAAAAACCCACCCGCATCAATTACCGCAGGCGGCGCAACAACTTTCTGCGCAGGTGGTTCAGTTATTTTAACAGCAAATGCCGGTGGCGGATTAAGTTACCAATGGTATAAAGGAGCCTCACTTTTAGCAGGTGCAACATCCATAAATTACACCGCAACAATTGCAGGAAATTATAAATGCAGAGTAACCAAAACTGCAACGGGATGTTTTAAAAATTCGAATGTAATTGCGGTTAGCGTTCCTTGTAAAGAAGGTGAAAGATTATTGGACACAAGGAATTTGCAAATCTTCCCAAATCCAAACAACGGAAACTTTACAGTTATATCCGATATCACAGGAAAAGGGAATATAGAAATACTAAATTCACTTGGACAAGTAATTTATTCAAAGGTGTTAAACTCGGAAAATGGAATAAATGAAAATATATCAATTCCCGGACTTCCAGGTGGAATATATTTAATTCGTGTAATTTCAGAAGAATCAGGTATGGAACAGCTAATAAGTATAAACTAATTTGAGCGCAGGATAATGCCGAACTTAGTGTAATTAATACACTAAGTTCGGCATTCTGATTTCAGTAAAGTAATATTCGTGACGTTATTTTGCACTTCATTTTTCAATTTCACTAACTCATATGGTGATTTCATCCTTAAATCAGGTCATTTCACACAAATTTTTGAAATCTCCCGTGACTGCTTATTAACTTCGTAAATTCAAGGTTTATAATCAAAAAAAATATCAAAAATGCAGATCCGGATCTTTTTAACAGCCTTTTTAATCACTACAATTACACTAATACAAGCTCAGGTGCCTACACTCGACTGGCAGAGCTGTTTTGGCGGTACTAATCACGAAGTTCCCGAATCCATTTGTGAAACGTCGGATAGAGGAGTTGTAGTTGCAGGATATTCTATGAGTAATAACGGAGATGTTACAGAAAATCAGGGATTATATGACTGGTGGATATTTAAACTTGATCCCGCTCACAATTTATTGTGGCAAAGATCTTTAGGAGGTACGAAAGACGATTTCGCCTATTCTGTGATTTCCACTGCAGATGGAAATGTTTTGTGTGGAGGTAGCACTCGTTCAAACGATGGAGATGTATCGGGAAATCATGGAAATTTTGATTGCTGGCTTACTAAAATGGATAGTCTTGGAAATGTTATTTGGAGTAAATGTTATGGCGGTACTCAATACGATGAATTAAAAAGTTTAATTCAAACTACCGATGGAGGTTATATATTTTCAGGAAGAAGTCATTCCAACAATGGCGATGTAAGTGGCCACCATGGAACTGCAATAAGTTCAGATGCATGGGTGGTAAAAATTGATGCTGCCGGTAATATCGAATGGCAAAGATCTTATGGTGGAACCGATTGGGATTATTCAGAAGATATAATTCAGACCGCTGAAGGATATGTATTCACAGGATATGCCAGCAGTAATGATGGTGATGCAAATGCGAGTCACCCTGTTGATTATTGGATAGTGAAGATCGATCTTACCGGAAATATTATTTGGTCAAAAACTTATGGTGGTTCTAATTCTGATAATGCAAATTCTCTTATTCAATTAGCTGATGGTAATTTTATTGTTGCAGGAACATCCTATTCATGGAATGGTGATGTAACCGGTCACCACGGCACCGATCTTTCCAATGGGGATGTTTGGGTTCTTAAATTAGATGCAAATGGGAATATTGTTTGGAAAAAATCATACGGTGGACTTTCTATAGAACTCGGAAACGAGGTAATTGATTATGATGATGATTTATTTTTGGTGACCGGATATGCGCAATCAATTGATGGTGATCTTTCCTCCACACCTTCCAACGATGGAAATGTTTGGACATTAGCTATTAATAAAGTGAGTGGAGTTATGGAATGGTATGCTTTAAATGGTGGTAGTGTAGGAACAGAATACGGAAGAACTGTTTGCAAAACTTCATACAATGGATTTATTTTCGGTGCAATTGCAACTACCAATAACGATCTCATAACCACCGCCCATGGATTTAACGATTTTTGGATCTTTACCTGGACTCCCGATTGTATTGCAGTTACAGAAACTTGTAATCTTATCGACGACGATTGTGATGGATTAATTGATAATGGAATTATCGAAACAATTAATATTTCGGCAGATGGTGCAACAACATTCTGTCAGGGAAATTCCGTTTTATTATCTGCAACATATTCCGGTGCAAGCATTCAGTGGAAAAAGAACGGGACAAATATTCCCGGTGCAACATCATCAGCATACTCAGCAAATAAAACCGGAAATTATACTGCAGTTACAACTTCACCATGTGGTACCGCAACATCATCAATAATAAATGTTACTGTAAATAAAAATCCTTCAGCATCCATTACCGCAGGCGGTGCAACAACATTTTGTGCAGGTGGTTCAGTAATATTAACCGCAAATGCAGGAGGCGGATTAAGTTATCAATGGTATAAAGGAGCTTCACTTTTAGTTGGCGCAACATCAATAAATTACACAGCAACAACCGCAGGCAATTATAAATGCAGAGTAACAAAAACCGCAACAGGATGTTTTAAAAATTCAAATGTTATTTCTGTTACGGTGCCTTGTAAAGAAGGCGAGGAATTAATGAATGAACAAAATAATAACTTCACCATCTTTCCTAATCCAAACAACGGAACGTTCAACCTGCTTTATGATTGCCCAACAGGATCAATTTACTTAACAATTCTTAACTCCCTTGGGCAACAGATATTTTATAAACAAATAAATTCGACTAATGGGATTATCAATGAAACAATTTCAATAAATAATTTATCCTCTGGAATTTATTTCGTGAAATTATATAATGAAAATAATTATTCAGAACAAAAGTTAATAATTGAATAATAAATTAATTCTTGGGTTTAAAAAAAATATAAAATTTTAAAATTATGAAAAATACATTTTTTCTAGTTTCTTTTATTATTGTTGAATTTTTATTAAATTCTTCTATAATTTATGCGCAGCCTTGTGTTCCCTCAGATGAAATTTGTAATGGTATTGATGATGATTGCGATGGAATTGTTGACTTTTTAGGCTGTGATCCCGGTCCGCAAGTTATGGTTCAAAATACGATTGGCGGAAATCATACAGACGATGTAGTTGATATTATTCCTGCTACAGATAATGGATTTATTGTTGTTGGAACAAGTGCTTCAGAAATGTCGGGGGATAAAACTGAATCTTCCATAGGGCCAACCGGTCTGTCAGACTATTGGATCTTAAAATTGGATCAGGATCTGAATATTATTTGGCAGAATACTATTGGTGGTGATAAATCTGATGTTATGCGTGCAGTTGTTGCAACATCCGATGGGGGTTATCTGTTGGGTGGATATTCTGATTCACCTATTTCGGGCGATAAAACTGTGCCATCGGTAGGACCCGGAACTGCCTTTGATTACTGGCTTGTAAAAATAAACTCAGTCGGTGATATTGAATGGCAAAAAATATATGGAGGAACCGGAACCGATTCGTTTGAAGGGATGTGTGCAACATCAGATGGCGGTTTTGTGCTTTGCGGATATTCTTATTCCGGCATAGGTGGAACTAAAACAGAAGCAAATATCGGTAACGCTGATTATTGGATAATTAAAATTAATTCCGAAGGAGATATTATCTGGCAAAATACAATTGGAGGAAATAAAGACGATTTTGCATATACCATAAAACAAAGTGCAGATGGTGGATATTTAGTCGGCGGATTTTCAAAAAGCAATATCTCAGGTGACAAAACGGAAGCTTGTATTGGTGGCACGGGAAAATATGATTATTGGATCGTAAAATTAAATTCAGAAGGTATTATCGTTTGGCAAAATACCTTGGGCGGAACTGAAACGGATGAGTTACATGATATAGAAGAATTAAGCGACGGTAATATATTGCTAGCAGGGTTTTCCCGGTCAGCACCCTCCGCAGATAAAACAGAAAATATTATTGGCACCGAATTATTATCAAGTGATTATTGGCTGGTTAAATTAGATGCTTCAGGTAATAAATTATGGGACGAATCGATTGGCGGTGGAAGCAGCGATTATTTGTTTGATATAGAAGAAACACCCGATGGAAATTATTTTTTAATGGGATACTCATCTTCAACTAATGGTTATGATAAGGTAGAATATAACTTTGGACAGGAAGATTATTGGATAATGATGTTGGACACATCAAGGAATATCTTATGGCAGAATTCCATTGGCGGTACAGAAACTGATTATTTGCGATCTGGTCATTATCTAACTGACGGAACTATTATTCTGGGAGGATATTCAGAATCAGATGACGGATTTGATAAAAATGAAAATTCTCTTGGACTCTTTGATTATTGGATAATAAAAATTTTTGAGGAAGATTGCACCCCAATTCCTGAATTGTGTAATGCACTCGACGACAATTGTAACGGATTAATTGATGATGATGTAATAGAAACAATTAATATTTCGGCAGATGGTGCAACAACATTCTGTCAGGGAAATTCCGTTTTATTATCTGCAACATATTCCGGTGCAAGCATCCAATGGAAAAAGAACGGAACAAATATTCCAGGTGCAACATCATCAACATACTCAGCAAATAAAACCGGAAATTTTACTGCAATTACAACCTCACCTTGTGGAACTGCAACATCATCAATAATAAATGTAACCGTAAATAAAAACCCTCCCGCCTCCATTACCGCAGGTGGCGCAACAACTTTCTGCGCAGGTGGTTCGGTAATATTAACCGCAAATGCAGGAGGTGGATTAAGTTACCAATGGTATAAAGGAGCAACACTTGTGGTTGGTGCAACATCAATAAATTACACAGCAACAACCGCAGGAAATTATAAATGCAGAGTTACTAAAACTGCAACCGGTTGTTATAAAAATTCAAACATTATTTCCGTTTCTGTTCCATGTAAAGAATCATTGGAAACTATAAATCCTGAAATACATATTTATCCAAACCCTGCCTCAGAAAAGATCACAATCAATATAGATAATAAATTTACTTTGGGGTCAATCACAATTACTGATATCAGCGGTAAAAAAATAATTCAACAAAAACTTAAATCAGGTATTTCTGAATTTGAAATTTCAAAATTAATGTCAGGATTGTATTTTATCAACTTTTCTATTGATGGAATTAATTCCACTCAAAAATTTATAAAAAACTAAAATTTATAACCTTAATTGCCTAATTTAATTCGTAACTAAAAATTAATTTATATCATTTTTTCACAAAAAATTTAATCAATTATATTCATTCATCTTTAAATTTTTACCTATGAAATTAAAAATTAATTCTATTGTGTTTATTTTGTTAACACAACAGGTGTTATTCTCGCAATCACCCGGCATTGAGTGGCAACAAACTATTGGTGGAAATTCATTTGATAATATTGTTCAAATTGAAGAAACTCCGGATGGCGGTTATATAGTTGGTGGATTTTCATCTTCGGGAGTATCGGGCGATAAAACGGAAGCTTCCTTTGCAGGAGGAACAATAGGTTATGACTATTGGATACTTAAACTGGATGAAAACGGAAATATTATTTGGCAAAATACGCTCAATGCAAACCGCGACGATGTATTGGCAGATTTAGTATTATGTTCTGATGGAGGATATTTATTAGCCGGTTATTCAAGTTCAGGTACCAGTGGTGATAAGTCTGAAAATGTAATAGGAGGAGGAATTACAAATCCCGATTATTGGATAGTAAAATTAAATAGTGTTGGTGTAATGGAATGGGAAAATTCCATTGGTGGTGATCAGGGAGATTATTTGAAAACTGCAAAACAAACAGCAGATGGTGGTTTTATTTTAGGAGGTTCTTCTTTATCCGGAATTTCAGGCGATAAAACAGAACTATGTTTTGGTAGCAGTGATTATTGGATGGTAAAAATAAATTCAACGGGATTTATTGAATGGCAAAAAACAATTGGCGGTGTTTTATATGACGACTTTTCTTCACTGGATATTGCCTTGGATGGTGGATATATTTTAGGCGGATCTTCCGTTTCCCCTATTTCGGGAAACAAATCAGAAAATTGTATTGGTAATTCAGATATTTATCCTGATTATTGGATTGTTAAAACAGATGCATCGGGAAATATAGAATGGGATCATACAAGTGGTGGTAAACGGTCGGATTATCTTTCAGCATTGCAAAGTTGTGCTGATGGAGGGTATATTGTTGGTGGAAAATCTGATTCCAGATCATTCGGAGATAAATCAGAAGATAATATGACCGGTCCTCTTAAATATGATTATTGGGTATTTAAAATGGATGAAGATGGAAACGTAATTTGGGATAATTCAATAGGTGGTTCAGACGGCGACCATTTAAACGCTTTGGATCAGACATCAGATAATGGTTTTTATTTTGCAGGCTATTCCAATTCTACAAATTCTTTTGATAAATCGGAACCACTGAGTGGCTTTTCTGATTATTGGATCATTAAAACTGATGCAAATGGAAATATAATTTGGGAGAACAGTATAATTGGTTTAGGCTCCGATTTTTTATACGTTTGTAATCAAACATCTGATGGAGGAATAATTTTAGGTGGAAATAGCAGTTCAGGAATTGGCGCCGATAAAACAGAAGGAGTGGTAGGTGAAACTGCAGATTTTTGGATCATTAAAATTGCACCGGAAACCTGTCCTCTTGTCACCGGTATTTTTACCGATAATATCACAACCACAAAAGCTACCGCAAACTGGAATATAATTCCCGGAGCAGATTCCTATCAGATATGGTACCGCCCTATTGGAGCCGGCACCTGGACCAAAAAATTAGCAACTACTAATTTTAAAACAATTAAATCAATAATTCCAGATACTGACTACGAATATCAGGTTCGTGCAGAATGCAGCGATGGAGAATTTGGTGCATTTACTGATTTACAGAATTTTACAACTTTACCGTTAAGAGCAGAATTAGATTTAGTATCTATGGAAATGGATATTTTCCCAAATCCAAATACAGGTTTTTTTACAATTTCAGCTGAAATATCATCACAAATCCAAAACAACGAAATTGTTCAAATACAAATATTTGATCTCACCGGTAAATTGATACATAATCAACAAAACAAATTTAATAATGGAATAATTAATGAAGATATTCATTTAAAAAATATCCCTTCCGGAATATATATATTGAAATGTTTTTCTGAAAATATTACCATAGAAGAAAAAATTATCATTGAATAAAATGGTGAGTGGTGAAGGTGCCATTAACTGAAAAATGACCTAATTTGTAGAGACGCAATGCATTGTGTCTCTACAATTGTGATCATTTTTCAATTGGAAACCTGTTGTGATCGACGCAGGAGCTTTACTACATGTCAGAACCGAAAAAAATAATATCGAACCTGCCTGCCAACAGCGTTAGCGTCAGGCAGGTAAAGAACAAGGAATAAAGAACCCGTCAGTGGCCGGGCAGGCATCAAACAATACACACCCGAGTGATTATCCTCCGAATTTAACACAGAACTGAAACATGTAGTGATCGACGCAGGAGATCTACTACATGTCAGAACTCAGAACTGAAACTTGTAGTGATCAACGCAGGAGAACCAAAAAAAATAATATCGAATAAAGAACAAGGAATAAAGAACATCAAACAATCCACACCCGAGTGATTTTCCTCCGTATTGTACACAGAACTGAAACATGTAGTGATCGACGCAGGAGATCTACTACATGTCAGAACTCAGAACAACATTAACAACTAATCAACCCTTTCCCACTTCACCGTAACATCATAATTCCCCTTCAACTTCAAAAAATTTGTCCCGGTGAGCTGTGCATTAAATGTATTGCTTTCACTTTCTCCAACACCTAATGTATTAATATCCATTACAAAAATATCCTGTAATTCCTGTGATACTTCCGACAATCTTAATTGCGGAACTATTACTCCGAATATTTCAATTAAAATCGCAATTGCCAATGTTACGATCACAAAAACCAGACTTGCTACTAACAAAGGCGGAATTTTTGTGATTAATGCTGCGAGTGCTCCAAGTCCTCCGAGTTGTCCTGCGACTAACGCAGCGAGCGCAACCTGACTTGCAATATCAATGGTGCGTTCCAATGTTGCATCGTCTTTTTTTGTGTCTCTTTCAATAACAAATATTCCTGCAATAAATGTTTGCGGAAAAGTATTTGCTTCACGCAAATCAAAGTCACGAATTAGTGTATTTAAAACCTTTTCCTCTGCAACTTTAAATTTGCCTAACGATGTTTCTTCAATTTCCTCATTTTCTAAAATAGAAGAAATGGTAAATCCTTTAATCGAAATTTCATCCTTGCGAACATCCTGAGTATCTACACATTTTATTTTTTCCAGACTTAATCGCAAGGTTCCCGGTGCATTTCCGCGTGGAGTTCCTTTTAAAGTTTTTGTAGCTGCGTGTTTGGTTCTTCCTTTTGGTAAATGAGGTTGCAGCAATTTTTCAAAACTATTTAATTCACTTGCATCTAATTGAATATCATCCGTTGTAATTAAAGTGTTTGCCTGCTCGAATATCGATTTTTTAGAGCTGAGATCTATATTCAATAAATTTCCATACTTGCGTTTGGTTTGCAAATTATTTGCATCCGGAATTTTAGCATAACGTTCTATCATTTTGTTTTTTCCAGAGGAATCAAATTGCGTATAAATTTTTTTCAAAATTTGTTCGAAACTTTTATGATCTGTCGGCAATGGATATTTAGTTGGTTCTTTAATATGCATTGCAACTTTTGTAAAGGCAAGTTCGATCGAATTGCTTAAATGGCTTTTAATAAAAACCATCCTGTCTGTCGTGGATTCAGTTTTAAGTTTTCGCATGTTTTTTTATTGTAAATCTATACTTTTCATTTTAAATATGATATAGGATAAAATAGAGGCAAACTTTAAGTATATAAACTATTCAAAATCAATCATTTATATCAATTTCGGACACAAGAAATTTGATTTCGGCAAAAAACCCTTTATTACCTATATTAATTTAGCACAATATTAATATCAGATCAGACATTATGAATGAACGTTCATTCATAATGCTGACGTTCATTCCTTCATTCTTTAATTCTTTCATTCTTTCATTCCTTCATTCCTTCAATCCTTCATCCTTTCATTCTTTCATTCGCTAACTCAAAAGGCCATTTCACACTGAAAACCCACCATTTCACACGAAATAACTTGAATTTCTTGTATTTTAGGTTTAGATTTCTGAGAAATACACACAAATGAAGACCCTGTACTTTTTTATTTTCTCGCTTATTTCCAATTTCCTTATTTCTCAGGTTCCTGGTATTGAATGGCAAAATACAATTGGAGCAAATCAAAGTGATGATCAAAGGTCAATTAACCCCACATTTGATGGAGGTTTTATTATTGGTGGAACAACCTATTCAGATTTATCCGGTGATAAAACAGGTAATGCTATTGGTGAAGGATACTGGGTTTATGATGATGATCTGGAAGAATATGTTCACTTCAATTATGCAGATCTTTGGATTGTAAAAACGAACTCTTCTGGGGCCATTGAATGGGATAACACAATTGGTGGTGATAGATCAGATATTTTTAGTTCTATCGAGCAAACATCTGATGGAGGATACATCATTGGTTCATCATCAAAATCCGGAATTTCGGGAGATAAAACTGCACCAAACTGGGATCCAACACAATATTACCACGATTATTGGATAATTAAACTTGACTTTGCAGGTAATATTGAATGGCAACAAACAATTGGTGGAATTGAAGGCGAAACAACCAAAAGAGTATTTCAAACCAGTGATGGTGGTTATATGGTAGGTGGAACCTCAACTTCTTATATTTCAGGTAATAAAACGGAAATATTAATAGGAGGTGCTGGTGCGTCAGGTGATATTTGGATAGTAAAACTAAATTCAGCCGGAACTATAATTTGGCAAAACGATATTGGAGGTCCAGGCTTTGACGACATTTATGATATTGAAGAATCACAGGATGGCGGATACATTATAGGAGCAACATCCAACTCAAATTCAGGCGGAGATAAGGCAGAAGGCAGCTTAGGTCAGGAAGATTATTGGATAATAAAATTGAACACTTTTGGAGTGATTGAATGGGAAAATACAATCGGAGGAAACAATAAAGATTACCTTATGGCAATCGATAATACTAATGATGGAGGTTTTGTAATTGGAGGATATTCCCGCTCTCCGATATCAGGAGATAAAATTGAAACTAGTAATGTTTATTGGGATTATTGGATATTAAAATTGAATTCTGCGGGTAATATTCAATGGCAAAATACCATTACAGGTGAACGCGAAGAATTTTTGTATGACATTAAGGAAACCTCAGTAGGAAATTTTATTGTAGTAGGTAAATCAAATTCTTTAATTTCCGGAGATAAAACAGATAGTTACTATGGACCTATACGAAATTTCGATATATGGTTTTTGAATTTAAGTAGTGACGGAAATATTATTTGGCAAAAAACAATTGGAGGAGACGCTTTAGATAGCGGACATAAAACATTGCAAAATGAAGACGGTAGTTTTATTCTCGGTGGCACATCCCTTTCTTCTATCTCATATGATAAAACAGAAAATTGTTATGGAGATGGTGATTTTTGGATAATGAAATTGGAATGTTTCCCGGAAGTAGAAATTTGTAATTCATTTGACGAAAACTGTAACGGCATAGTCGATGATGGAATTACAGAAACAATTACTATTTATGCCGATGGTCCAACAGTATTTTGTACAGGTGGAAGTGTGTTGTTATCCGCTATTTATTCAGGTGAAACAACGCAATGGAAACGAAACGGAACAAATATTCTCGGCGCAACCTCATCATCCTATACAGTAACAACAAAAGGAACCTATACTTGCGAAACAACAAGTGCATGCGATACAGAATTATCCACCGGAATTTTCGTCAACGTTCAAAAAAATCCACCTGCATCAATTACTGCCGGCGGTGCTACAACCTTCTGCGCAGGAGGTTCTGTAATTCTAACAGCAAATACAGGAGGAGGATTGAGTTATAAATGGTATAAAGACGCTGTATTAATTCCTGGTGCAATATCTATAAATTACACCGCAACAACTGCAGGTTTTTATAAATGTAATGTTACAAAAACAGCAACAGGATGCAACAAAAATTCGAATGGAATTATGGTAACTGTTCCATGTAAAGAAGGGGAAGAATTAATATCAAATTCAAACTTCACCATCTTCCCAAATCCAAACAATGGAACCTTCAATTTGGTCTGTAACTCCCCACTCGGAGCACTTTTCCCCCTAAAGGGGGGACCAAGGGGGGTGATGACCATGCTCGAGATCTTCAACTCCCTCGGCCAACAGATCCATTCCCAACAAATAAATTCACCTGATGGAAATATCACCGAAACAATTTCAATTAATAATTTATCAAGTGGAATTTACTTTGTGCGATTAAATAGTGGAAATCTTTTTTCCGAACAAAAATTAATTATTGAATAAAATAAATTATATAAAACAGATCATGAAAAATCCGATAATTAAATTCGTTGTTTTCACCCAATCATTATTCATCATAAATTTCTCATTCTCACAAGCTCCTGCAATTGAATGGCAAAATAATATCGGTGGGGTTAGCCTTGACTATTTATATAAGATTATACAGTCAAATGATGGTGGATATGTGTTATTAGGTAATTCATATTCTTCCATTTCTGGTGATAAAACCGAATCATCAAATGGATTAACTGATTATTGGATATTAAAATTGGATCCTGTTGGAAATATTATTTGGCAAAATACAATTGGTGGTGATGATTTGGATACTCCAACTGAAATTATTCAATGCTCAGATAATGGATATTTAATTTGTGGTTATTCCCTTTCGAGTGCTTCAGGTGATAAGACAGAATCCGTAATCGGCGGTACTGGTGAGTATGATATATGGATTGTTAAATTAGATCCTGAAGGCGAAATTGAATGGGAAAATACTATAGGAAGTGATGGAGAAGATTTTGTATATGATGTTGTAAATGCACATGACGGAGGTTTTATTATTGGAGGTAGTAGCAATGGCGGCATATCAGGTGATAAAAATATGGTAAGCCTTGGATCAGACGATTACTGGATTTTAAAAATTAGTGATTTGGGTATAATTCAATGGCAAAAAAGAATTGGAGGATTTGATAGTGACGTAATAAATTCAATCGAAGCAACAACAGATAATTGTTACATTATTTTGGGGAGTTCCTATTCAGGAATTGGAGGCGATAAAACCGAACCTAACCCTGGGATTTGGGATTCTGATCTCTGGGTATTAAAAATTGATTTATATGGAGATATTATCTGGCAAAATACAATTATAGCAAATAAGAATGATCAGGGTGTGTCTATACACCAAACCAGCGATAACGGTTATATTATAGGAAGTACCACTTATTCTGATGCAGCCTTCGATAAGTCGGAGAACCATTACGGTGGAGATGGAAAAAATGATTTTTGGATAATAAAACTAAACGAGTCAGGAGATATAGAATGGGATAACAATATTGGGGGATTGGATTATGATTACTGTAAAAATGCTATTCAAACCGATGATGGTGGATACCTGGTGGGTGGAAAAACAACGGGGGCAGGAGGAGATAAAATAGGATATATATTTTCCTACGATTATTGGATCCTTAAATTAGGCGTAGATGGATCAATAATCTGGCAGGATGTACTAGGAGGCAATGGTGCCGATTATATGGAGGGATTTACAGAAACTTCTGATGGAGGTTTTATTCTTGCAGGCTATAGTAACTCTCAAATCAGTTGGGATCATAATGAATATAATATTGGAAGTCTTGATTATTGGGCTGTAAAATTATATCCGGATTGCGTTGTTGAAACCTGCAACGCACTCGACGATAATTGCAACGGATTAATCGATGATGCAATTGTAGAAACAATTAATATTTCCGCTGGCAGCCCAATAATTTTTTGTCAAGGTGGAAATGTATTATTAACCGCAACTTATTCCGGCACATCCGTGCAATGGAAAAAGAATGGAATAAATATCACAGGAGCAACTTCATCAACTTATTCCGTAATTAAAACAGGTGATTATACTTGTGTAACAACAAGTCCATGCGGCACGGCAACGTCATCAATAATTCATGTCATCGTAAATAAAAATCCTGCTGCATCAATATCCGCAGCCGGCGCCACAACATTCTGTGCAGGAGGAAGTGTAACATTAAATGAGGTGCCAGTTACAGGAAGTTCCTATCAATGGTTTAAGGGTGCTAGCGCAATTGCCGGAGCAACATTCACAAATTATATTGCAACCACAGCCGGTAATTATAAATGCAGAGTTACAAAAACAGCAAGCGGTTGTTTTAAAAATTCAAATACGATTGTCGTTACGGTTCCTTGTAAGGAAGGGGAGGAATTAATGAATGAAGAAAATAATAATATCACCATCTTCCCAAATCCCAACACCGGAACATTTAATTTAACCTATAATGTTCCAACCGGAGCAACATCCCCCTATGGGGGACCGTGGGGGCCAATTTCCCCCCTCAAGGGGGAACCAAGGGGGGTGACATTCCAAATATTCAACTCCCTCGGCCAACAAATCCATTCCCAACAAATAAATTCACCCGATGGAAACATAAACGAAACAATTACCATTAATAATTTGAGCAGTGGAATTTATTTTGTTCAATTATCAAATGGTACTAATTATTCTCAACAAAAATTAATAATTGAATGATTAATTATTCTATCAACTAAATTAATTAAAATGAAAACCCTCAACCATTTATCAAATACTATTTTTCTACTAATTATTACCGGTTCATTATTTAATCCCTTTAATTCATATTCTCAAGATCCTATCGTGCAATGGGATAATACGATCGGCGGCATAGGCACTGAGGATCTCAAAAGTGCATCAAAAACAAGTGATGGTGGATACATAATTGGAGGCTCTTCGAGCACTAATATTAATGGAGATAAAACAGAACTTTGTAAAGGTAGTTTAGATTATTGGATCATTAAATTAGATGCACTGGGTAATATAGTTTGGCAAAATACTATTGGGTCAAGTTCCTATGATTATCTTGTTGAAGTGGTGGAGGCGCCTGATGGAGGATATCTTGTAGCAGGTCATACAATCGCCGGAATTTCTGTCGATAAAACTACCGAATCATTTGGTGGATATGATTTCTGGATACTTAAACTTACACCTACAGGTGAAATAGTTTGGCAAAAAGAAATTGGCGGAAGTGGAAACGATTATCTTACACATGCATATGCAATAACTGGCGGTGGTTTTATTTTAGGAGGATATTCTGATTCAGGGATATCAGGATTAAAAACACAAGCATGTATTGGTGAATATGATTATTGGATACTAAAAATAAATTCAGTCGGAACAATTCAATGGCAATATACCATCGGTGGAACTGGTGATGATTACCTAAAAAGTTCAAAGAAATCTTCTACAGGAAATTATATTCTCGCTGGTTATTCCGAATCGGGAATTGGCGGAGATAAAGAAGAAGCATGTATAGGATCAAGAGATTATTGGATAATGTCGATGACCCCTGCCGGAAATATTCTTTGGCAAAACACAATTGGTGGTACCGGTTATGATGAGTTAATGGATTTTGTTGAATTGGAAAGTAATAATATTATACTTGCAGGTCACTCTGATTCGGATATTTCAGGTGATAAATCAGAATTGAGCCACAATAGAATGGCAGACACAGAATTCTACGATGAAGAAGATATGCGAAACACTGATGACCTTTGGATAGTAAAAATTGATTCGGATGGAGATATTATTTGGGAAAAAACATTTGGTGCCGATTACAAAGATGAATATGTAGTAAATGCATTTGCTGAAAATGATAATCGCATTATAATTGCGGGCGGAACATTATCCTACGATTCCTATATATCCAGATATTATACTGTTGCAATTGATACGAATGGATATGTAATTTGGACAGATGAAATTTATGGGCAATATGAAGAAGATGGTTGGGAAGATGGTGTTTATAATTTTGAAGATAACGATTTGCGTGCAGCATTTAATATACCTGGAGATGGATATATGCTTGCGGGATCCTCCTCGGGAAATATCGGATATGATAAAACAGAAGATGCCTGGGCAACCGGATATGGAGTTGGTTATAATAGTGATTATTGGATAGTAAAAATGGGTCCGGATACTTGCACAACATCTCCACTTTATACTGACTTCGATCTTGACGGTTCAGGTGGATTACATGTTGCTGAGGCCTGCGAACTTGTAAACAAACCTTATGTATTTACATCTGGTGATTGCAACGATATGCATCCTTCTATTTATTTTGATGCCGAAGAAGTATGTGATGGAAAAGATAATAATTGTAATGGAATTATTGATGAAGGATTATTGGATTGCAATTCAGGGCCCGAAATTCTTTGGGATATTACTTTAGGAGGTACTGATACAGACCGATTAAATGCAACCGCAATTTCTTTGGATGGGTCAATTTTTTTGGGTGGAACTACTGGTTCAATTTCAGACGAAATATTAGAAAATAACGGCGGCCTCGATCTTACAATATTTAAATTGGATGCAGATGGTAACATTTTGTGGAATGTTGTATATGGAGGAAGTGCTGATGATGAATTACAAAGTATTAACCTGACAAGTGATAATGGATTAATTGTCGGCGCATATTCTTATTCAGGAATTTCAGGCGATAAAACGGAAGCGAATTATGGGAATAGAGATTATTGGATCATAAAATTGGATGCTGATGGAAATCTGGTTTGGCAAAATTCTATTGGAGGAAGTTCTTCTGATGATTTATCAGTTATTCGCCAAACAATTGATGGAGGCTATATTCTTGGAGGAACCTCATATTCAGGATTAAGCGGAGAAAAAACAGAAGCTTCCTATGGTGTTACTGATTTTTGGATAATTAAATTAGATGCCTTGGGCAACATTGTTTGGCAAAATACAATTGGTGGGTCATCTTCAGATGATCTGACTTCGCTTTTTGAAATGCCAGATGGAAGTTTTGTAATTGGTGGAAGTTCCGGCTCAGGAATTAGTGGGGAAAAAACAGTTGCAGGTTTTGGTAGCTACGATTATTGGGTTATTAAATTATCGTCTGCCGGCACAATAACCTGGCAGAAAGTTTTTGGAGGAAGTAGTAGCGACGAACTTACCAGCCTCGAAAAAAGTTACGATAACAATATTTTAGTTTGTGGTTATTCAAGTTCAGGAATTTCAGGAAATAAAACTGAAATATCATATACTGCTGACTATTGGATATTAAAATTAAATGCAACAGGCGGTATTATCTGGCAAAATACAATTAATGGAGAGGATGTTGATAATTGTTTTGATATTGCGGAAACATACGAACATAATATCGTAATTACCGGTCATTCAAAATCAATGAGTCAATATGATAAGGAAGAAAAATTTATTCACGAATCACCTATGGCAACCTATTATTCTCATTTCGACCAAAATGATTATGATTATTGGGTAACAACCCTAAATGCGTCAGGAGAATTAATATGGCAAAATACTATTGGGGGTAATATGAACGATTATGCAACTTCTGTTTCTCTTACACCTTCAGGTCAAATTTTAATTGGTGGATATTCCAGCTCTTTTATCAGTGCAGATAAATCAGCTGATCCAAATGGATTTCCTGAAGAGATTGATATGCTGACGGATTATCCCTATTCAGGCATATTTGGCGATTATGATTTTTGGATTGTGTTAATGGAACCCGATGGATGTGTTCCCTCCACAGAAACATGTAATTCAAATGATGATAATTGCAATGGTCTTATTGATGAAGGAGTTGTTGAAACAATTTCCATCTCCGCCGGTGGCCCAATTATTTTTTGCCAGGGTGGAAATGTATTATTGACAGCAACATATTCCGGTGCAACAGTGCAATGGAGGAAGAACGGAACTAATATCGCGGGTGCAATATCCTCTACCTACTCAGTTACTAAAACGGGAGATTACACTTGTGTAACTACAAGTCCATGCGGAACTGCAACATCTTCCATAATTCATGTAATTGTAAATAAAAATCCTGCAGCATCCATCACTGCAGGTGGCGCCACAACATTTTGCGCAGGAGGAAGTGTAACATTAATAGAATTACCTGTTACCGGTTGTTCTTATCAATGGTATAAAGGCGCATCAACAATTGCCGGTGCAACTTCCACAAATTATATCGCAACAACAGCCGGAAATTATAAATGTAGAGTTACAAAAACTGCAAGTGGTTGTTTTAAAAATTCGAATACGATTGTTGTTACTGTTCCATGTAAAGAAGGTGAAGAATTATTAGCAGAAAATAATAACTTCACCATCTTCCCAAATCCAAACAATGGAACTTTTAATCTGGTCTTCAACTCCCAATTCGGAGGAGCTTCCCCCCTAGAGGGGGGACCAAGGGGGGTGACCACGCTCGAAATCTTCAACTCCCTCGGACAATTAATTTATTCAAAACAAATTCATTCAGCTGATGGAAACATAAACGAAACAATTACCATTGATAATTTGAGCAGCGGAATTTATTTCGTCCGATTATCAAATGGAAATAATTATTCAGAACAAAAATTAATTATCGAATAATTGATTATTTTAAATCGAAAATTTTAAAATGAAACCCGAACTCACACAAACAAGACTTATTTTTATTTTATTTACCCTTTGTTTTATTTTGAAAACACAATATTGTTTTTCACAAGATCCTATAGTCGATTGGGAAAATACAATTGGTGGCGGTTCATCAGATTTTCTCATGGCGTCTGCTGAAACTTTGGACGGTGGATTTATAATTGCCGGATATTCTTATTCTTCAATAGGATTTGATAAAACCGAGAGTGCAATGAACTACGATTATTGGGTAGTTAAACTAAATGCATCAGGCACAATTGTATGGCAAAATACAATTGGAACAGCTCTCGCTGATTATCTAACCAGTATTATAGCAACACCGGATGGTGGATATTTGGTAGGAGGATATACTACCGGAGGAATTTCCGGTGATAAAACAGATCCGGCAATTGGTTTAAAAGATTATTGGATCTTAAAACTTGCACCAACGGGCGATATTGTTTGGCAAAAAACAATTGGGGGTTCTGGTGATGATTTTTTAACCGATATGATCTCAATTACAGGAGGGGGTTTTATTTTAAGTGGTTATTCAAACTCCGGTATTTCAGGAAATAAAACCGAGGCGTGTATCGGTGGCTATGATTATTGGATAATAAAAATTAACTCTGTTGGGGTTATCCAATGGCAATATACAATAGGAGGATCAGGTAACGATTATTTAAAAGAAACTATCCGTTCCTCTGATGGTAATTTCGTACTTGCAGGATATTCGATCTCAGGTATTTCTGGCGATAAAACAGAAGCAAATATTGGAGGAAATGATTATTGGGTGCTTGCAATCGATGGTTCCGGTACGGTGGTGTGGCAAAATACAATTGGTGGAACAGGTTACGACTATCTCAATAGCATCTCCGAATTAAATACTGGTGGATTTATTCTTGGAGGAAATTCCTCTTCAAATATTTCCGGTGATAAATCAGAAAATAGTTTAAATTATTTAGATTATTGTTGGGGATGCGGATATTTTACTTCCGGAAATGGAAATGATTATTGGATCGTAAGAATTGATAATGTAGGTAATTTGATATGGGAAAATTCTTTTCTAACTGGAAGTGAATGGTCCTCAGCAGAAGTAGATGAAGTATTTCAATACGACGATAATAAAATTATGATCGCAGGTAACTCAGAAGGAAATGGCGATAATCTTGAAACCGATGGAGGCAATGATTATTGGCTCTTGGCAATTGATACAAATGGTTATATAATTTGGCAAGAGGTATTAGGAGGAGAAATAACCTGGGAATATGATGAGTATGAATGGATAGTGGAAAATGGGGATAGTTATTTACGTTCCTGTTTTGTTACTTCAGATGGTGGATTTTTTGTTGCAGGTTCTTCAAATGGAATGCTGGGAAATGATAAATCTGAATCCGTCTTGGGTGGCTATAATCAAGATTATTGGGTATTAAAACTCGGCCCTGATACTTGCACGCCATTCCCAGTATATTCGGATTATGATAGAGATGGAGAAGGCTCTGAATTTATTTCAAGTGCTTGTGAATTAACTTACGGTCCATGGGTTTCAAATTCAAACGATTGTAATGATTTATATTCAAGTGTCAATACCATGGCAGTTGAGATCTGCGATGGTCTTGATAATGATTGTAATGGAACAATAGATGAAGGATTTGTAGATTGCAACAGCGGACCAATTATTTTGTGGGATAAAACCTTAGGTGATGCTGCTTATAATCAATTAAGTGAAATAACCTCAACTAACGATGGCGGAACAATCTCAATTGGAAGTAAAACTGAAGTTTCTCCGGAAACTGATTCCTATTATGATCCTGAATTTAATTATAATATTGAAATTAATAAGTTAGATGCCGGAGGAAACATTCAATGGCAAAAAATAATTACTGCAGATCAGGATGATAAAGGAATAAGTGTTAAACAAATGCCGGATAATGGATTTATAATTGGTGCAACGTCTTTTTCCGGAATTTCAGGAGATAAATCTGTAGCTGGTTTTGGGAGTTCCGATTATTGGATAATTAAATTAAATAGTTTGGGTGATATTGAATGGCAAAAAGTTTTTGGTGGCTCTAATTATGACAATCTTACTGATGTGGAAATAACATCCGATGGAGGGTTTGTAATTTCCGGACACTCCAATTCGGGAATCTCGGGGAATAAATCGGAAAGCACGAACGGAGTTTATGACTTTTGGATTTTAAAATTAAATGCTTTAGGAGAAATAGAATGGCAAAATGGTATTGGTGGTGCAGGTAATGATTATGATCCTTATGTTGGGGTAGATTCATCAGGCAATTATTATGTCGGTGGTAAATCACTTTCTGGTATTTCAGGAGACAAAACCGAAACAAATTTAGGTAGTTATGATTTTTGGGCTTTGAAACTCAATGTATTTGGTGCAATAATATGGCAAAATACAATCGGGGGATTGTTAACAGAAGATATATTTTCTGTTGATGTGGATGATGCAGGCAATATGATCCTTGCAGGAAATTCTAATTCAGGTATTTCTTTCGATAAAACTGAACCAAGTGCAGATTATGATTATTGGATCGTTAAATTGAATTCCGATGGAAGTATTGATTGGGATAATACCATTTCAGGTGTTGGATTTGATTATTGCAGATCGGTAGCTATTTGTCCTGATGGAGGTTACTTGGTAGGAGGGTATTCTGTATCTGTAATAACCTCTGATAAGAATGAGAGTTACCATTTAACAATGTTTAGTCCATATGGATTATCCTTTGAGGAAAAAAGTGATTATTGGATATTGAAACTGGATAATGAAGGAAATACAATTTGGCAAAATACGATGGGTGGAAATATGGGCGATTATTTAATGTCAATTGCTATTGGTGATGATGAAAAAATTATGTTAGGTGGTTATTCAAAATCGGGACACTCAGGAGATAAATCCGGCGAATGTTTTGGAATAATTCAGGAAGTGATAGAAATTGACGAATATTATGAAGATCAATGGACACATTATTATCCCAATACAGATTTTTGGATATTGCAACTAGAACCGGAAGGTTGCATTCTGATGATGGAAATTTGTAATACAATAGATGACAACTGCAACGGATTAATTGATGATGCAGTAATAGAAACAATTAATATCTCCGCCGGCGGCCCAATAATTTTCTGCCAAGGCGGATCTGTTTTATTAACCGCAACTTATTCCGGTGCAACAGTGCAATGGAAAAAGAACGGAACAAATATTGCTGGAGCCACATCATCAACCTATTCAGTAACTAAAACGGGTGATTACACTTGTGTAACTACAAGCCCATGTGGAACTGCAACATCTTCATTAATTCATGTAATAGTAAATAAAAATCCTGCAGCATCCATCACTGCAGGTGGCGCCACAACATTTTGCGCAGGAGGAAGTGTAACATTAATGGAAGTACCTGTTACCGGTTGTTCTTATCAATGGTATAAAGGCGCATCAACAATTGCCGGAGCAACATCCACAAATTATATCGCAACAACTGCAGGTAATTATAAATGTCGCGTTACAAAAACAGCGAGTGGTTGTTTTAAAAATTCGAATACGATTGTTGTTACTGTTCCATGTAAAGAAGGTGAAGAATTATTAGCAGAAAATAATAACTTCACCATCTTCCCAAATCCCAACACCGGAACATTTAATTTAGTCTATAATGTTCCAACCGGAGGTATTTCCCCACTCGAGCCTGCGGACCAATTTGGTGCGGGGGGACCAAGGGGGGTGACAATGCTCGAGATCTTCAACTCCCTCGGCCAACAAATCCATTCCCAACAAATAAATTCTCCCGATGGAAATATAAATGAAACTATTTCTGTAAATAATTTATCAAGTGGAATTTATTTCGTGAGATTAGGAAATGGAACAATTTATTCACAACAAAAACTAATTATTGAATAATTATTTTAAACCTTCGCTATGAAAAAGTTTTTATTCAAAATAATCGTTTTAACAAATTCATTATTCATTGCTCATTACTCATTTTCCCAAACTCCGGAAATTGAATGGCAGAATACAATTGGGGGTTCGTCCGACGATATGGTATTATCTGTTATTCAAACAGATGATGGCGGATATTTTTTAGGGGGATATTCAACTTCCGGCATTTCAGGCAACAAAACCCAAATTGGATATGGATATGAAGATTATTGGGTTATTAAACTTAATAATATTGGTAACATTGAGTGGCAGAAAACAATAGGAGGGAGCGGTCACGACGTTTTGAATTCAGTGATAGAGACAGCTGACAGCGGATACCTGCTGGCAGGTTATTCATCATCCGGAATTTCTGGTGATAAAACGGAAACAGGAGCCGGCTTTGAAGATTATTGGGTTATTAAATTGAATAGTATTGGTGAGATTGAGTGGCAAAACACGATCGGCGGAAATAGTTACGATTATTTGTTTTCCGTGACCCAGACTACGGATGAAGGGTATTTACTCGGAGGTTATTCGGGTTCAGGTATTTCCGGTGATAAAACAGAAGCGTGTCAGGGTTTCGCAGACTACTGGGTAATTAAACTGAATAGTTCAGGCGTAATTGAATGGCAGAATACTATAGGTGGTAGTGGTAACGACATATTATTATTAGGGGTAATACAGGTTGCGGATGGAGGGTATTTGTTGGGCGGATCTTCAAGTTCAGGCATCTCTGGTGATAAAACAGAAGCTTGTGTGGGGTATGATGACTACTGGGTTGTAAAATTGAATAGTGCAGGTACTATAGAATGGCAGAATACAATAGGAGGGAACAACTCTGAAAATTTATATTCGATCACTCAATCAGACGATGGAACATTTTTGCTCGGCGGATTATCGTTTTCTGGTATTAGTGGTGACAAGACAGAGGCAAGTATAGGTTTGAGTGATTTTTGGATTATTAAACTGAATGGTGCAGGCACCATTGAATGGCAGAATGTTATCGGTGGAATTTATTATGACTATCTGCATTCAGTAATCAATACTTCAGATGACGGATTTATATTAGGTGGTAATTCCAACTCTGGCATTTCCGGTGATAAAACAGAAAGTTGTATCGGGGAGCAGGACTATTGGGTGATCAAAATCGATGATACAGGTTCTATCGAATGGCAAAATACGATCGGTGGAAATAACTATGATCTAATGCAATCCGTAATAGAAACTACAGATGGTGGATATTTGCTTGGTGGATTTTCGTCATCTGGTATTTCAGCAGATAAAACTGCTAATAGTCAGGGCGGTTTCGATTATTGGGTTATAAAACTAGAAAATTGTACTGAAGAACTCTGCAACTCCCTCGATGATAACTGCAACGGCTTTATCGATGATGGCGTTATCGAAACAATTTCAAATGCAGCCGGTGGTGCTACAACTTTCTGCCAGGGAAGCTCTGTTTTATTATCCGCAACTTATTCGGGCACATCTGTCCAATGGAAAAGAAACGGAATAAATATCGCAGGTGCAACTACATCAACATATTCTGTAATTAAGACAGGAAATTATTCAGCCGTTACAACATCCCCTTGTGGCAATGCAACATCATCAACGATAACGGTAACAGTAAATAAAAACCCCAACGCAAATATTACTGCCGGAGGTGCAACTACATTCTGCGCCGGAGGAAGTGTAACATTATCCGAAGCACCAGTTGGTGGAAGTACCTATCAATGGTATAAAGGAGCAAGCGCAATTGCCGGTGCAACTTCCACAAATTATATCGCAACCACAGCCGGTAATTATAAATGCCGTGTTACAAAAACTGCAAGCGGTTGCTTTAAAAATTCAAATACAATTATCGTTACTGTTCCTTGTAAAGAAGGGGAGGAATTAATCAAAGAAGAAAATAATAATTTCACCATCTTCCCAAATCCCAACACCGGAACATTTAATTTAGTCTATAATGTTCCAACCGGAGCTATTTCCCCCCTAGAGGGGGGACCAAGGGGGGTGATGACCATGCTCGAGATCTTCAACTCCCTCGGCCAACAAATCTATTCCCAACAAATAAATTCCCCCGATGGAAATATAAATGAAACTATTTCCATAAATAATTTATCAAGTGGAATTTATTTCGTGAGGATAGGAAATGGAAATGTTTATTCACAACAAAAATTAATTATTGAATAATTATTTAATACTCCACTATGAAAAAATTTTTACTCAAAATAATCATTTTATCAAACTTTTTATTCATTGCTCATTACTCATTTTCCCAAACTCCGGAAATTGAATGGCAAAATACAATTGGAGGAACAGGTAATGATATTCTCCATGTCATGATTGCTACTACTGATGGTGGATATATTGCGGGTGGAGCATCTGCATCTTTGATCTCGGGTGATAAAACAGAAAATGTAATTGGAGGAAATCCGGTTTACAATGATTATTGGGTCGTAAAACTTGATGCATCCGGAAATATCATGTGGCAAAATACAATAGGTGGAACCAGTTATGATTATTTCACATGTTTACAACAAACGATGGATGGGGGATATATAGTTGGAGGTTATTCCAGGTCGGGTATTACAGGTGACAAAACCGAAGCTGTAATCGGTGGAGGGTCAACGTATGATTTTTGGGTTCTTAAATTAGATGCCACAGGAAATATTGTTTGGCAAAATACGATAGGTGGAACAGATGATGATCGCTTAAAACAAATTATCCAAACATCTGATGGGGGATATATATTAGGAGGTGAAAGTGAATCTGAAATTTCTGCGGATAAATCAGATCCTTTAATTGGAGCAGATGATCTATGGATAATTAAAATAAATGAAACAGGTATATTAATGTGGCAAAAAACTATTGGTGGAGTGGCTTCGGATAGGTTATCAGATATAAAACAGACACCCGACGGTGGTTATATTGTTGCCTCGTATTCCACATCAGGAATTTCCGGAAATAAAACCGAATCCAGTAATGGATTTTATGATTATTGGATTTTAAAACTAAATAGTATCGGAAATATTATTTGGCAAAACACCATTGGTGGAATTAATTATGATGAAGCGCGATCTATTGAATTAACTACAGATGGAGGTTATATTATTGGAGGTATCTCCGACTCCGAAATTTCAGGAGATAAAACAGAAGATCATTACGAAGGTGAGGATGATGATGCATATGATATATGGTTGGTAAAAATAAATAGTGTTGGAAATGTTGTCTGGGATAATACCATTGGAGGAATTGGTGAAGATGAAATGCGTTCAATGAAACAAACCGCAGATAATGGATTTATTATTGCTGCACGTTCTTATGCGTCATTTTCGGGCGATAAAGTGGAATCTAATATCGGTGAAGGAGATGGTTGGTTAATTAAGCTAAACGAAGAAGGTGATGTTATCTGGCAAAATACAATTGGAGGGTATTCATTTGATGGTATTAGAGATATAGATATTACATCGGATGGAGGTTATATTCTTGGCATGTTTTCTCGTTCTGGAATAAATGGAGATAAAACGGAAGATGTTATCGGTGAAGGTGATTATTGGATAATTAAAATGAGTGAAGATGATTGTTTATTGCAACCAACATATGCTGATATTGATCTTGATGGGTATGGTATTGAACCACCACTTTATTTTGCATGCGAACCGAGTGCATTTCAATCGATGGTAGCCGGCGACTTTCATGACCTAAATAATTTTATTCATCCCGGTTATATTGAATTATGTGATGGATTTGATAATGATTGTGATGGAATTATCGATGAAGGATTAACCGGATGTAATCCGGGACCAGCTATAGAATGGCAAAATACAATTGGTGGGATTGGAGATGACTTTTTTTCAACAGTTGTAAACACCTCCGATGGTGGATATTTCATAGCAGGACAATCTGCTTCCGGATTAAGCGGAGATAAAACCGACGAAGGTTTGGCAACAGATTATTGGGTCTTAAAATTAGATATATCAGGAAATATTTTGTGGCAAAATTCTATAGGAGGAACTGCCGGTGAGCGTTTATATGGAGCTGAGCAAACTATAGACGGCGGATATATTATTGGAGGAATATCTTATTCTCCGATTGGTGGTGATAAATCTGAAAATAGCATTAGCAGCGATATTTGGGTTGTAAAATTGAATAGTGGCGGTGATGTGGTATGGGAAAATACAATTAACGGATCCACTTTTGATGAACTTACCTCATTATCTCAAACTTCCGACGGAGGATACATAATTGGCGCATATTCTCAATCGGTAAATAGCATGGATAAAACAGAAACTTGTTTCGGTGGATATGATTATTGGATAATTAAATTAAATGCTGCCGGTAATATTCAGTGGCAAAACACGATTGGAGGAAATCAGGATGATAGATTGCAAGCTATAAAACAAACTAGTGATGGTGGATATATTATTGCAGGAGAATCGAGTTCAGGAATTTCTGTCGATAAAACCGAAATTAATTATGGCTCAAATGATTATTGGGTTGTGAAATTAAATTCTCTCGGAATAATCACCTGGCAAAATACTATCGGAGGTTCCGCTTCAGATTATTTAATTGATATTGTGCAATCTTCTGATGGAGGATTTGTTCTGGGAGGGTATTCTTCATCACCAATATCGGGTGAGAAAACAGTTGCAGGATATGGAGTTACTGATTATTGGGTAATAAAAATTGACGCTCTCGGTAATATCCTTTGGCAGAAATCTTTTGGCGGAACTTCTCATGATTATATTACTTCAATTAATGCAACAGAGGAAAATAATTATATTATCGGAGGATATTCTTCCTCTTCATTAAACGGGAGTAAATCAGAGAAATTGTTGGGACAAACTGATTATTGGATCATTTTAATTGATGATGATGGAAATGCTATTTGGCAAAATACAATTGGCGCTAAAAACGATGACGAATTAAAATGTATAACAACTACTCCTGATGGAGGATTTATTTTGGGCGGAAATTCAAAATCTAATATTTATTATGACAAAACAGAAGATGGTCAAGGAGGTGATGATTACTGGATAATTAAGTTAACGGGAGAGTGTGTCGCAGAACCTGAAATCTGTAACACAATAGATGATAATTGCAACGGATTAATAGATGATGATGTAATCGAAACAATTACAATCTCCGCCGCAGGCTTAACTACATTTTGTCAGGGTGGCTCGGTTATATTAAATGCAACAACTTCCGGTCCAAATTATCAATGGAAAAAGAACGGAACAAATATTCCAGGCGCAATATTGTCATCATATACAGTTACGACTAAAGGAACTTATACATGTGAAACATCCTCCGCATGCGACACAGAATTATCCACCGGCATTTTCGTCAACGTTCAAAAAAATCCACCCGCATCAATTACTGCAGGAGGCGCAACAACATTCTGTGCAGGAGGTTCTGTAATATTAACTGCAAACACCGGAGGAGGGTTGAGTTATAAATGGTATAAAGACGCTGTATTAATTCCTGGTGCAACATCAATAAATTACACAGCAACAACTGCAGGGTTTTATAAATGTAATGTTACTAAAACAGCATCAGGTTGCAATAAAAATTCGAATGGAATTATGGTTACAGTTCCTTGTAAAGAAGGTGAAGAATTATTATCAAATTCAGACTTCACCATCTTCCCAAATCCCAACACCGGAACATTTAATGTAGTCTATAATGTTCCAACCGGAGCAACATCCCCCTATGGGGGACCGTGGGGGCCAATTTCCCCCCTCAAGGGGGGACCAATGGGGGTGACAACGCTCGAAATCTTCAACTCCCTCGGCCAACAAATCCATTCCCAACAAATAAATTCCTGCGATGGAAATATTAATGAAACAATTTCTATAAATAATTTATCCTCCGGAATTTATTATATCCGGATGCGGACTAATGATATTCATTATGAAAAAAAACTGATCATTGAATAAATTCACCAAATTCACAATTATGTTTAAACTTAGATTATTTCAACCAAATACTTTTGTATCACTTTTATTCATGTGCCTCTTAACTAATTCTACCAGGGCGCAAGCGCCTTCTATCGAATGGCAGAAATGTTATGGTGGAACTTTTGAAGATTATGCCAGAGACTGTCAAAACACTACTGATGGTGGATTTGTTTTTGTAGGAACTTCAACTTTTGCAAATGGAGATGTTACAGTCAATCATGGTTATGATGACTACTGGATAATTAAAACATCATCTACAGGAATTATTCAATGGCAAGTGTCTGTAGGGGGTTCTGAAATTGACTTTCCGCGATCGATTGAGCAAACTTCGGATGATGGATATATAATCTGTGGGTTTTCCAAATCAAATGATTATGATGTAAGTGGTCATCATGGAGGGTCTTTTTATAGTGATTTCTGGGTGGTTAAATTGAACAGCACAGGGACTTTGATTTGGCAAAAATCATTAGGTGGCACAGATCATGATTCAGGTTATTCGGTAAAGGAAACTTCAGATGGTGGATATATTGTGGCAGGAGAAGCGCGGTCCAATGATGGAGATGTATCTGGCCATCACGGATTTCTTGGCGATTACTGGATAGCAAAATTAGATGCGTCTGGAAATATTACCTGGCAAAAATGTTATGGTGGTACAGATGGTGATGTAGCGACTGATATATTAGAAACTTCTGACGGTGGTTTTATTATCGCGGGATATGCTTTTTCGAACGATTTTGATGTTGTAGGTAATCACGGCAATTCTGATTTTTGGATTATTAAGTTATCCAATGTAGGAAATGTGCAATGGAAAAAATGTTATGGAGGTATTTATTCCGAAGAAGCACAGCGGATAAAGCCTACACCGGATGGAGGATATATTATAATCGGAACTACACATTCGAACAACGGAGATGTATCCGGAAAGCATGACTCGTTTGATTATTGGGTTGTAAAAATTGATATCAATGGGACATTGCAATGGCAAAAATGTTTGGGGGGAGATAGTGAAGATTATGGTTACGGGATCGATGTGACTTCAGATGGAGGTTATATAGTTACAGGATATACTTTATCAAATAATGGTGATGTTAGTGGCAACCATGGGGATTGGGATTTTTGGGTGGTTAAATTAAATGAAAGTGGAAGTTTATTATGGCAAAAATGCCTTGGCGGGACAAGCTACGACAGAAGCTTTTCAATTAAACAAGCACCTGACGGCGGCTATATTATTGCTGGCTATTCTATTTCCGAAAATGGTGATATTACCTTCAACCATGGCGGATATGATTTTTGGGTTGTAAAATTAAGTGCAGATTGTGTTGCAGAAACTTGCAACGCCCTCGATGATAATTGCAATGGATTAATTGATGATGGTGTTGTTGAAACAATTAATATCTCTGCAGGAGGACCAATTATTTTCTGTCAAGGTAGTTCCGTTTTATTAACTGCAACATATTCCGGTGCAACTGTTCAATGGAAAAAGAACGGAGCAAATATTCCGGGTGCAACATCCTCAACATATTCAGTAACTAAAACCGGTGATTATACTTGTGTAACAACCAGTCCATGTGGTACTGCAACTTCATCATTAATTCATGTAACAGTAAATAAAAATCCGACAGCATCTATAACAGCAGGAGGTGCCACAACATTCTGCGCCGGTGGCAGCGTAACATTAACCGAAGCACCTGTTGGTGGAAGTACATACCAATGGTATAAAGGCGCATCAACAATTGCCGGAGCAACATCCACAAATTATATCGCAACAGCACCAGGAAATTATAAATGCCGCGTTACAAAAACAGCAAGTGGTTGTTTTAAAAATTCGAATACAATTACTGTAACTGTTCCATGTAAGGAAGGGGAGGAATTGATGAATGAAGAAAATAATAATTTCACCATCTTCCCAAATCCAAACAACGGAACGTTTAATTTAGTCTTTAATGTTCCAATCGGAGGTATTTCCCCCCTCAAGGGGGGACCAAGGGGGGTGATCACCCTCCAAATCTTCAACTCCCTCAGCCAACAAATCCATTCCCAACAAATAAATTCACCTGAAGGAAATATAAATGAAACAATTTCAATTGATAATTTATCCAGCGGAATTTATATCATAAGATTGAACAATGGAATTAATTATTCTGACCAGAAATTCATGATTGAATAACTAAACCATTTGATACAATATGCAATATGAATGAACGTTCATTCATATTGCATATTGTCATCCCTTCCTTCCTTCATTCTTTCACTCCTTCATTCCTCACTTCACTAACCCAAACTGCCATTTCACACTAAAAATTGGTCATTTCGCCCTTTATTATTTGAATTTTCACGCATTTAGCCTTAGTTTTCTATCAAATACACACATTGGGGGTATTCCTCAATGCTACACATTGTTCAAAACTAATCAACCAATGAAAAAATGTTTTGTAGTTTTTCTGATCACATACTCTTGTTATGTAAAAGCACAATCGCCAATTGAAAACTATTCTTTCGAATCGAATCTTAGTTTGGCTGAATTTGGAAATGTTGTTAAAGGGATTGGCGATGTAAATAACGATGGTTATGAAGATATAATGGTAGCTGCGTGGAAGTATGCTAACGGACAAACCAATGAAGGTGCCGTTTATATTTATCATGGAACCGCAGGTGGAATGAATACCACACCAGCCCTTATTATTGAAGGTAATCTTGGCAGTGCCTATTTTGGTTATTCAGCAGATCGCGCAGGTGATGTGAATAATGATGGATACGATGATATAATTGTAGGCGCTTATAAATTTTCAAATGGCCAGACAAACGAAGGGAAATTTTTTATTTACCATGGTTCAGCATCAGGCATAAATCCCATTGCAGCAACAACAATTGAAAGCAATCAATCTTCTGCTTATATGGGAAATTCTGTAGCTGGAATTGGTGATGTAAATAACGATGGATTTGATGATGTTGCAGTAGGTGCATATTATTATGAAAATGGTGAAACAGATGAAGGCAGGGTAAATATTTATAAGGGTTCAGCAACCGGAATTAATACAACACCCTTCGCAATACTGGAAGCAAATTTTGCCTCTATCCATTTTGGTTATGCTGTTTCTGCTGCAGGTGATGTGAATAACGACGGGTATGATGATTTTATGGTTTGCGGACGTGATTATAACGGTGTGTATGTGGATGAGGGATTTGTTTATATTTATCACGGAGCTGCATCAATTACGTCGCCTTCTTCCATTATTTATGGTGATGGACACTTTGACCATATAGGTGATGTAATGGCTGCTATCGGTGATGTGAATAATGATGGTTATGATGATATAGCATTGCAACATCATATAGTTTCAGTTAATTACACTGTTTCAATTCATCATGGCTCGGCAACTGGAATAAATATCGCTCCTTCTGTTGTTCTTGCAACAGATCAGGATCTGGCTGGATTTGGCAATGGACTTTCAGGCGCTGGCGATTTTAATAATGATGGTTATGATGACCTCATCATTGGAATGGATAGTTACGATTTTGCAAACGGTAATTCCGGTAGAGCAGGAATTTATATAGGATCATCAACCGGAATAAATTCCAATATTTATACCAGCTTCCAGGTAGGGCAGGGTTCAGGTGAATTTGGATCTTCGGTTGCATCAGTTGGCGATATAAATAATGATGGATTTGATGATGTTTTAGTAGGAGCACCCTATATGGATAACGTAGAAAATGTTGAGGGTATGGCGTTTTTGTATTTCGGAGAATCCTGTGTTGCACAAACATATTTTGCTGATTATGATAACGATGGATTCGGGAATGCTATGCTTTACACTACCGGTTGTTTTACTGTGCCCATTGGATACAGTGTAGATAATACAGATTGTGATGATGATGAAGCCGAAAAAAATCCCACATCAATTTGGTATTACGATTTTGATGGTGACGGCTATTATGCAGGAACAGGTTCACCAATTAATCAATGCGATACCCCTGCAACACCTAATTATTCTATTGGAATAATTGCCGGTGATTGTGATGATCTGAATAGTTTGGTGCATCCTGATTTTATTGAACAACCAGATGGAATAGATAATAATTGTGATGGAAATATTGATGAAGAAATTGAATGGATATATGGTGGAGTAATTCAGAGTGATCAAAGCAATTCGTTATTTGGAATGGCTGTCGGATCGGGAGATCTGAATGGTGATGGATATTCTGATTTAATTGCAGCGAAAAAAAAATATTCTAACGGTGAAACTAGTGAAGGAGCACTTTATGTTTATAACGGTTCTTCTTCAGGATTGATCATGATTCCTTCGGCAATTCTTGAAATTAATCAGGCTTCTGCAGAATTGGGTGGTGCCATAAACGCAAATGGTGATTTTAATGGCGACGGATATGATGATCTGGTAGCTTCAGCTTTAGAAGGGGACAACGGACAATCGAATGAAGGACTTGTTTATATTTTTAATGGTTCTGCAACAGGTGTTTCTTTAACTCCAAGTCTATTACTTGAAATGAACCAGGCATCTTCAAATTTTGGAGTAGGTATTTCCAATGCTGATATAAATAATGATGGTTATGACGACCTGATTGTTGGTGCAAACGAATTTGATGATGGTTCAACTAATGAAGGAGAAGTTTTTGTGTATTTAGGATCCGCTTCAGGATTAAATCCCATTGCATCAGCGGAACTCGAGTGTAATCAGGCCACTGCTTATTTTGGTTATGCTGTTTCCGGTATTGGGGATGTAAATGCTGATGGATATGATGACGTTGCAATCGGTGCTTATAATTATGATAATGGAAGTACAAATGAAGGACGTGTTTTTATTTATCATGGATCTCCTGTTGGATTAAATACAACTGCTGCTGTTACTATGGAAAGTAATCAGGCAAATTCATTATTTGGAATTTCTATTGCGGGAAATGGAGATATCAATAATGATGGATTTGACGATATTGTTATAGGTTGTCATTCTTATACTAATGGACAATTACATGAAGGGCGCGCATTTATTTATTATGGATCACCAACAGGTTTATCATCTACCGCTTCTCTTACCCTGGAAGGAAATCAACAACAGGTATTTTTTTCAGCTTCCTGTGCATTTCTTGGAGATGTAAATGGTGATAATTTTGATGATGTTGTGATCGCGGCTGATGCATACTCATTAAATATGTTGGATGAAGGAGCAGTATTTATATATCACGGTTCTGCCGCAGGATTAATTCCCTTTCCTAAAGAAATTTTTGGCGGCAAGCAGACCGAAAGTCAGTATGGTCACGCAGTTTGTGGCACCGGAGATATGAATGGTGATGGATTCTCCGATCTGGCTGTTGGTGCCTGGGATTATGATTTTGACCTTATTGACGAAGGTGGGGTATTTATTTATTATTCTAATCCATGTTCAGCCATACCTGAAACTTGTAATGCATTCGACGATAATTGCAATGGGTTAATTGACGATGAAATAACAGAAACAATTAATATTTCTGCAGGTGGTCCAATTATTTTCTGCCAGGGTGGTTCGGTATTATTAACAGCAACTTATTCCGGCGCGAGTGTGCAATGGAAAAAGAATGGAGCAAATATTCCAGGTGCAACTTCTTCAACTTATTCCGTAAATAAATCAGGTAATTATACAGCAGTTACTACATCACCATGCGGAACTGCAACATCATCCACAATTAATGTCACCGTAAATAAAAATCCCAATGCAAGTATTTCTGCGGGAGGGGCAACAACCTTTTGTGCAGGTGGTTCTGTTACGCTAACAGAAGTTCCTGTCGCAGGTTGTTCTTATCAATGGTATAAAGGAGCATCATCAATTGCCGGTGCAACTTCCACAAATTATATCGCAACCACAGCCGGTAATTATAAATGCCGTGTTACAAAAACTGCAAGCGGTTGCTTTAAAAATTCAAATACAATTATCGTTACTGTTCCTTGTAAAGAAGGGGAGGAATTAATCAAAGAAGAAAATAATAATTTCACCATCTTCCCAAATCCAAATTCAGGAACGTTTAATTTGGCCTTCACCTCTTCAACCGGAGGAACTTCCCCCCTCAAGGGGGGACAAAGGGGGGTGATCGAAATCTTCAACTCCCTCGGCCAACAAATCCATTCCCAACAAATAAATTCCACCGATGGAAATATTAATGAAACAATTTCCAAAAATAATTTAAACTCAGGAATTTATTTTGTCAGATTATGGAATGGAAATAATTATTCTGAACAAGAAATGATCATTAATTAATAGGAATTAAAACATCATTAATTTTATAACCGTAAATAATTTTAAAGTATGAAAAAGATCATTTTTATTTTAATTCTGTTTGCCGGATATGCTGAATCAAATTTGTTTGGTCAGGCACCGGATATTGAATGGCAAAACACCATTGGTGGTTCTGATGATGATGAAATATTTACGGCTGAACAAACTGATGACGGCGGTTATATTTTAGGAGGAACTTCTTTAAGTGGTATAAGTGCTGATAAAACTGAAGCTAGTTTAGGATGGGATTATTGGTTGGTAAAAATTGATGCGGCAGGCGAAATAGAATGGCAAAATACAATGGGCGGAACCGAATTTGATTATTTATATTCTGTGCATCAAACAGTTGATGGTGGATATATATTAGGTGGTCAAAGTTACAGTGGTATCGGAGGAGATAAATCGGAAAGCCACATGGGTGACGGGGATATATGGATCGTAAAGGTTAATTCCATTGGTGAAATAGAATGGGAAAATACGATTGGCGGTGCGCTTTATGAAAATATGTATTCGCTCCAGGTTACTAGTGATGGTGGTTACATTCTCGGTGCAATGTCGGCGAGCGGAATTTCCGGCGATAAAACGGAGGAATCAAATGGCGTTACTGATTATTGGGTGGTAAAATTGGATGTTGACGGAAATATTGAATGGCAAAATAGCATCGGCGGAGCAGGCACTGATCAGCTGTTTTATATAGAACAAACTTCCGACTATGGATACATTTTAACCGGTTCCTCTGCAAGTGGAGTAGGGGGTGATAAAACAGAGACCATTTTAGGCGGAAAGGATTATTGGGTGGTAAAATTAAATTCTAGTGGATCAATTGAATGGCAAAATACGATCGGCGGTGCGGCAGACGATAAATCCTATGCAATTCATCAAACTCCCGATGGGGGTTATATTGTAGGGGGCATTTCCATTAGTGATTTAAGTGGTGATAAAACGGAAAATGGAAATGGTGGTGAGGACTATTGGGTGCTAAAACTCAATGATATTGGAAACATCGAATGGCAAAATACAATTGGTGGAAATGGTGATGATGAATTATTTTCAGCAATACCTACAATAGATGGGGGTTATTTAATAAGCGGAACTTCTGACAGCGAAATGAGTGGTGATAAAGAGGAAGAAAATTTCGGAGAATACGATTATTGGGTTGTAAAATTATTTCCCGATGGAAGTATTCACTGGCAAAATACAATAGGAGGAACAGGTGATGATATACTTTATTTTTCAGCTTTGCAATCTGACGATGAGGGTTACTTACTAGGAGGTTACTCAACAAGTGATAGCGGAATAGATAAAACTGAAGATGCTTTAGGGAGCTATGATTATTGGATATTGAAACTTTATGGTGATGAATGTGTACCAGTAACGTATTACGCTGATACAGATGGAGACGATTTTGGTGATTTAAATAATTCGATAGATACCTGTTTTTTAATTGCCGGGTACGTTTCCAATGCATTGGATTGTGATGATTCTGATGCTTCAATTTATCCCGGTGCAACCGAATTACCGGATGGTATCGATAATAATTGTAACGATACCATTGACGAAGGGCTTGTTGAAATTCTTAATGTTTTGGAAGGAAATCATTTTAATATTTATCCTAATCCTGCAATAAATAATTTCATAATTGAGCTAACAACCACTTTAACGGAAAATTTAAATGTTGAAATTTATAACTATGCAGGTCAGGTAATTTATATAAAAGAGATCCAACACTCTATCACTAATATCGAAATGGATGATATTGCCAGTGGTATTTACTTTATTCGGGTTGGAAACCATAATTCCTATTCAGAAAAAAAATTAATTATCGAATAATGATAAATTTCTTTATACACTAAAACTTGTAAGAACACATCAAATTTGTAGAAAAGTGAAATAACATATTGTAATTAATTATATTTGTAAAAAAAACACAATGAAATTTACTCCTCAAATAAATTGGATGTTTTTAATGACCTGCATTTTCTATACTGCCAATGGAGCTACATTGGGTGCAGAGACTTCATCGCCATTAAATAATTATGACCCAATTTTACCTGTCTATTATGCCGATTTTGACGGAGATGGATATGGTGATCCCTTTAATTTTCTGGTAGCTCCCGAAGCACCTGATGGATTTGTTAATAATAATGACGACTGCAACGACGAAGCCTTTTTTATTAATCCAGGTATTTCGGAAATTTGTAATAATTATGATGATAATTGTAATACAGACATAGATGAAGGTTTAACTTTCACTATTTATTATGCAGATGAAGACGGGGATACTTATGGTAGTCCGGAAGTATTTATCAATTCCTGCCAGCCCACACCACCTCCCGGTTATTCCAACGATTTTACCGATTGCAACGATTTTTATTTTTTTGCCAACCCGGGCGCTTCAGAAACCTGTAATGGCGTTGATGATAATTGTGATGGCAATATTGATGAAGGAGTAATTGTATTATTTTATGTGGATTCCGATGGGGATGGATATGGAAATCCGGATATTACCCTGCTTGCATGTACTCCACCTCCAAATTACATTTTGGATAACACAGATTGTAACGATTCCGAATTTTTTATAAACCCCGGCGCTGCGGAAATATGCAATGGTATTGACGATAATTGTAATGCGATGTCAGATGAAGGGTTAGCATTTTATAATTATTTTGCCGATTTCGACGCAGATAATTTCGGCAATCCCGGATTTATTATTATTACCTGTTCCGAAATTATTCCCGATGGATATACGCTCGACAATACAGATTGTAACGATTCTGATATGAATATTTATCCAGGTGCTGTTGAAATATGCAATTTTACAGATGACAATTGTGACTTTCTTATTGATGAAGGATTGCCAGTATTCACTTATTATGCGGATCTCGACGGAGATGAATATGGTAATATTGCGGATATAATTGTTACTTGTGTGGATGGTGCTATTCCGGGTTATGTTTCTGATAGTACAGACTGTATTGATACAGATATAAATATTAATCCTTCTGCAATCGAAATATGCAATTTAATCGACGACGATTGCGATGGAGCAACAGATGAAGATCTGTTAATGCATACTTACTTTGCCGATGCAGATAACGATGATTATGGAGATCCTGATGCTGATGATATTTTTTGTAATGTAATTCCACCTGAAGGTTATGTATATGACAATACAGATTGTGATGATACAAATCCAAATATTTATCCCGGCTCGACCGAAATTGCAAACGGACTTGATGATGATTGCGATCAATTAATAGATGAAGGAATAGTAGCAATTTCAGATGAAGACCTTTCCGATAATTTTATTATTTCTCCAAACCCCAATTCCGGATCCTTTATTATTAATTATAATTTCCCTGCTAATATTTCAGGAAATAATTATTCCATAACAATTATAAATACTTCAGGTGAAATGGTATATTCCAAAAACCTCCTGAATACAAACACAAAGTCCTTTGAGTTGATCAACCTCGACAATTTAAGTGCAGGAATATATTTTCTAGAATTGAATGATGGAAATAAAATTTGCATTAAAAAGATCGTGATAACAGATTAAATAATAATATTAATTCAATTATTTTCATATAAAAACTAATTTATTTATGACAAAAATATTTCTCCTCAGTCCGATATTTATTTTATTCTCCGTTTTTAATATTTCAGCACAAGCTCCTCCTATCGAATGGCAAAAAACCATAGGTGGCGATCTTGCCGATTTTCTTCAGGTTGTAAACACAACTTCTGACGGAGGATATTTATTTGCCGGTTATTCTTATAGTAATATCTCCGGAAATAAAACGGAAGGCCCAATGGGTAATGCCGATTATTGGATAGTAAGAACCAACAGCAGCGGAACTATCCTTTGGCAAAATGTAATTGGCGGTTCTAATTACGATTTTCTTACATGTTCTCAGCAAACTGCAGATGGCGGATTTATTTTAGGAGGATATTCCAGTTCAGGAATTTCAGGTGATAAAACAGAATCCAATATGGGTGAATACGATTATTGGATAATAAAAACTGATGCTTCCGGTAATATCAGTTGGCAAAATTCTATTAAAACAAATAAAAATGATATGTTGACCTCCATCGCACAAACTGCTGACGGCGGTTATATTGCAGGTGGAAGTTCAGCCGGTGGAATTTCCGGCGATAAAACAGAAAGTAATAAAGGCCTCGACGATCTTTGGATATTAAAATTAAATTCCATCGGAAATATCGAATGGCAAAATACAATAGGTGGCAGCTCTATCGATTTACTTGTTTCCATAAGTCAAACAGCAGATGGCGGATACATAGTAGGCAGCTCCAGTTTCTCCGGAATTTCCGTCGACAAAACAGAAGCAAATATCGGTGCCTATGATTATTGGATTTTAAAATTAAATGCGTTGGGAAATATTGTCTGGCAAAATACCATTGGTGGCGACAATGTTGATGCATTAAATATTGTTAAACAAACATCTGAAGGTAATTATATTGTAGGAGGATATTCTACCTCTTCTTTATCCGGAGATAAATCAGAAGCGCAAATAGGTGATTCGGATTATTGGATATTAAAACTCGACAATTTAGGAAATATCCTCTGGCAAAATACAATTGGCGGAATAAATAAAGAAGTTTTAACAGCGATCGAAGAAACTTCGGAACAGGAATATTTAATAAACGGTTATTCAAATTCTGGTATTAGTGGAGATAAAACTGAATTATCTCAAGGTGGTGAATTTTATGGTGATTATTGGGTATTAAAATTAAATAATTTCGGAAGTATTATATGGCAAAATACTATCGGTGGAAATGCTGAAGACATTGCTTCAGGAATGGATATCACTTCAGATGGAGGATTTATTCTTGCAGGTTCTTCAGGATCCGGTATTTCAGGAGATAAATCGGAAGGACTTTTTGGCGTAAATGATTTTTGGACTGTTAAATTCGGTGGATGTGTGCCGGTTACGGAAACCTGTAACGCACTGGATGATAATTGCAACGGAATTATTGATGATGGTGTAATAGAAACAATTAATATTTCTGCTTTGGGTGCTACAACTTTTTGTCAGGGAAATACTGTTTTGTTAAACGCGATCTATTCCGGCCCACTTGTGCAATGGAAAAGAAATGGAGTTAATATTGCCGGAGCAATTAATCCAACCTATTTAGTAAATAAAACAGGAAGTTATACCGCAGTTACAACGTCTGCTTGTAATTCTGCAACTTCATCACCTATAATTGTCACCGTAAATAAAAATCCCAATGCAAGTATTTCCGCAGGTGGAGCAACTACTTTTTGTGCTGGTGGATCAGTTCTATTATCTGAGGTTCCTGTAGCAGGATGCAGTTATCAATGGTATAAAGGTGCAAGTGCAATTGCAGGTGCAACAACAACAAATTACACCGCAACAACAGCCGGAAATTATAAATGCCGTGTAACAAAAATTGCCTCAGGTTGTTTCAAAAATTCCAATGCAATTTCAGTTACCGTTCCATGCAAAGAAGGGGAGGAGTTAATAAATGAAGAAAATAATAATTTCACCATCTACCCAAATCCCAACACTGGAACATTTAATTTGATCTTCACCTCTTCAACCGGAGGAACTTCCCCCCTCAAGGGGGGACCAAGGGGGGTGACCACGCTCCAAATCTTCAACTCCCTCGGCCAACAAATCCATTCCCAACAAATAAATTCTACCGATGGAAATATAAATGAAACTATTTCTATAAATAATTTATCGAGTGGAATTTATTTTGTGAGGTTAGGAAATGAAAATCATTATTCAGAACAAAAATTAATTATCGAATAATTATTATAAAGATTTACGATGAAAAAAATAATACTCAAATTAATTGTTTTATTAAACTCATTATTCATTGCACAATACTCATTTTGTCAAGCTCCGGATATTGAATGGCAAAATACAATTGGAGGAAGCGCAGGAGACGGTGGATATGGTATTGATCAGACAACAGATGGTGGATATATTGTTGGTGGATATTCTTCCTCCGGTATAAGTGGAGATAAATCTGAAACTGCTATGGGTACGGATTTTTGGATTCTTCAATTAAATTCAAATGGAAATATTGTTTGGCAAAATACAATAGGTGGATCAGGTGAAGATATTCTTACCTCAATTGAGCAAACTACAGATGAAGGGTTTATTATTGGTGGTTATTCTGATTCCGGAGTATCGGGTGACAAAACGGAAGCGTCAAATGGGGGTAATGATTATTTCATAATTAAATTAAATAAAAACGGATCAATCAACTGGCAGAACACAATTGGTGGATCTGCAGACGATAAATTATCTGCTATACATCAAACTACAGATGGGGGTTATATTGTCAGTGGTTGGTCGAGATCAGGGATCACTGGTGATAAAACCGAACCCAATATGGGGGTTACTTTAACTTATGCAGATATGTGGATATTAAAACTGGATTCTGATGGTAATATAATTTGGCAGAATACGATAGGTGGTAGTTCAAGTGATTTCGCACATAATATTGCAGAAACAACAGATGGCGGTTTTATAATTGCAGATGCATCTTATTCCGGTATCACTGGTGATAAGTCTGAACCATTGATTGGTCAGCAGGATTTTTGGGTGATCAAATTAAATGCGACAGGTAGCATAGAATGGCAAAATACAATTGGCGGAACCGATCAGGATTATCTGTATAGCGTTGCTCAAACTTCAGACGGGGGCTATATTTTAGGTGGTTGGTCGCGGTCAGGAATTTCCGGAGATAAGACAGAGCCAAATATAGCTGGTATTGTAACTTATGACTATTGGATAGTTAAATTAAATAGTGTTGGTGCAATTATATGGCAAAATACAATTGGTGGAGGTTCAGAAGATTGGTTGAGTATGGTAATTCAAACAAATGATGATGGATATTTGGTTGGCGGTTATTCAACTTCAAGCTGGTTAGGCGATAAAGAAGAAACTTGTTATGGAAATTTTGATATTTGGATTTTAAAATTGAATCCGGACGGAACCATTGCATGGCAAAATACAATAGGAGGCTCCAGCGATGACAAAGTTTATTCCATTGAACAAACCAATGATAATGGTTATGTTTTATGTGGCCATTCATATTCAAATATTGGTGTTGATAAAACTGAGAATAGTTTGGGTTTATATGATTATTGGATAATCAAATTATATCCTGAATGTTCACCAACAGCAGAAACCTGCAACACACTCGATGATAATTGTAACGGTGTAGTTGACGAAGATGTAATCGAAACAATTAGTATCTCCCCAGGTGGTGCAACAACATTCTGCCAGGGAAATACCGTTTTATTATCCGCAACTTATTCCGGCACATCTGTGCAATGGAAAAAGAACGGAGTAAATATTCCAGGTGCAACATCTTCAACTTATTCCGTAAATAAATCGGGAAATTATGCTGCAGTTACAACATCACTATGTGGAACTGCAACATCATCCACTATAATTGTTACAGTTAGCAAAAACCCCAACGCAAGTATTTCAGCCGATGGTGCGACAACTTTTTGCGCTGGTGGTAATGTAACATTAACTGAAATTCCTATTGCAGGTTGTTCCTATCAATGGTATAAAGGAGCAAGCGCAATTGCGGGAGCAACATCCACAAATTATATAGCTACAACAGCCGGAAATTATAAATGTCGTGTTACAAAAACAGCGAGTGGATGTTTTAAAAATTCAAATATAATTTCTGTTTCTGTGCCTTGTAAAGAAGGGGAAGAATTAATAAATAATAATTCTATTTCCATCTTCCCCAATCCCAATAATGGGACTTTTACAATAAACTTTAGCTCCAAAGAAGGGGAATCTACCTTTGATGTTGCATCAGGCTCCATAAATATCTTTAATTCTTTAGGCCAACAAATTTATTCGCAACAATTCGATTCTCCAGACGGGATTGCTCCTGAAGTAATTAAATTAAGTAATATATCACCCGGAATTTACATAGTAAGGTTTTTTAGTTTATCTTTAGAGGATAATAATTTAACTTTTTACGAGCAAAAATTAATTGTTGAATAAATAAAAACCATAATGAAAATATTTGCATTTCTTGCAGCGGTCTGTTTTGTGAGTATTGCCTTTTCACAGGCCCCTGCAATTCAATGGCAAAATACTATTGGAGGAGATAGTAGTGACTGGGGACACACAGTTATTAAAGCATTAGATGGTGGATTTTATTTAGGAGGCGGTTCAAAATCTGATATTTCAGGAGATAAAAGTGAAAATATAATTGGCGATGGATATGACTTTTACGATTGGGATTGTGAATGTTATATACATTTTAACGCCGAAGATTATTGGTTAGTAAAAACGGATGTTTTTGGAAATGTGGAATGGGATTTAACTATAGGTGGTGATGGTTTGGATGCTTTTACAAGTTTGCAACAAACTCCTGATGGCGGGCTCATTTTAGGTGGAATTTCAAATTCAGATATTTCTGGAAATAAAAGTGAAAATTCATGGGGCGATAGTTATGATTATTGGGTTGTAAAACTAGATTCTAATCACAATATTATCTGGCAAAATACCATTGGTGGAATTGAAGATGATTATTTAAGTGTAGTTCAATTTACTGCTGACGGTGGGTATATATTAGGAGGTCAATCTGATTCTGATTCAACAGGAGACAAAACAGAAAATAGACTTGGCGCATGTTGCCATTCTGATATGTGGATAGTTAAATTAAAGCCAGACGGGGAAATTGAATGGCAAAACACAATCGGAGGTGACAACTTTGAAGCACTGGGTAGTATTTCACAAACCTCGGATGGTGGCTATATTATAAGTGGGTCATCTCAATCTGATATTAGTTTTGATAAAACCGAAAATTCTAATGGTGGTACTGATTATTGGATTGTTAAACTGGATTCATTGGGTGAAGTTGAATGGGACAAAACTATTGGTGGTGAGAATTCTGAAATTGGAGGACAATCAATTCAAACTTTTGATGGAGGATATTTTATTTTTGGATCATCAAACTCAGAGGTGTCAGGTGATAAAAATGAAACTTATACCGGCGAAATTATTAATTATGATTTTTGGGTAATTAAATTAAATTCAGATTTAATAATTGAATGGCAAAACACCATTGGCGGAATCTCTCGTGATATCTTATATACTGGAATTCAAACTATAGACGGTGGTTATCTTATTGCAGGAAATACATCTTCTCCCATTTCTGGTGATAAAACAGAATCTAATATTGGAGAAGATGACATCTGGATAATTAATCTCGATTCGGTCGGAAATATTTTATGGCAGAATATTATCGGGGGTGTTGAGGACGATTTTGTAGGTGAAATCATACAAATTGAAGATAATGGATATATTTTAAATTGCACCTCTAATTCCCCTATTTCCGGTGACAAAGCAGAAAGTAATAGTGACTACGATTATTGGGTAATTAAATTATCTCCTCCATGCGATACTTTATTTACAGAGGAATGTAATGGATACGATGATAATTGTAATGGTATTATCGACGAAGGATTTTCATTATATACTTTATATATGGATAATGATGATGATAATTTCGGTAATCCCGGTATTGAAATAATTTCGTGTTTAGAATCAATAACTGGTTATGTTACTGACAACTCAGATTGTAATGATAGTGATTCTCTAATTTTTCCCGGAAGCCCTGAAATATGTAACAACATAGATGATAATTGTAATTTATTTATAGATGAAGGATTACCGGAAAATACTTTTTTCCAGGATGCTGATGGCGACCTTTATGGCAATATCTTAATTGACACAATTTCATGTAGTGATTTAATACCCGGTTTCGTCTCCGACAACACCGATTGCGACGACACAAATCCCCTAATTTATCCCGGAGCTCTGAACTGTTTAATGGCATCGACGATAATTGTAACGATACCATAGATGAAAATTTTGTTGAAATATTTACATTAAATAATGAGCCTTACCTAAATATTTCACCAAATCCAAACACCGGAACATTTAATTTGCACTACAACGCTCAAATCGGAGGAACTTCCCCCCTCAAGGGGGGACCAAGGGGGGTGACCCTCCAAATCTTCAACTCCCTCGGCCAGCAAATCTATTCCCAAGAATTAATTTCATCCAACGGAAATATCAACGAAACAATCTCCCTACAAAATTTAAGCAGCGGAATTTATTTCGTAAAAATTAATAATGTTCAGCAAAAATTAATTATCGAATAAATAAAAGCAATTAAATTTTAATTATAAGCCCATTTAATTTACCATATGAAATTCCACTTAATTATAATTTTTTTATTAACCGCTAATCTTGTATTTACTCAAGCTCCCGACATCCAATGGCAAAAAAATTATGGCGGTTCCTATGATGATATTGGGCATGCTATAAGTAATACCTCTGCGGGTGGATTTATTATCACTGGTGATTCAAAATCCAGCAATGGTGATATTACCGGTCACCACGGTGCAATAACAACCTCTGATTATTGGATAGTAAATACGAATGAAGATGGCGATATCAACTGGCAAAAGAGTTATGGTGGAACTTTAAATGATGTGGGCACACAAATACTTCAGACTGCAGATGGTGGATTTATTACCTGTGGTTATGCGGAATCAACCAATGGAAATGTAACCGAAAATATCGGATGGTTCGATTACTGGATCATAAAAATGAATAGCGCCGGAATTATTGAATGGAAAAATAATCTTGGTGGTACAGATGGTGATTTTGCTTTTGATATTGACCAAACTTCTGATTTGGGTTATATCATTTCCGGTTATACTTATTCATCAGATGGCGATGTTACGGATTATGATTTTGCAGGTGATTATTGGGTTGTTAAACTGGATTTTGCAGGTAATTTAATATGGGAGAAAACTTACGGCGGAAGTAGTTATGACTATGGCATGTCGATAATAGAATCTATGGAAGGTGGTTATTTAATGACGGGATATTCTATTTCCACAGATGGAGATATTTCTGATAATCACGGTAATTATGATACCTGGATAATTAAAATTGATGAGCTCGGGGAATTGGAATGGGAACGATCATACGGAGGTTCTAACTATGAATTTAATGCATCCGTAATTCAAAATGGTGATGGTGATTATCTTGTTTGCAGTTCTTCAATTTCTAACGATGGTGATGTTTCCGGAAATCATGCGCCCGATACTTTTCACGATTATTGGGTATTTAAAATAAATCAGTCGGGAGAAATTATTTGGCAAAAATGTTATGGTGGATCTTATGGCGATTATTGTCAGAATGCTGTGGAAACTCCTGATAAAGGATATTTATTAATTGGTTATTCTGCATCGAGCAATGGTGATGTAACAGGCCACCACGGTGTAACTTATGGAAATGATTATTGGGTGATAAAGATTAATGCATTGGGAGATATTGAATGGCAAAAATCGATTGGCGGAAGTTTAAATGATAGCGGGCTAGATATTGCATTAACTGATGATGGCGGTATTATCACTTTTGGAAGCTCGGAATCTACTGATGGCGATATTACCGACCCAAACGGAAATTATGATTATTGGCTCGTAAAACTACAATGCGAAGGTAATTTATATTATGCCGATATGGATGAAGATGGTTTTGGAGATATTGATAATTCCACAGAAGCATGTTTTACGCCATCAGGTTATATCAGCGACTCATCCGATTGTAATGATAGCGATCCCTTCATCAATCCTGCTCAACTTGAAATTTGTAATATCATTGATGATAATTGTAATGGTTTAATTGATGATGGAATTATTTATGTAATGAACTTTGAAGATGCGGACATGGATGGATTCGGTGATCCACTAACTGTAATTTTATCATGCACTCCTATACCGGGAATGGTAACCAACTTTTTGGATTGTAACGACGCTGATGCAACTATTAATCCCGAAGCATTAGAGTTGTGTAATGAGCTGGATGATAATTGTAATTTATTGATCGACGATGGAGTTTTATTAATTACCTTTTATGCTGATATGGACGAGGACGGTTTTGGCGATATATTAAATGATTCCCTTTCCTGTTTTATACCCGATGGATATTTATTAAATAATACTGATTGTAATGATACTGATGAGAATATTAATCCGGATGCAATGGAAGTTTGTAATTTGATTGATGATGATTGCAATTCATTTATTGATGACGGACTTTTATATGCCTTATTTTTTGAGGATACGGATGGAGATAATTTTGGCAATGATCTGGTAGATTCCCTAGCTTGTACCATACCTGTTGGATTTGTGCTCGATAATACTGATTGTGACGATACCCAATTTTTAATAAATCCCGATGCTATAGAAATATGTAATGCTTTGGATGATAATTGTAATATTGAAATTGATGAAGCGCTAACTTTCAATACCTATTACATAGATGCAGATGACGATAGTTATGGTAATCCATTGATAGATTCTATCTGGTGTTCCATAATAATTGGTTATGTAACCGACAATACAGATTGTAATGATAAAGATTCATTCATCAATCCGGGAATGGAAGAGATATTAAATGGAACAGATGATAATTGCAATCAATTAATTGATGAAGGTTTGGTATCCATTGAAGAGTCAACCGATCAAACAAATTTCACCATCTTCCCAAATCCAAACACCGGGACATTTTATATCTCTGCGCTCTCTGCTCCTCTGCGACCTCTGCGTGAAACTAACCAGCCCTGCGTTCTCCAAATCTTCAACTCCCTCGGCCAAATTATCTACTCTCAACAAATAAACACCGCTAACGGAAATATCAACGAATCAATTTCCCTCCACAATTTAAGCAGCGGAATTTATTTCGTTAGAATTAATAATGTTCAGCAAAAATTAATTATCGAGTAGATCTTAGATTCATATTTTCTGCTCGAATTCGGGCTCTGATTCTGATATGTAACCGATTGGTTACGGAATGATTTTCACATCTGTCAATCCTTATGCTACGCGGGTTGTAGCCGACACTTTATTATTTTAAAGAATAAAAGGTTAGATTTTATTGAATGTTATTTCATCATATCAATAGGCACATCCGCATCTTTTTCAATATCCAAAATTCCTAATTCATGCCTTAGCTCCACTACTTGTTTTGCAGCCTTTAATCCGCTAACAAGTGCTGCTATTATAATTATTTTAAATAGCCAACCCGACATTAAAGTTGTGGGATCGAAAACACCTGTAAGCACTATTGTTGAGATATATAAAATCAGTCCCACTAATACTGCAGTGTAAGGTTTTTTATTTACGAAAAATGCTAATCCAATATAAACTAATCCGATAGTACAATCAATTACGGTTGATAGCACGTTGAGTCGATCGTAGCGAAAGAAAAAATAAAATATAGCCAACGCAATGGTAAATCCACCAACAATAAAAAGCCACATTTTGGCATTTTTAACCTTACTTTCTACTTTAAAAAGTAATATTTCACGAGGGTCAATTTCTTTTCGGGAGTCAATATATCTTTGTCCGTAGTCATCCATGGAATTATTGCTGGGATTTTAAAATGTTTTATTGTTATTGATCAATGTTGTATTGAAACCTGTTTCGAGTATTTTACTCCATCCACGTCTGCTTCCAAAATATAATTTCCAACCGCTAAGTCTGCAACAGAAAACGACCAAGTATTTTTTCCGGAAGGAATTCTATCAAAAAATAATTGTTTCACTTTACTTCCGGTTAACGAATAAATAGAAAAGCGGGCAGTGGAAATTTTAGTAATATTTAATTCAAAAAAAACAACTGCATTTTCAGCATATAAATTTACCTCATTTGTTATAATAATATTTTCATTACCTAAAAAAGGGCATTCCAATATCTCCGCTGCAGCCCTCGCACCACTTTCCAATGCTCCATGAACAGTGGCCGGATGATAATTATTGGTTGCCTCTCCCGCAAAAAACAGGACACAATCTACCGGTGAAGCAAGATCCAAACGAGAACTTTGAGTTTCTGAAATATAGGTCCCGGGTGATGGAAATGAATAAGCTCCTTTAATAAAAGGTTCTAAGCTCCAATCCTGAATACTGCTTTCCAAATAATATAAACTAGCGGCACCTCCAAATAAAAGATCCAATTCCGCTAGTGCAACATCAACAGCACCGGCATCTATACTACTCATATATTCTGCGTTTTCACCCATAATAAAACATATGAGAATATTATTTGTGGCATCTGTTTTTCCCAACCCCGGACTCCATATAAAAGTGGAAAATCCATCTATGGTCATATCCTGAATTTCATCCGTCCAAAATGTTTGCGAAAACTTTAAAATTAATTTCATTCCGGCACCCATGCCAATGGTTTCAATGGCATAAATTTTTTCTGCAGGTAATGAAGGTTCAAAGGATATAATGTTTTCTTTTAATATCGGTAATGGAACAGTAACCAGAACTTTATCGCCAAATAAAACACCCCCATCTGCACAATTTACAATAACTCCTGTTGCGCCGTAGGTAATTTTAGTAACAATTCTGTTATACTGGATATTTTCCAATACCGAATTAAAAAATAATGATTCAAGTATGGATAAATAAGAATCATCCAATAAAAAATCCTTATCGCCCGTAAGCCATAGATTTTCACTTATTGCAATACTTTTCATTCCGATGCGTTTGATGGAAGTCCCAAATTCCGATCCGATCCAAGCTTCATAAATATGCCAATATGGATGCGATTCGTCAATGCCATATTCTGTGAATAAATGATCACTCATGAAAATATCATCGCCTGTATAACTGTACATATTTAAATAGAACTGCCATGCATTTTCGAGTTCTGCATCCCAATAGGGCGGCGAGGTTTCGTATTCTGATCCTATCTGATATAATTCTTTATTTCCACCATACTCCAACAATAAACCTGGGTCATATGCATTAATACTGCTCCACAAAAAGGAGGGAGGATCTCCTGCATCATTTCCTTTTCCATGAACAAATTCGGCACCAGCTTCCACATTAAAATCACCAAACCCTGTTAAAGGTCTAATTCTACCTCCATGAACAGCAGAGGCTTCCAAAATAATAACAGTCATACCCGCATCCTTAAGTGTTTTCGCCGCATATAAACCAGCTGCTCCTGAACCCACAATAATTACAGTTCCACTCGTGATTTTTGGTATTGGTTTAGCCGATAAAAATGATGGGATCATCAACGCACCAGGAATTAAAGTGCCAATTGTTTTTACAAATTTTCTACGTCGCATTACAATTTTTATTTCTTTTTTTTTTCATTCCTTCATTCTTTCATCCCTTCATTCCTTCATTCCTTCATTCCTTCATTCATTTTTTCATTCCTCTTCGACAGTCTCCGGTATTATAAGTTCGAAATTATTTTCTGTAGCAAATTGTTGCTGCGCTTTTGCAAAATTTTCATCAAACTTCATTTCTTTCGCTGCAATAACATCAAAAATTGGATTCATTTTATCCAATTTATTTTCGAATGGAACATTAACATCAAAATAAATAGTTACTACTTCCTTAAATTCTACGGTAAAAACATCAACATAATATTGGAACAGCTCCAGACTAGCGTTCTTAAAATAACTGGTATTATTGAAATCAGGCAGGTTCTTAATATTATCGCGACTTACCTGCGTTGTGGCAAGTCCTAAATTATAATAAGCCCAAACTGTTGCAGAGTCAAGGTTTAAATTACCCATTAAAGTGTTTATTGCAGTGCCAACATTATCTTGTTGAACAACAATATAATCATTGTATTCAACAGCAGTGGCAAAGGAACTTTGTGCGGTTGCATGAACCGAAATTAGTGTAACCAGAAAAAGGAATAGGATATTGCGCATCTTTTTTTTCTCAAAGATATGCATTCTCTCCAAATCTTGCAATTCAACGCCAGGTGGGCTTAGGCGCTTATTGAAGCAAGGGCGAACACAATGTATTCGGCAAAAAATAGCACCCAAATAAATTGGTAATATTTCGAAATGGCAGTCTTATTATTGACGTCAGTTTTCACCGCTTTGTATATTAATGCAAGTAACATAACAATATGCATCACTATAAAAAGAGTGGTATTTAGTTCTAACTTGAAAAATAAGGAAGCTGAGATGAGGAACACAAATACCAAAGCCAGTAATGTATTACCAAATATAAATACTGTTTTTGAGCCAATGCGCAGCGATAATGTTTTAATATCAAATTTTTGATCACCGGCCATATCAGGAATATCTTTAAACCAGGCAATTACAATACTATAAATAAAAATTGCGATCGTGAGAATTCGTATACTATCAGGTAAATGGTAGTAACCTAATACCATGGTGTGGAGGTGTAAAAATAAAAATATATTAACAAGTATTCCTCGTACTGCTATGATACAAAAGGCTGCCCAGAAATAATATCTCTTTAACCGGAAAGGAGGCAACGAATAAATGGTGCCGAGTATTAGACTGGATAACACCGTAATTAATAAAAACTTTCCAAAATAAAATGCAATGCTTATTGAAATTAAAAGTGCAATAGTATTAATAATGTAGGCTTTCTTTACAGTATATGCACCGGAGGCTAATGGCAAGTAGGGTTTGTTTATTTTATCAATTTCAATATCGGTGATCTGATTTAAGCCAACAATATATATATTTGCGCCTAAACAACTTATAAGTGTTAAAATAAATCCAAGCAAATGATATTCCACCGGTTCAGGTGAAAGTGCAATGGTAATTATATATAAAGTAGATGCACTTATTGTTGTACCAATTATAGTATGTAGCCTGGAATAAAGTATAAAATTTTTAATGAAATTCATATTTTCTCACCTTGTATCACAATAAATTTTATGGTGCCTTCCCGAAATCCTTTTTTCATGTATTGCATTGCCCAGGCTCCTTTAATGGTAGTAGTTCCTGCGCGCAATAATCCGAAAATACTTTTCCATTTTATGGCGCTGCGAATTACAGCATTCCAAAAAGGAGCAACTGCTGCGCTCCAATCGGCGGAATGTACGTTAATAAATCCCGCTTCTTTCATAAGTATGGTATATTCATGCAAAGAGATCATCGGTGGTAAATGATATAATTTTTCTATTTTTTGAATGAGATCTTGTTGTTTATCTGTTAAATTTCCATAGGAAGAACTTATGCACCATGTTACAATTACACATTTTCCCTTCGTTTCAAGCAGCGAATTAAATAAATGTAATAATGCTTTTTTATCGGGAATATGTTCCGCACTTTCCAACGACCATATCAGATCAAATGGGCCGTCCTTTTTATCAAGTGTGAGCATATCTTTAACCATGATGCTCACTTTATTTTCCAACCCCTGCGCCTTGTTATATTTTTCTGCAGCTGCAGCCTGAACATTGCTCAATGTTAATCCTAAAACACTCGCATCAAATTTTTTGGAGAGATATCTCGAACTTCCTCCCACACCACAACCGGCATCTAAAATATGATGTGCAGATTTAATATTTGCCCAATTTATTACTTCATTTATCAGGTCGATCTGAGCTTGTTTGTTTTCCTTTTTGATATTGCCATCAATACCATAAAAACCATGGTGCATATGTTCTCCCCAGGTATCCAGCCATAGGGGAGTGGAGCTATTATAAAATTGACGGATCCTTTCGTTTAATGTGATCATTTTTATTTTACAATTATCCAAATGGTTAATATCAGGAGCAAACCTATTAAGATCAGCACGGTAATTTGATATTTATTTAATTTCTCCTGATAGGTGGATGAATGGTTTTTATCCTTTCTGAAAATATTGGTAAAATAACCAAAAAGTGCAACCGGAATAAAAATAAATCCCGCCAGCGAACCTACCAATACGCGCCAGAAAATTTGTAATGGTCTGAAAATCGATTTTTTTTCTTCGGATACATTTATCTCAGCATGGAAATTTTCACTTCCATCCACAGGTTTAATACCTGAGATTGCTATTCCGTACTCATGTTTACTTTTATACCATTGAGGTTTTATATATTTTATTTTTATTTCTTTAAATCCTGCCGCTCTATACCAGTTTAAATATTCTTCTTCTTTAGGAAATAACATCCAGGTATTTGCCAAAAACCTTCCCAATTTATTTCCGGGTTCCAAAGGACCAATCATTAATGCAGTTCCACCTGGTTTTATTACGCGTATCGCTTCCAGTATTCCCTTTTGCGGATCTGGCCAGTATTCTATACTTCCAGCAGATACATATCGGTCGAATGTATTATTTGCAAAGGGTATATTTTCTGCATCACCTAAAATAAATGTACATCCTTTAAGATCAGATTTTTGTTTTGCTTTTTGCATCTGATGCGGACTTTGATCAATACAGGTAATTTGTTGTGGTGAAATTGATTTTGTTATTCCCTGTGTGGTGAAGCCTGTACCGGAACCAACATCAATTACGGTTAATTTTTTATCATTTAATAATGCCAGCTCAAGACTTTGATCGCGCATATATTCTGTCCAGAATAAAGGGTTTACATATTTATCGTAAAAAATAGATAAAAACCTGTAAAACCAATATGCTTCTTTTTTATGTTGGATGAGTCTCATGTGTAGTTTTACCTTGGATTTAATTGTATAAATAAAGGATCGTTGGGTATTGCCGATTCCTTTAAATGAATAATTGTACTCACAGGGCAAATTATTTCGCAGGCCATACAAGCAATATCACATGGAGTATTAACTGCAATAGTATTAAACGAAGTAACAAAACCCGGCACCTGTGGACATACTGCAATACAGGCCCCGCAATTGATGCATGCATTCCATCCAATTTGAAAGATCACTGATTCATGACTCATAATTATATTTTTTTATATTCCGATTCCGGACTGAAATAATTCGACATGGTATCGTATAACATTTCATCTCTTTTTAATACTTCTTTGGTATTAAAAATAGTATGTTTTACCTCATATAATTGCCACATTTTATTTCCCATGGCAGATAACCATCTGTCCTGATATTCTTTTAAATTTTCTTTGGATGTTTGTTTGTCTGATTTAATTAATTCCGCCAAAAATTCCCCGGCTATTTTTCCTGATGCCATTGCAGTGTGAATGCCACCACCGGTTATCGGGTTTACATGTCGTGCAGCATCTCCAACCAATATTAAATTATCGGCATACTGAATATTTAATGGAGCTGCCAATGGAACTCCTCCACCTTGAATTTCCAATATTCTTGCATTTTTAAAACGATCTTTAAAAAATGATTCTTTCATAAATTGATCGAGATACCATTGTGCATTTTGTTTGGCGAGTGTTCTTGTAACTCCTAATCCGATCTCTGCATATCCATTCCCTTTTGGGAATACCCATGCATAACCACCGGGTGCCCATTTATCGCCGGTAATAATTTCTAATAATCCGTCCGTATTTACACCATCAACAACAAATTGTAAACAGCTTGCCAGTTCGGTCAATTTAATATGAGTATTTAATCCAGCCCATTTTCCAACCTGAGATTGCAGTCCATCTGCACCTACAATTACTTTGGTATTTATTTTTATTTCTTCATTAAATCGTCTAACAGTTAAAGTGCAGGTACCATTTTTTTCGGGTGTATAATTCAGTCCCTCTGATTTTAACCAAACATCTACATGTTCGCGTTCTGCGATGGTCATTAAATATCGATCAAAACGCCTTCTGTCAACTATAAAACCTAATGGTTTTTTGAGTTCACCATATTCATCTGGTTTTAAGGTTCGGTAATCAATAGTGCATTTAGTTCCATTTTCATTATAGATACCAAAACCATAGATCTTTTCCTGAATAAATTCATCATCTGCAGCAATTTCTACATTTTCTAAAGCATTAGCGCTAATTGCACCCGAACATTGAATTGGTGCTCCCAATTCTTGTCGTTTATCTATAAGAAGCACACGCAGTCCTTTTTTAGCGGCGTAACGGGCAGTGGTAGAACCGCCAGGACCAGAGCCGATAACTACAATATCATAATTTATAGGGTACATGACTTACGTTAATCTATGCAAAATTGTACCAATACATACGTAAGTTTTCTGCACCTAGGATTATATAACCTTGAATACCAATGGTAATCAGCATTTAATCTCATAAATCGTGTAAGATTTTTACGAATTCCGGCAGGAACTAAAAATTAATCGCAGATGAGTAAATTTATTCCATTTTTATTGGGGATAATTTTCCCCGTTAATTGCTATAAGTATAAATTAATGTGTCACGTTTACACGAAAAACCTCTTTGTGATCATTATTTAACAAAATTAAAATGTACATACCGGAGGGGAGATTCTGCACATTAAATTGTTCAGTATAAACTCCTGGTATCGATTCATTTGTACTGAAAATATCCGCTATTTTTTGACCGTTGATATTAAAGAAAGTCAGTATGGAAAGTCCTTCTTCTGCGATGGTATATTTTATATTGATTTGATCTCGGGCTGGATTTGGAAATACCAATAAAGGTAATTCTACCGGGATTTCCGGAATTAGGGGAGTGATGGGTGTAGTGTCAATTTCGTGGTATATTGTTCGTGTTACAAATCCCATCCCTCCGGCCCAAAGTTGTCTGTCATATTGATCGCTATTTCTTGAAATAACAACTACGTCCAAAGCAATAGGTGTAGAGTCTCTCTCAAATATTTCAATAATTGGAACCTCTTCATTTACATATTTACCAATCGAATTTGTTAAAATATTTTGCACTTCTGGTAAATCCGTTTCTCGTGTAATATTTACATCCTCAAAAAAAGTATTTTCAATATTGGTTTTAATAATTTCATGTTCTTTTTCATCACAGGAAAACAAAGTGGTTCCAAAAACGATGAACAAGGTAATAGTAAACAAAAAATTATAACTATATCTCTCCGGTTGTTTGTAAATTAAACTTACCGGTTTATTAATGAGATCGGCATTTACTTTTCCGCAAACCGACTGCCCTTTATTTTTAATTAAAAATGCTGCAAGCTGATCACCATTTAATTTGGAAAGATCATGTACAACTTTATTACAACTATTACAAAATGCACCCTTTTCATGTGGTAACATATTGTCCCAATTTTCACTGCAAGCAGAAATTTGTGGTTGTATTACATTTAATTCGAAACGGGTTTTCATAAGTCAATGGTTTAAGGTTTAATAATGAACGCAAATTACCCGCCCTCCAAATACCATATGTCAGCAAAAAGTAAAATATGACATAGGACATACGACATATGACATATGACATAGGACATAGGACATACGACATATGACATAGGACATACGACATACGACATACGACATATGACATAGGAAGTAGGAAATAGGACAATTTTCGATTGAAAATTCAAGTTTCTATTTTAAACTATCCAAAGCTTTAAATAGAAATCACACTAAAATTCGAAGGAAATACCTCCAATGCTACAAACTGCGACTGCGACTGCGACTGTTTACTTTTCCAATTCGAAGCAATAATCATTCAATGTTACAAACTGCCCACTGCCCACTGTTGACTGTTTACATTTCCAATTCGAAGCAATAATCTCCAATGTTACAAACTTCCCACTGCCCACTGCCTACTGTTTACTTTTCCAATTCGAAGCAATAATTATCAATGTTACAAACTGCGACTGCGACTGCGACTGTTTACTTTTTATTTCGAAGCAATAATTATCAATGTTACAAACTGCCCACTGCCCACTGTTGACTTTTTACTTTTCAATACGAAGCAATAATCTCCAATGCTACAAACTGCGACTGCGACTGCGACTGTTTACTTTTCCAATTCGAAGCATTAATCATCAATGTTACAAACTGCCCACTGCCCACCACAGGTGTTCGGAAGATTGCCATCATGATGTATTAAAGAGGATTTTTTTCGCCTTCTCAGGATTTCCATCGCAAAGGTAAACTAGGTCTATAGCCACTAGTTTTTCCATTTCTTGCACAAAGCGTTGCTTCATTATTTTGTATCCTTTATGCCCATTTGTCTTTTTATATACTATAATTAGTATCGAAGCGATCAGTGTTACATATAATATACTTCTGATTCCATTTTCACTTCGATTTAATAAATGGCTTAAATTTAGTTCTTGCTTTAAAAATTTAAAGAAAACTTCTATATCCCAACGTTGCTTGTACAGCGCATAAATTTCCTCCGCACTTAGGTCAGGGATATTCGTTATAAAACGCAACACTTCACCGGTTTTATTTTGTATTGTGTGGATGCATCTAAATGGTATTTCTGTTTTCCCATTTCTTTTAAATAAATGAACCCAACAATCTGATTCGATGGTCAGTTTTTCTGTTATAATTTTTTCCTTGATAAAATTTTCACTTATAATTTCAAGGTTACTATTGGCAAACAACAGAGTGACAAATGGTATCTTTTTTTTAGAAAGTTCTTCAAAGGTATTTCGGCCAGAAACACCTTTATCAAAGACTCTTACCGCATTTTCATTCGACGGTTGGTGCTCCAGAACCGCTGCTCGAAGTGCAGTATTTTCCGGAACAGGTATGGAACCACTATAGACATCTGCACTAATGGGTATTTCCGAAAAACCAATTGTAAATTTTAACTGGTTTAAATAGGCAGCAGCACTACCCTTTATTACATAACCACATTTTAATAACTTTCCGGATGCAGTTATAATTGTTGAATCAAACCGTAATAATTTCGAATGTTCTTCGCCAATAATTGATCCATATAATTCAACACATTTATTAAATAATTTTTCAAAATATCGATAGTCCATTGTCTTTATACGTTCACTGATCGAACTGTAACGTATACTCGATTTCGTTCCTTCCTGATTCAAAACATTGAATGCCAATGTTTCATAGGCAGACTCCATGCCTCGTAAACTATTGTCCTTATTACTTACAATACTATAGATCAGAAGTTTAAAAAGAATCTCGCCTTGTAATTTTTTAGAATATTTATTGACCCCGGTCTCAAGGGCCAGTTCTTCTAATAAAGAGTCTGGTAGCACCTTTAATATGTCGCCAATAAACATATTTCAAAAATCTAACATAACTAGCTGATGTACAAGTAGTTTGTACACAAAGGGAATGTTGATTCAGTTTCTTCCGAACACCTGTGCACTGCCCACTGCCTACTGTTTACTTTTCCAATTCGAAGCAATAATCTCCAATGTTACAAACTACGACTGCGACTGCTAACTGCCACTGCCACTACCCACTGCCACTCCCCACTGCCACTACCTCCTACCAACTCCCCAATTTTCCCTATCTTTCGCAAAATTTTAGAAATGAAAAGGATCATACTTTCGACAATAATTTTATTTTTATCCGGATTGGCAATTGCCCAGAACGGAATGATAAGCGTAGATGATATTTGGACAAACTATTCTTTCTACCCGGCCGGGATAGACGATCTGCGCAGCATGAACGATGGTTTACACTATACACTTAATGAAAATGATTCCGCTATTGTTAAATATGAATATGCTACCGGAAATAAGAATGGCGATGTATTTAATGTAAATCAAACTGGTGGAGCCGTAACAAATTTTGCAAATTATGCTTTTAATGATGACGAAACTGCATTGTTGTTAACCACAAGCATGAAAAAAAGATATCGTCACGCAACCTATGATGAAAATTTTGTGTATGATATTAAAACGAGAAAAACTACTAAACTTTCAGATAAAGGTTTACAGATGTATGCTGATTTTGCCCCGGCTGGGAATAAAATTGCTTATGTGATAGATAATAACTTGTATTATAAGGATCTGAATTCCAACACTGAATTTCAGGTGACTACAGATGGCAAATGGAATTATATTATTAACGGGGGAAGCGATTGGGTTTATGAGGAAGAGTTTGTTTTAGTACGTGCATTTGAGTGGAGCCCTGATGGAAGTAAGATCGCATTTTATAAATTTAATGAAGAGAAGGTTCCACAATTTGATATGATGACCTACAAGGGAAAATTATATCCTGAAAATTATGAATTCAAATATCCAAAGGTAGGGGAGAAGAATAGTATCGTTGAAATTTATATTTATGATATTCCTTCCAAAAAAATACAGAAAGTTAATATCACAAAAAGTTATGAATATATTCCGAGAATTAAATGGACGAACGATGGTTCTGCACTTTGTGTATTCACGATGAACAGACTTCAAAACGATCTGGAGTTGTTTCTTGCAAATCCAGCCAACGGAAATACAACGAGTATGTTCCGCGAAACAGCGCAATATTATCTCGAAATAAATGATGATCTCACTTTTTTACCAGATAACAAATCTTTTATATGTCGCAGTGAAAAAGACGGGTGGTATCATCTTTATCAATATGATATGACCGGCAAATTAATAAATCAAATAACAAAAGGGGAGTGGGATGTTACTGCTTTTAAGGGTTTTGATGAAACCTCCAATACCATTTATTATATGAGTACGGAAGGTTCTATATTTCAGCGTCATCTCTATGCTGTTTCTTTAGATGGGAAAAAATCAAAAAAATTAACTGATAAAAATGGGATGAACTCTGTTGATTTCAGTACAGGATATAAATATTTTATTAAAACAAATAGCAGTATGATGGTTCCTGATCATATTTCACTTTGTGATAATTCTGGAAAAGAAATAAGAATGTTGGAGGATAATAAGGCACTCACGGAATATTTATCCACGCTTAAAGTTAAAAAACCGGAATATTTTACATTTACTACAACAGATGGTGTCGAATTAAATGGATATATGATAAAACCTTTTGATTTTGATGCGAATAAAAAATATCCTGTATTTATGACACTTTACGGTGGCCCCGGATCACAGGAAGTAATTGAAGGTTACGATGGATTTAATATGATGTGGCATCAGATGTTGGCACAAAAAGGATATATTATTGTTTGTGTTGATAATCGTGGAACAGGGTCAAGAGGAACGGCATTCAGAACTGTAACTTATGGACAGTTAGGAAAATACGAGACCGACGATCAAATTGAAGCTGCAAAATGGCTTGCAAAACAAAAATATGTTGACGGATCACGAATTGGTATCTGGGGTTGGAGTTATGGTGGTTATATGTCGAGTTTATGTATTACAAAGGGTGCTGATGTATTTAAAATGGCAATTGCAGTTGCACCTGTAACCAACTGGAAATATTACGATAATATTTATTCCGAAAGATATATGGGCACCTTAGAATCAAATCCAACTGGTTATGATACCAATGCTCCCATGTTTTATGCAAATCAATTAAAAGGAAAATATTTATTGGTGCATGGAACCGGTGATGATAATGTGCATTTTCAAAATTCCATTGAATTAATAAATAGTCTCATAAAATACAATAAACAATTCGATCTCATGGCCTATCCCGATCGCAATCACGGAATTTCCGGCGGCGGAGCCCGATTACATCTTTATACTTTAATGACGGATTTTGTTCTCGAAAACCTTTGAAGGGGACACGGGACATGGGACAGGGGACTTGACATAGGACATGGGAAAATTGATCTAGGACTTGGCTTGATTTAAATTTGAAGATTAATTTATAGTTGGAATATCTTCATGGATGATATTTTTTTTGATCTAATGTTTAGCCTTTATTTTCCTTTACATATTTCTTCTATCTTCAGAATTAGAACCTAAGATGTTGGACAGTGGACCTAGTGGTTTTAAATTAAAAAATTTTAATGCTAAAATAAAATTAATGGAAGGAAATAAAATTTTCAAACCAAATCGATTACCCCCTTTTTCAAACCTTTACACACCTTCCTTCCTTTTTTCTTCCTTAGAACCTTCCCCTTCGAATCTTCGAATCTTCTCCCTTCGAATCTTTAATAACCCTTCGAATCTTACTCATTGGGTTTGCCATTAAACGGATTAAAAGCTCTATCTCCGGTATTTATAGTCTTGGCCCTATGCACAGTTTTGTTACCGTATTTTTTATTTATGGCATCCAGTGCTTTGTAGAGGTTGATATTTTCTTCTGTATCGTTGAACATGTCAATTTGTTGCTGACCATGCATTAAATTACTGAAGCGCACACCAATTAAACGAACAGCTCTTTTGGTATCAAACATTTTATGTAATAATTCTTTTGTTTTCGGAATTAGAATATTATCTGAAGCAGTTGCCGTTAGGGAGCTTTGTTGGATAAATGTTTCAAAATTGGAATAACGCATTTTAATTGCAACGCAACTTGTAAGAAAATTTTCTTTGCGCAATTTAAAACTTAATTGTTCTACCAATGAAATTACATAGGTCTCTAAATACTCAGCATCAGTAATATCCTGTTCAAATGTGTTTTCTGAGGAAATGGATTTTCTGTCGGTGTAGGGAACAACCGGGTTATTATCAATACCATTAGCCTTGTTCCACAATGCGATCCCCATTTCTCCAAATTCTTCCTGTAACTTTATGATATCAAAATCCTGAATATCTTTTACCATTTCTACTCCCATTGCTTTTAATTTCGGATAGGTTTTGTCTCCAACTCCGGGAATTTTTGTGATATGTAATTTGGAAAGGAATTCTTTTTCTTTACCTGCTTCTATAAATAAGAAACCGTCCGGTTTGGCTTCGCCGGTTGCTATTTTGGCGACCGTTTTATTGGTAGAAAGACCAAACGATATTGGTAAACCCGTTTCATTTTTAATTAATTCACGTAACTCTTTTGCAAGTTTAAAACTTCCAAAAAAAGTATCCATACCACTCAGATCAATATAAAATTCATCTATCGAAGCTTTTTCTAGAACCGGAACACGGTCAGCAATAATATCGGTAACTCTTTTGGAATAATCAGCATAATCATAATAACTACCGGGAATAAAAATTGCATCGGGGCATAATTTTTTCGCCGTCATCGACGACATGGCACTGCGCACTCCGAACTTGCGAGCTTCATAACTGCAACTTGCAACAATTCCCCTTTCTGCAGTTCCTCCAACAATAACAGGTTTACCTTTTAAAGTCGGGTCTTTAATTACCTCTACCGAGACAAAAAAAGAATCGAGATCCATATGGAGTATTGAACGGGACAGAATGAGTATTTAGGAGTTAGTCTTTAGTAGTTAGATTAGTAGATCCGGAGTTTATAGATTAATTATTAATTGGACATTAATCTTCCCACAGGGTATCGGTTATGGGATTTTTCGTGATAAATGGAATTTTCATAAACAAATCGCAATTGAGCCCAGGCACTAGCGGCAAATTCGGGATCTGCTTTTTGTTTCTCTGTAAGTTTGGCTTTTAATTCGGGATCTGTTTTGAGTAATTCCGCCGCTATATCTTCAAAAACATAATCGCTGAACCATTCTTTTTGCATTAAAATTGCATCGAAAAATCCCCAGGCAAAAAACGAATCCGGTGCCTGTGGTTCCAGTGTTTGAACGATATAGTTATTGCTCGTTTGATTTACGTAAACCAAAATGTCGCCTTTATAATACTGTAATTTTTGAATCTCCTTTCTTACTTTTATTTCACTGTGCAAGTAATGCCCTTCAAACGCAGCAGATGTATTTTTAAGATCTTCAATATAATAAACTTCCACTTCCATTAATGAATCCTGTTCCAATGGTTTCATAGTTATTTTATTTAGTGATAAACGATCAATTATATCACGCCAGGCTTTTGGAATTACATAAGCAACGGGAGCTGTAATCAAAAGATTCGCTGTATAGGTATCATAAAAAGGAATATTTTTTTCATACGGTTCATTCCTGTCGTAATATAATCTCTGCAACCCGCTTACCTCACTTGTTTTATATTTTGCTTCATATCCTTTAAATAGAAATAATTCTTTATTATTCATGTCAAGTTCCCAGTTAATTGCAAATTCGTTTGCATTTTTACAATTATTTTTTGCCTGCTCTCTAATTGAAATTATTTCTGAGGAATGTGTATTCGTAAATTCAATATAAACTTTTAATAATTCATATGTTGATTCCACGCGTTGGGGATATGGTTTTAACATATGTGTTTCCGGCATAAAACCCAGTGTATTAAATAATGCAGTATATCCGGTTGAATATCTTCCCAGATCTAAAAAACCACTTATTCCCTCATCAGGTGTTCTTTTAATTTCATTGATATAAGGACACATCGGATATCCTGCCTCTGCAATTCCGGAATATATTTCAGGAAGCATATTTTGTTTTAGATAAGTTCCTAAGGGCTCCTGTAATTTGGAATGTTGGGTTGCGATCAGCGTCATCACATATTGATAATCAGCACCGTTACTTACATGTGTATCAACAAAAATATCGGGATCCCAGGTTCTGAATATTTCCGTAAAAGATTGTGCATTTAAACTTTCACATTTAATAAAGTCGCGATTTAGATCATAGTTTTGTGCATTCCCCCTGAAACCAAATTCCTCCGGTCCATCCTGATTAACTCTTGAAGTAGAATTTCTATTTAAAGCGCCATCAATATTATAAACCGGAATTATACATAAAACAACATTTTTTAGTTGCTCGTTTAAATCTTTTGCTACGGATAATTCATTTAGTAATTTAAGACAAGCATCAATACCATCAGGTTCACCGGGATGTATTCCATTATTAATGAATAAAATGCTTTTCCCTTTTGCGCGAATACTATCAGGGTTGAAATCTTTGCCAAGATCTACAACTATCAAGTGGAGTGGTTCAACACTGTCGGTGGGTCCGTATTCCAATAGTTGCATATATTCCCAATTATTTGCAAGGGTTTTATAATGTGTTATTATCTCGTTGTAATGCGGAGTTTTATTAGATTTATAAAGTTCTGTTATCTGAGTATTTGCCATATATATTGTATTTAAAAATGCAATTAAAATTAATCCTGATCGCATACCGGAATTTTAGGCTAAGTTAATTAAATCCATGCTTTTTTAAGCAAAAAAAAACCTCCCGGTTTAACCGAAAGGTTCACAACGTGTGGTCTGATTAGAATTATTTTAACTGCATACCATTATCTATATCAAATAACAGTTTGATCTTTGTGCAGCTTTTTGTTAAATCCTTTGTAACTATATACACAAAATCCTGGCTGTAATTGTTTTCAATGGAATGAACTTCCCAGTTGCCTTCGTAATAAGCGTAATTCACCACTTTTATAACGTGAGTTCCTTGAGTGGTGGTCACTTTAACAGAATTTTTTTTGGACTCTTTTTTTACTGAAGAAGTTCCGGCCAGTTTCCCGTCAATATACACTTCGGTCTTATTGTCGTGGTCGTAGCCATCTTCAATGTTATCAAAGCTGAATTTCACTACAATTTTAGCTTTTTTCCCTTCCGGAGCAGGGGAGTTTCCTGCAAAGCTGTAATTCATTAATGCAACGATTGCGAACAAAAAAATCAGTGGTTTTCTCATATTTTTTTTTATTTTATGTGTAAAATTAAACATTAAATTGTATACCTGTGAATTCCGGGTTCGTGTTGTTTATCGATTAAAACCAACATTTTCTGAAAATCAGCGTCCACAGCAACAAAATCTGCATTACTTACATCCAAAATTAGTGTGGTTTGATCTGCAAATCTTTCAAATTCGTTCAGATATACTTCTTCGATCTTTTTAAGGTATTCTTTTTTTACGCTTAATTCAAATTCTCTTCCACGTTGATAAATATTGGATACCAACCGATCGAGATTTGAATGAAGATAGATCACCAGATCGCTTTTTAATACCTTAGGATTTAAAATATTGAATATCTTTTGATACAACCCATATTCTGCATCGTCTAAATTTACTTTGGCGTATAATAGTGATTTGGTAAAAAGGTAATCGATAACAAATATGTCATTTATATTCTCAGCTTCAGTCAATTCTGATTTTAATTGTTCGTATCGTTCGGCCATAAAAAACATTTCCATGCCAAGTGCATAGTCTTGTTGTTTAACAAAAAATTTCTGTAAAAATGGATTGTCTGCAAAAGTTTCTAAAATCAATTTTGCATTATATGCAGCTGCAAGTTTTTTTGCAAAAGATGTTTTACCCGAACCTATGTTTCCCTCAACTGTAATAATTCTGCGTTGCATATATTTACTAGTGAAATGCGAGTGTCAAAAATACAGTAAAAAATTTGAGTGGAACATTTATTTAAAATAAAAAGTTCATTTTCTCAACGAAAAAAGAATAATTGGAAAATTTATCGCGAAAAATTAAAATTGATAAACCACATCAACAGGATTAACGGTTAAAATATCATTACATTCCTGATATAATTCGTTAATTGTTTTATGCAATACCGGGTGAATAAAATCACCGGCAATTTCTCTTAATGGCTCCAAGGTGAATTTTCGTTGGGCAATATGAGCATGTGGAATTGTTAACACAGGCGATTCGATCGCAAATTGGTCGAAAAATAAAATATCTATGTCGATAACTCTTGGCGCCCATTTCTCCGCATTGTCCCTACCCAGTAAGAATTCCACCTGTTTTATAAGGTGCAAGGTTTCCAAAGGCGAGCAAGGAGTTGCAATTTTAACCGCCTGATTATAAAAAAGTGGTTGATGTGGCTTACCCCATGGTTCTGTTTCAAATACATGAGATTGAGCATCAACCCGCCCTATGAACATTCGTATAGCGGCAGTAGCCTTAGAGAGATTCTCCGTCCGGTTACCTAAATTTGTACCTAACAATAAGTAAGCAATATGTTCCGTCATCATTGGCTGTGAGGAGTTGATTACGAAATTAAAACGTTTCAGTTCGAAATATAGTGCTAATTTAATAAAAAAAAATAAAAATAATTAAAATTTATTATGAAAGAGTTCTTCCGTTCCTTTTTTGCCTCCCTTTTGGCCTTTTTTGTCTTCTGTTTGCTACTATTTTTTATAATAGCAGGGATAATTTCCGGTGTTTCTCAACAATTTGACGCGCCCAAAACCAGTGTGAAACCCAACACTGTATTGCGTATTAACACAAACTACGCAATTGTTGAACAAACTCAAACAGGAATGCCCACCGGTTTGGGACTTCTTGGAATCAACGATGATCAGGGTATGGGACTTAATGATATACTTATCAACATTAAGAATGCAGAAACCGATGATCATATCAAGGGAATATATCTTGAATTAGGTCTTAACCAAAATGCATATGCCACTTTGCAGGAAATTCGCGATGCTTTGGAGGATTTTAAAAAGAACAGTGGAAAGTTTGTGATAGCCTATGGTGAGGTTATTTCACAATCGAGTTATTATCTCGGTTCCATTGCCGATAAGATCTATATGAATCCATCAGGCGCTATCGATTTTAAAGGATTAAGTGCGCATCTTACTTTTTATAAAGGCACACTGGATAAACTTGGTGTTAAAACACAAATTTTTTATGATGGAAAATTTAAAAGCGCAACGGAACCTTTTCGTTCTGATAAAATGAGTGAAGAAAACAGATTGCAATTGGAAGAATTTTTAGGAGGATTATTTAATGAAAATTTAAATGAAATAAATTCTTCCAGATCGAAATCAATTGAACAATATAAATTAATTGCCGATAGTTTGCTTGCATGGCATCCGGAGGAAGCTGTTCGTGTGGGATTAATTGATGAATTAAAATATTTTGATGAAGTGGAGACTGATCTTAAAACAAGATGCGGTTTGGCAGAAGATAAAGAATTGGAATTTGTAACAATGAAAGATTATAAAACATCTTTTAAACATAAAAAGAATGCAGATTCTGATGGAACCATTGCAATTGTATATGCAGATGGAACAATTGTAGATGGCAAGGCAGATAATGGTTTTTTAGGTTCGCAGAATTTTACGGAAATGATGCAGGAGGTAAGAAATGACAAAACAATAAAGGCAGTTGTTTTGCGTGTAAATTCACCCGGAGGAAGTGCTGTTGCCAGTGATGTGATGTGGCGCGAAATTGAGATCACTAAAAAAGTAAAACCTATCGTAGTTTCTATGGGCGATTATGCTGCAAGCGGAGGTTATATGATCTCCTGTAATGCAAATAAAATTTATGCCCAACCAAATACCTTAACAGGTAGTATCGGTGTGTTTTTGATCATCCCTGAAATTTCGGGATTTATGAATGATAAATTAGGAATTACATTCGATACTGCAAGCACTTCACAGTATGCCGATTTTCCATCCCTTACAAGACCCTTTTCAGAACGTGAAAGATTTATTCTGCAATCAGGTGTTGATTCCACATATCTTAATTTCAAACGTATGGTTGCAGCAGGTCGCAATATGACCGTTGAACAAGTGGAGGAAATTGCGCAAGGTAGAATTTGGATCGGTGCTAAAGCAAAAGAGATCGGACTAGTGGATGAAATTGGTGGTATCGACGAAGCTATAAAAGGAGCTGTGGAATTGTCCGGTTTAAAAGCATATGAAATTTCCGAATATCCCAAACAAAAACCCAGCATACTCGATGGTATTATCACCAATTTAACTGAAGAAACTGCTGCATCCGTAAAAGCAGAACAACTTGGAATTTTATATCCGCATTATGTTGCTGTTACCGAATTGTTGAACAGGCCGGTAATTCAGGCAAAATTGCCGTATGAGGTGGTTATAAAATAAACGTTCTGAGTTCTGAGTTTGATGCCGTGATGCTTTTGCTTCTAAGGAGAAGAAGAGTTATGAGTAATGAGTAATGAGTTTTAATCCGAGTAGGATCATAATCAGAACCCAGAACTCAGAACTCAGAACCCAGAACTCAGAACCCAGAACTCAGAACTCAGAACCCAGACATATCGCTCCGAATCCACAGCGTTCCCTTCGGGTAACACTGTGGGGACACTCTTGCGGGTTGTTGAACTCAGAACCCCGAACCCAGAACCCCGAACTCAGAACTCAGAACCCCGAACTCAGAACCCAGAACCCCGAACTCAGAACCCAGAAACCAGAACCCAGAACTCAGAACCCAGAACTCAGAACCCAGAACCCAGAACTCAGAACTCAGAACTCAGAACCCAGAACTCAGAACTCAGAACCCAGAACCCAGAACTATTTAAATCAACCCTCTCGATTTTAACTCAAGGTATTTATTGATCGTATTAATCGAGAGATCTTCCGGTGTGGATATAATAGTTTGAATCCCGTATTTGGTGAGTTCTTTTCGGATGAGACTTTTTTCTACTGCAAATTTTTGTGCAATGGTGGTGAGATATACATCTTCGAGATTATGTGCATCTTCTTTTGCATAAGTAGTGATCTCCGAATTTTCGAAAAATATTACTACCAGCAAATGCAGTTTATTTAATTTTCTAAGTATGGTTACCACTCTTTCAATTGCGAAAACACTTTCGAAATTGGTGTATAAAAATATTAAACTGCGCACTCTTATAAAATTGCGGATATGCAGATATAACAATTCGTAATTGGCTTCGTTAAATCTTTCTTTTTCGTTGTATAATGCTTCAAGAATCTTTCTTAACTGTACGTGGTGTTTATCAGGACTCAAAGTAGTGCCAATTCTATCGGAAAAGGAAATAAAACCAACCCGATCCTGTTTTTTTAATGCGATATTACTGATGGTTAATGTTGAATTGATCGCATAATCAAGCAAACTCAGATTGTTGAAAGGCATTTTCATCGTTCTGCTTTTATCTACAATGCAAAAAACCTGTTGTGAGCGTTCGTCTTCATAGTGATTAACCATAAGCTCTCCAACACGGCCCGTTGCTTTCCAATTTATGCTTCTGATATCATCACCCCGTACATATTTTTTTATTTGTTCAAATTCATAACTATGACCTATCCTGCGCATTTTTTTAACACCCTGAAAAAAACTGATGCGCGACATCGTTTTTAATTCATAATTTTTCATTTGCAAAATGGAAGGATAAACCTTTGTTGTTACATCAGCGTCGAATATAAACCTTCTGCTTATGATGCCAATTACAGACTGCGCAAAAATATTTATCTTCCTGAAAACATACTCACCGCGAATTACCGGACGCACCATATAATCTATGCGTTTTTTTTCGCCGGGACCAATTTTCATATCAATGGCAAAATCGCGTTTTTGCAGTTGGTATGGTAATTCATCAATGATATGTAAATCAAGAGGAATAGCTGCGCGACTTAAAATTGTAATGTGAACTGCATTTTCATCACTGAGCGAAAATACATTACTCAATCTTCGTTCTGCTTTAATTTTTGTGTTTGGGGAGAATAATAAAATGAGATCCACAATAATAATAGCTCCAAGTAATATCAAAGCAGCCTGGGCAAAATAAAATATAAAACTCACCGAAAAGCTTACGGCAAATAAGATCGCTATTATTCCTAGTGCAACAAATAATCTATTGGTGACGAATATTTTACTTATACTAAATTTCATCGCGGCACGTCAATGGTTTCAATAATGGATTTAATAACAGATTCACTGTCGTATCCTTCCAGTTCTTTATCCGGAGTAAGAATAATTCTGTGGTTCAAAACAGGGTAAGCAACAAAATGAATATCATCTGGCGTAACAAAATTTCTTCCATTCATAGCAGCTACAGCTTTTGATGCTTTCATAATATTCAATGATGCACGGGGTGAAGCACCAAGAAAAAGATCGCCGTGATTTCTTGTTTTGAAAACGATGTTTGCAATGTAATCCAACAACTCATCCTTGATATGAATTTTTTCAACTATTTCTCTGCAAGCCTTTAATTGTTCTGTTGACATAACTGCATTTACCGAATCTTTTTGGCGATTGGTAAAATCTTCCTTAAATCGGTATAAAATTTGTTTTTCCTCCTCCAGCTCAGGGTAGGAGATCTTAATTCGGAATAAAAATCTATCTAATTGTGCTTCCGGTAATTTATATGTTCCTTCCTGTTCTATCGGATTTTGGGTTGCAATTACAAAAAATGGAAATCCCATGGCATAGGTTTCGCCATCCATGGTAACTTTTAATTCCTCCATTACTTCTAACAAGGCGGCCTGTGTTTTTGCGGGAGAACGATTAATTTCATCTATCAAAACAATATTGGAAAAAATAGGGCCTTTTTTAAAATTAAATTCGGATGTTTTCTGATTAAAAACACTGGTTCCCAAAACATCCGTAGGCATAAGATCGGGAGTGAACTGTATACGTGAAAAATTCGTGGCAATTGTTTTAGCCAATAATTTAGCAGTAAGTGTTTTTGCAATTCCGGGAACGCCTTCAATTAAAATATGTCCGCCACTGAATATTCCCGCAATAAGCAGGTCTATTAATTTTGATTGCCCAATAATCACCTTGTGCAATTCGTTGCGGATCGCATTAACAGACAGTGTTATTTGCTGTAACTCAGGTGAAATTTCCGGACTGAATACATTTTCTTCCATATGATTTTATTTACAATTTTTATAAAAATGTTCTAATAATTTGTGAAGTTCAATTAGATCGTTATCTGTCACGTCGTCGGTATTATCAATATATTTTGCATGTTTAAAAATGGACTGAATACTATTGGCACCGATCTCCGATTTCATTACCAGTTTTTGTATGAATATCTCGTCGGGCGTGTGGGTTGCCAACTGATATTTTTCGTTAATAAAATGCAGAAATAGTTTAATTTTTTGTAGAGCAAGCTGTTTATGGTTTTTTCGGATGTAATACATTCTTCCGATCGTTTGGACAAATTCCAGCGATTTATTTTCATTTGGTTCCAGAACCGGAATTGATTGTTGCATTCGTTTGGTTCTGAAAATAATAAATAATATTAACGCGATCAACATTACATACCAGGCCCAGCGCAGGGAAGTTTGCGATAAAATGAATTTCAGTGGCCCTTCCTGTTGTTGTTCATTATTTTGAAATTCACTGTTATATGTTGTTTTAGAATATTCATCCCAAATAATATCACCTGGTTCCAGGTAAGATAATACTTTGGAAGTATATTCAATATTGTTTTTTTCTACCTGAAAATAATTGCTGAAGACAATTGGATTGCAGTGAATATAGAAATTCCCTTTTCCAAAAGGCACCTTTATTAAATCACAAAAATTACCGGAATAAATACTTCCTAAGGCCTGATGGTTTACAATGGATTTCTGAAAGGCAGGCAAAAAATAATTCCAGTTGTAATTTACAATTTCTTCGGCTATCTCTAATTGAAAGGTATAAGAGGAATCTCTAATGAATCCGGGTTCAAAAAAATTCAATCCGATCTTGGTGGTGGAAAAGGTGGAAAATGCATACGGATCTTCCGCGTAATTTTCTTCCAGATAAAATGCAGAATCACCAAAATTATCTAAATAATACACGGTATCCTGCGATAATATTTCACCATTCGATTGCAAAAGCACTTCTGAAGATAAGTTTTCCGGTAATTGATTAAGCGCTATAAATGCATCATTACCATTACTCACAAATGTTTTTAAGATCTCAAAAAGAGAGTCAGTATAATATGGATACTGTCCTACGAAAATATAATTTTTGTGACCATCTGCAGTTGCTGTCAATTGTTCACCGAGATCATTATTTACCTTTTCAAATTTCTTGCCCGGAAAATAAGATTCCAGTAATTCACTTACCACAGATGTGCCAAAAGGTTGATCACTGGATTCAATGTAAGTTTCACTCCAAATATAGGTATTACTATTAGTGCGCAGAAATGCCAAATAAACGACCAATAGTACCACTACTATCCCAACAATTCCGATCAATATTGCAGGTCCTTTTTTCAATTGCCGTTTTTAAGTTCTTTAAGGAGATCGATATAAGAGGTACGGATCAAATTAAATTGAGACTCTCCCAATGTTTTTTCTCCATACCAGATAAATTCATACATGATAGTATTATTACTGAGACGAGGGTAGGAGGGATGTTTACTAACCTCCGCCAGATAATCCATATTTGTTTTATTTTTTTTCCATTCAATAAAATTCTTATCGTGTAATATTTTTAACAGCATTAAATAATAGATGCGGATCGCAAGTCTGAAATCGCGGTTTTCCAAAGCCTCCCGAAGAAATCTTTCGAGATCTGTTTCCATAGGCCTTTCATCAAGTTCATGCAAGGTAGTTTTTTGTACTACATCCACTTTTTTGTTTCCGAATAATCCTTTACCAAAAAGTTTTAATAATATAAATACCAATAACGCTGCAATTAAAATAAATCCGATCACCTGAGCCAGTTGTTGTGAAATAGGTAAATTAAATGAAAAGTCTCTTTCTTTTACCTCTTTTGGTTTTTCCTCTTCCTGTTTTTTCTCGTTGTAAGAAAGTCCCTCCGTGGCTTTTTCCCATTCTGATCTGTCAATAGGATGATAAGCAGGAGCGTTTTGTCCATAAACTGCAGAAGAAGAAATACAAATAAATAATAACAGTATTTTCACCCTCATGCGGCTCCGGATTTATTTGGTTTAAATTCAAGTTTCTGAATTCGTGTGCGCAATTCACCCGCAGTGCCAATTTCATAAAAACTGTAATATAAAATGCCCATATTTATGGCTACCATACAAATTTGAAGAAATACGGTGGCTATCAATATAAAAGTAACACTAATGTCCTGCACTGCTTCATAGATAAATGGGTCAAATGGAATATTCCATTTTATCAATTCAATATTAAAATAACAAATAACGGAATGTGCCATCAATGATACCATAATACTTAATAACAACAATGGAAGATACAATAATTCTATGGTTAAAAAATTCCGGAAAAAATAGCTGATTGAATTAAAGAGATTAAGGGAAACGGTGTTCTTATTCACCATATCGGCGAAAATAAAAAATAAGGCAGGTAAAACTAAAAAGAAACAGAAAATAAAAAATCCGGAATCACTTAATAATATTATATGCATTATCGACGATAATATGAAAATGAACCAACCTCTTTTTACTAAGAAAATCATAAATCCCTGCAGCCTAAAGTGCAGGTTCTTCATTTTTACCAGTTGAATTATATAGAAACATAATGAACTAAGTATGGTAAGGGATAAAATATTAATGGCCATCAGAACATAGTTCCCCTGATGGTCTAACAGATCCCGAACATCTCTCACCGCTTCAAAAATACCACTGAACTGATCGAAATGGATTTCATGATATACTTGGGCAAAGGTTGCAACTTTCCAAAAGTATATCGCCGTATAAAGTGCTGCCGTACTAAATATTGTGATCAAAACAGGTTTAATGAATTGTCGCAATATCATAAATCCTTCGGCAAAAACTTCTCCGTTATTTTTGATCTTATTTAAATTAAATTCCAGGGTCTTATCAGCAGGAATTTCATCGGATCTTCTGTTTGTGTTAAATCCGCTTTTTGCTTTTCTGGCAGGATAGATCACAAAATAAAATATCATAAAGGCAAATTCAACTATAATTAATAATGCTCTGATGTAATTGGGAGTGTCGGTATGACGTGTTAGAAAACTTTCATTAATTCCGGCAAGTACAATTATGGGAGCAATTCCTAAAAATATTTGTACAGCACGCATACCATTAATACGAAATGATTGCATTCGTGTAAATGTGCCGGGAAAAAGTAACCCTCGCCCAAGTGTTATACCAGCTGTGCCTGCAATTACAATTGCCGATATTTCGAGAGCCCCGTGAACCCAAATGGTAAGAAATGATTCCCAAAAAAGTCCCTTTTCAATAAAAAAATACTGAAAAGCCCCCACCATTATTCCGTTGTAAATAATAAAATATGCAGTGCCTAATCCGAAAAATATCCCGAATATCAATGTTAAAAAAGAAACTCTTAAATTATTAAAGGTGATCGCGAAAAACATATCAAATTCATTCATCTCTTTATACACCTTCATCGGGTCGCCACTTTTGATATTTTCCTCGGTCATATTGATATACGAATCTCCCAAAATAAATCTAGAAAATTCCGAATCGTGCATACTGCTGAAAACACCAATAAAAAAAGAGATCATGAACAAACAAAAAGTAAATAACAATTGCCACCGCGCAGCATGCATTCTTTGTGGTAATTCATCTTTCCAGAAGGTAACTAATTTCCTTCTTCTGCGAACCTTGTTTTTATATATAGAGTGGAAAACTTTTTGCGCAAGATTGTTCAAATAAATTTTTACAGATCTGTTGGGATAATAAGTTCTGGAATAACTGAGGTCGTCGGTTATTTGAATGAAGAGATTACTCACTTTTTCAGGATCTTTCTCCGATTCGAATTTTTTTTCAAATTCGTCCCACTTTTGTTTATTCTGATCTATAAAACTGGTTTCTCTCATGTGGTTTCCAATATCGCGGTAAATATATACGTTTCTATTATAGTTTCCATAATTGTTGATTAGAGATAAAAATTCAAATTATGAGCGACTGGTTAACCCCGTTTTCCGCAAAAGCCCTTTTTCAAATATGATATTTGGAGATAAACTGAACAATTTGCCTAAAAATTTTATTTTTGGAGAATAATTCCTTTGCAACTAAAACCTAATGCGCACTATAGATATACTTACCACTCAAAACGTGACCATCAATTATGAATTGGCAGAGGTGCGCGACAGATTATTTGCTTATGTAATTGATCTTTTAATACTTGTTGTTGGTTTGGTAATACTCACAAAAGTAATAATGGCCACCGGAATTTTCGCCAATGAGGATTATGTATTATACTTTGTAGTATTCCCTATCCTCTTTTTCTACCATTTTGCCTTTGAGATTTTACTCGACGGACAAAGTCCGGGAAAACGAATGTTAGGTATCAAAGTGGTTAAACTAACAGGAACTGAACCTTCACTTAACGATTACCTTATGCGATGGGCAATGAGGCCGCTGGATATCTTTTTTTCCTTAGGTTCTATCGGAATTATGCTCATCAGCAGCTCAGAAAAAGGTCAGCGTTTGGGCGATATTGTTGCAAATACCGCGGTTATTAAAACTAATCCTTCACAACGTATTGTTTTGTCAGATATCCTGAATATCCGTTCCATAGAAAATTATGTTCCGGTTTATCCTAATGTTAGAGAATTCACCGAACCGGAAATGTTGTTACTTAAGGAAGTAATGGATAAAAGCATAAAATACCAGAACGATGCCCATGATGATGCCTTGAACGAGGCTGCAGATATTGCCAGAATTCGCTTGAACATGGAGCGGGCTCCTGCCGATAAAATAGGGTTTATCAAAACCTTAATTAAAGATTTTGTGGCTCTTTCCCGCTAAACTCCACTAATTTAAAGTAACTTTAATGTGATATATTGCCCGAATTGGGGATGATACTTCTTTTTAGCAAATAAAACAGCTACCTTTGCACCCATTTTATGCAACAGATAAGAAATATAGCAATTATTGCCCACGTTGACCACGGTAAAACTACGCTTGTAGACAAGATCCTCCATCATTGCCAACTGTTTTCGAAAGAACACAGTGAGCTAATTCTTGATAACAATGATCTGGAACGTGAACGTGGTATCACAATTACTTCTAAAAATGTATCCGTTATTTATAAGGATTACAAGATCAATATCATTGATACCCCGGGTCACGCGGATTTTGGTGGAGAGGTGGAACGTGTATTGAACATGGCAGATGGAGCATTGGTTTTGGTGGATGCTTTCGAAGGTCCGATGCCACAAACACGTTACGTTTTAAGCAAGGCTATCGCTCTTGGTCTTAAACCTTGCGTGGTAATTAATAAGGTGGATAAGGATAATTGTAAACCTGATGAAGTGCATGAAGCAATGTTCGACCTCATGTTTAACCTTGGTGCAACCGAAGAACAGCTTGATTTTCCAACTGTTTATGGTTCAGCAAAATTTGGTTGGATGAGCGATGATTTCAGAAAGCCAACTACCGATGTAGCTGCTTTATTGGATATGGTGATCAACCATGTTCCAACTCCTAAAATTGTAGAAGGAACAACCCAATTACAAGTTACAAGTATTGATTATTCCAGTTATATAGGAAGAATTGCAGTGGGTAGGGTTGCCCGTGGAACAGTTAAAGCCGGTCAGAATATCACGTTGATGAAACGAGATGGCAAATTGGTGAAAAGTAAGATCAAAGACCTTTTTGTGTTTTCGGGATTAGGGAAAATCAAGGCTGAAATTGTAACCTGCGGTGATATTTGTGCTGTAACAGGTGTGGAAGGTTTTGAAATTGGCGATACAATAGCCGATTTTGAAAATCCGGAAGCATTACCGGGAATTTCCATCGATGAGCCTACTATGAGCATGTTGTTCAGAAGTAACGATTCTCCATTCTTTGGAAAAGAAGGAAAATTTGTAACAAGTCGCCATTTACGCGATAGATTATATAAGGAAATTGAAAAAAATCTTGCGCTTCGTATAGAAGAAACCAATAGCGCCGATTCATTTATGGTTTTCGGTCGTGGAATTCTCCATTTGGGAATTCTTGTGGAAACCATGCGCAGAGAGGGTTATGAGCTTCAACTCGGTCAACCTAAGGTTATTGTTAAAATGATAGACGGGGTTAAATGTGAACCAGTGGAGATACTGGCGATTGAAACAACCAGCGATAGCGCAGGTAAAGTAATTGAAGCCGTTAGTCAGAGAAAAGGAGAGATGATGATGATGACCGCGAAAGGCGATAGAACACATCTTGAGTTCAATATGCCGTCAAGAGGTATTATCGGATTGAGAACCAACATTTTAAATATTACTCAAGGCGAGGCGATCATGAGTCATCGTTTCAAAGCATATGAACCGTGGAAAGGCGATATTCCTTCCCGTTTACATGGTGTTTTGATCGTGCATGAGTCAGGAACTTCCATCACATTTGCCCTCAACAAACTCCAGGATCGTGGATTTTTCTTCATAGGTTCTCAGGAAGATGTTTATCAGGGTCAAGTAATAGGTGAACACAGCAGAGATAACGATCTGGTTGTTAACATCACCAAAACCAAAAAACTTACGAACATGCGCGCCAGTGGTAGCGATGAGAAGGTAACACTTCCTCCTCCCCACAGAATGTCGCTGGAAGAGGCCATGGAGTATATCGACGATGATGAATTAGTGGAAGTAACTCCCCTCAATATCCGTCTTCGCAAGATACATCTCCAGGAACATGAGCGCAAAAAATCCAGCATGATGGCTGAGGTGGATTAAAATTTGAACCAGAACCCACTTTTTAAGGTTAATATGTCATAAATGTGCAATTGCTGTACACATGTGAATAAATTGCGATGAATATCACTATTTCATTCTTTTTATAATACGGTGTATCTAGTACCTTTGCACTGATATCGATAACAATGAAAGGAAAAATCAAATTTGTAGAAAGGCCGCGTACCGAATTTTTCGCAACCCTTCGCAGCCGTGTTAACAGTTATTTCGAGGAAAATAAAATTGCCAAAACTGGTGATTATCGCATGGTGATCAAAACCGTGGTGATGTTGTCGCTTTATATAGTTCCGTTTATCATCATTCTTACCGGAATTCTTCCAGTTTGGGCCACTTTTTTTATGTGGATCATCATGGGAATTGGTGCATCAGGAACCGGTATGAGCGTAATGCATGATGCCAATCACGGAGCGTATTCCAAATATCCTTTTGTAAATAACATGCTAAGCCGAACGATGTATCTTGTAGGGGGAAGTAAATTCACCTGGCGCGTTCAGCATAATATTCTCCATCATACATATACCAATATATATGGAATGGATGAAGATATTCACGATAAACCAATACTTCGTTTATCTCCACATGGAAAATTACACTTCATTCATAAATATCAGCATTTATATGCATTTGTAATTTATTGTCTAGCTACTTTGGGATGGACATTAAATAAAGATTTTAATCAACTTATCCGCTATAATAAAAATGGTTTAACAAAAGGCAGCGGCGGAAAACCAAGAGGAGAAATGATCAAATTGATCGTGAGTAAAATATTTTATTTTGCAGTGATATTACTACTTCCCGCATTGATATCCGGATATGGTTTTGGATATATTATTTTAGGATTTTTGGTGATGCAATTTGCTACAGGATTAATTGTAACTACCATCTTCCAGCTTGCACACGTAATTGAAGAAACCGATCATCCGGTTCCTACCGAAAATGGGGAAATTGAAAATGCATGGGCCATTCATCAGTTGGAAACAACAGCAAATTTTGCAAAAAAGAATCGTGTATTAAGTTGGTTTGTGGGTGGATTAAATTATCAGGTGGAACATCATTTATTTTATAACATTTGCCATATCCATTATAAAAATATTGCTCCAATAGTAAAAAAGACAGCATTGGAATTTGGTATTCCTTATTATGAAAAAGCTACCTTTTGGGATGCATTGGGTTCACATGTAAGAGTATTAAAACAGATCGGAAATAATACAGCAATGGCTAAATAATTTTAATTATATAAAGCCATAGTTTTTCTGTTACAAGTCCAAATATCATCCAGATCGGGAAGTAGTCCAATCTTATATATCCATTTAAATGTAATCCTTCCGTATATAACCACGGGCAATTACCCGTAGTAATATCCAACATAAATCCTGCAAAATATTCTAAACTCAAACAGCATATTGCATAAATAATTGCACGCAATAAAATGTGTATATTCTTTATTTTATTATACACAAAAGGAAAAATAAAAGGTATGATACCGTAAATAAAAAACATCCATACATAAGACGTTCCTGTAAGATCCCATCGAATATTTTCGTGATTAATTAATGGAAGTATCAGATTATATTTTAAACCCGTAAACAGTATTTCCGCAGAAACACCAAAACAAGCAAAAATAAATGCTCGGATCAAAGAGGAGCGAAAAATATTTTTTTTGATATCATCATCAGCCTCCCTCACACCCCAAATTGGCGTAAATGATGATCCAAATGTTTTACAGTTAAGGTATCCCATTCTTCAGGCGATAATTTCCCGAAGAAGGGGTGTTTATCTTTTGTAACACCGGTTGGTCCTACAGTAGAAAGTTTTTGTATAAGTTCTATAGCCTTCGTTTTTTCGTCATCGAAATTACGGTCATTTTCAATCACAAAACTGGCATCGGTGGGTAGGCCTTGTTTAAAAGGTTTTTCATTTACAAGTCCCTTTTTTGCTAAACTTCCAAATAAAATTCCAATAATGGTGCGTTTGGGTTTGTATTCACCCAATGCAACACGAATGGGTTGCTGAATATGCGCGAGCATTTGCGCCACAGTCATAGTGCCCCAAATATGTTGTGAAATAGGGTTTAATTTATTGATTCGTTCAATAAAATTTTGTGCATCCTGTTGATCGTATATACTCGCCATATCTTGGTTTTAATAACAGTCAACGGAAAATCTAAATTTATTGTTCCGTTAATTCAATAAGATCGAATAATACATATTTACCTGCAGCGGGAGCTTCAGTTGAACCACCGCTTAAACGAATAACAAGTTGATCACCTGCATTAAAAGTAGTATTAATATCAAGCGTTTTTAAGATCCAGGCATTTTCATCCGACGATTCAGAAGCTAATACTGTAACTCCTCCTCCGGAATCCACTTTTCTTAAAGAAACAGATCCTGGCCAGTTATCAAAAGAATTAATAGATGCAGTCAGTTTATATTTTTTAGATCCTTCCAGGCCATTCATAATAAAATCGGCATAACCTTCTTCCGGAACTATATCTGGATCAATACGCAGCGACCAAACTCCACCATTCACAGGAGTGTTGGGATCAGAGGAGGTATTATTGGTTATCCAACCATCGGTAGTAAAAGTCCCTTCCATTTCGAACGAACCATGACTCACTAAAACAACAGGATCGGGCTCTTCTTCCACTTTTTTACAAGCAAATAAAAGTGTGGTCAGCATTAGCAGGGTTGAGATCGTTTTTATCATCGTTTTCTGAATTTATGCAGATAAAGTTACAGGAAAGAACTGATAGTTGAAAAAAATGTATGTGGGTATTAATTTTTTTCCGTTCAAATTATAAAAACAGATGTCACTTATTTCTCAAAATAACCCACAGTTCCACCCACCCAGGTTTTGTTCTTATTAAAATCCACTCCTATCATAACACCTTTACTAAGGCGCGCCAAATTAATAACTAAGGTAGGTCGAGGCTCATTTTTCTCCCAAATGTACATGAGCCTAATCTCACATTTCGCAGGATCGTCCAGAGTTTGTATTACAGGTTTATATGTAGCTTTTCGCTGCAAAATGTAATTTTCTGCATGTAACATAGCCTTGTCTATCGACTCCGGGGTGATATTAAAAATTACCCCATGTCCTGCAAACGAAAATAATGGTTTTAAAACATAATTTTCAAGATCTGCCGGAAGGGTTTTTAAGGTATTCAAAAAATGAGTTTCGGGAACATATCTGCTTTTAATAAAAGGCAAAGTGTATTTACTTATGCGAAAGAACCAGTTCGGGTGACAAACCCATTCCACATCAACAGGGTCAGTTAGATTCCATGCACATTTAAGATCAGGTCTCGCTTCTAATTCATCAAATATCAAACGATTGTAAATTCGTTTAATTTGAATTTTTTCTTCATCAACAATATAAAATAATGTATTTCCTTCCTTTATAATTTCTGAAATACAAACCGCTTTAATTCCCAATAAATTTTGTGTAAGAAAAAAATCGATCCAGGTTTTTTGTTTGGTGGGTTCTATTTCCAAAACAATTACATTTTTTGGATCGTGGTCTCCAATAATATTTGTTTTTAATAATTCTATGTAAGCATTTTCATCCAGACCATTAAATAAATGCGAAACATTATCGGGTATTTCAAAATGTATGCGATAATTGGTACCAAGGGCATGTTGCCAGGCATAAAGAGATGCAAATCCCTGCATTTCAATTAATTGTGGCAATAATTCACCTTGTTCATTTTCGCATATCCCAAAATCTAGTGCAATAAAAACGGGGCGGCCTTCTTCACCGGGAACAAATACTTTTTCGGGAATTGCTTTTTGCGTAGCATTTATAAAATCGGGTTGGCAAATAATATCAATTATCTCATTTCCGGCGGTTATTAATTTATCTCTGAAATCAGCGGGAATAAAAACGGGAGTCTCACAAATTTTAAATTCAATTTTATGGTTTGTATCACTGTTTGAGTCTTCTATAAAACGGTTATATTTTTCATCACTGAAATTCGTATTGTAATTTGATCTGGCTTTTTCTATCATCGTATTTTTATTAATTTCAGAAATTAAAAAAATAAAATATTTGCAGAGTATTTTTTTAATTTATATTTTTCAGTTCATGTTAAGCGCGTTAATTGCCGACCGTAAAAAGGATGGGATTATTTCTTTATGGGTTAATGGAATTTTTAAAGGATCGCTGAGTGAACGTATCATATCTTCCAGTTTCCAATCGCCGTGACTGCTAATGATTTTATTGCGTCGTTCCGGATTTGCAAAATGGCGTAACATCCCTTCTGCATCTGCCTCCGGGTGAAACTGGGTCATATAGATCTCATTGCTGAGTTTAAGTGCCATAACGGCTCTTTCATAATCAACATGTTCTCTCTTTTTTTCAATGGCAAGAATACTGGCACCTAATTCTTTCATCTTAGGATAGTTGGGTTCAATCATTTGCCAATCTCTGCTATCAACAACATAATAGGGATCGGGTAAACTGTGGAAAAAATGATCCTGTCGGGCAATTTCCGTCCTATGCACAGGAAAAACCCCGAAGGCATTTGATTTTCTCGGGCATACATTTCCCAGTTCAAAATGGCGACCTAATAACTGAAATGAATGACAAATTGCAAACAGATACTTTTTGCGTTTGGTGCCGTTCTGGTTATGTGCCCAAATGCTATCAATAAGATCAAAATATTTTTTCTCCCATTCCTTGCCTTCCCCGTCAAACGGACTTCCCGGCCCACCGGTGGAGATGTAAATATCATATTTCTTCGTTGGCACTTCATTTTTGTATCTTACATCAAATTCCTGCCAGTCAATAAAGTCGCTGAGCTCCTGAGCAATTGCCCGGATGCAACGCATACCCTCGTTTGGAGCGTTTTCATACATATCGAGAATAGCTAGACTTATTTTTTTTTGCTTAGGCATTACAGGTCGCTAAGATAAAAATTTAAAAAACGGAACAAAGTTTGTTATCAACGTCATGAGTATGTAATGAGTAACAAATGTGGATAGTTCATTACCTAACCTAATTTAAATAATATCTTTGTATTGGTACACAATGCATAATTGTTGCCGGAACGAACAACGCGAACTAAATTTATAATGACACACACACGCTTAAGTTTCTTATCGATAGTAACAGCAATACTTTCGATGAGTTCACCGTATTGTTTTGCCCAAAGTCCTGAGGCAGATAAACCCAACATTATCTTTATAATGGTGGATGATGGCAGGTATGATGAATACCGACCAACCGGTGCTCCTGATTGGTTTGAAGCCCCTAATATCGAAAGGATCGCAAATGAAGGGGTAAATTTTACCCGGACATATGCACCTACTTCCATGTGCGGACCAAGCCGGGCGAGCATTTATACAGGATTATACGCTCATCAGCACAAGGCGGAGAATAACAATTATGCATTCACCGATTCTTTGGCAAAAATTGGTCAGATCTTGCATGATCAGGGCTATTACACAGGCTTTTTTGGTAAATATGGTCAGGGATTCGGGCAACCTCATGAGTTCGACTTTTTTATAAACACAACGGAAGATGACTACGAATTAACTACTTATAATTTGAACGGCATACCTACTTTTTACTATTCACATAATACCGATGTTCTCAGTTATTTTATAAATGGTTTTTTCGACTCCATTGAGGCTCACAGTGATCAACCCTTCGCTATTTTCTTTTTCCCTTTCGGACCCCATCCGCCTAATACTCCTCAAAATGAATATTTGACTTTATATGAAGGCTTGGATGTAAACTATCCGATAGCAGCTCAGCCATATACTTCTCTATACCCTGAATATTATTATGAAGCAACGAGCAATTGGACCAAAGATTCCATAAAAACCGTTGAATTCCTGATAGATAGATTTGAAGTGTTGAAAGGTATTGATGATGTGGTAGGAGAGTTGTTCAATTATACCGATTCCTTAGATATCACCGACAGCACCTTATATTTATATACAAGTGATAATGGATATATAGCGGGTGAACATGCAATGCGGGCAAAAGTTTTACCTATTGAAGAATCCATTCATGTTCCGTTGTTCGTAAGATATAAACCATGGTTCAATGATTCTATAGTTATGGATAATGATCTGGTAGAATTGATCGATATACCGTCAACTTTAATCGATCTTATAGGTGTTGAAGATACTTTTGGTTTTGAAGGGCATTCATTGAGACTTATTGCAGAGCCTGATACCTTAAGAAAATTTGCGCGATATGAATTTGGTGGAGATGATGATCCGGGAGATACGGGTTTTGATGTACCCGACATAAGAGGAATAAGAAGTTTCGATCACCTCTACACAAGAGCGAAATGCAATTGTTATGAAGAAGAATTTTACGATTTTTCTTCGGATCCATTTCAACAAACAAATCAAATACTTAATCCGGAATATCAGGAGCTTATCAATTATTTTAGAAATGTTTTGGATAGTATGTTAATTGCTGTTAACGATACCTTCCTTATCGATACCCGCGATTGCGCTTTAATAGGTGCCTACGAAATTGAAGATAGCATTGACCAGGATTGTAATGGATTAATTGATGATGGAATTTCATTAAAGAACTGGTATCAGGATATGGATGAAGATAGTTATGGTAATATTGATAGTATGATAGTCAATTTATATCCCATACCCGGATATGTGCTAGACTCAACCGATTGTAATGATGCAAATGCATTTATCAATCCTTCTCAAATAGATTATTGTGATGGTATAGATAACAATTGTGATACTGTTATGGATGATTTTGTTGTAATACCAATTGTTACTCCATCTGATTCTGTTTTCTTTTGTGCAGGTGGTTCTCAAACGTTAACAGCAAGTCCTGTAATTTCAGGATTTACCGCACAATGGTACTTAAATGGGATATCTATTGACGGTGCAACCAGCTATACCTATAATGCAACCAATAGTGGAGATTACTCCGTGAAATTTACTGCGCCTGCGGGTTGTATCACCACTTCACTTCCAACTGCTATCACCGAATTTGTAGTTAAAAAACCAAAAGTAAAAAACAGTTCACTTAGTAATAATCTTACTATAAATAACCCGGTAAAACTTTCGGTAAAAAAGGTGATCGGACAAACATATCAATGGTATTATAATGATGCAATTATATGGGGAGCAACAAGTAATAAATTTAATGCCGGATTAGCAGGAAATCATAAATGCACCGTAGTTGATGTAAATGGCTGTGCATCCACCTCCAAAAATTTTCTCGTAATTCAAACATTTAAAGAAGATCAGGTAGAAATTCCATATTTAAATGAGACTGAATTATTATTATTCCCAAATCCTGCAACAGATAATTTCACTCTGGAATTTACCAGTAATTCCGAATTTTTTGGTGAAGGCAGAATAAGCATTAAGAACATGCTTGGGGCGGAAATTTTTACACAAAACACTCCTGTTATGTCGGGAGCAGTTTATCAGGAAGTATCTTTAAATAATTCAATTGCTGCAGGGATATATATTGTGGAATTACAGATCGGTGATCAGAAATGGAAACAACAACTTGTTGTGCAATAGGTAGAAATTAATTTAAATAAAAAACCGCGTATGAATTTTTATATGCGGTTTTTTATTGAGTAGTGTAGCCCATTTCATGGCAGTTGCACATTCAAAGAATCGAATCGCCGAAATTATTTAATGTAAAAGCATGAAATGCAATAAATTAAAAATTAACTAACTTTAGTTAATTATACGATTTAATATTGTCATGAAAAATCTGTTATCCTTATTGTTATTTGGCCCTTTTGCAGGATTCTATAGCTTTGCACAGGCTCCGGATATTATTTGGCAGAAGTGTTTTGGCGGTATGTTTGGTGAAAGCGCTAAAGAAATTAAACAGACTCCGGATAGCGGTTTTATCATATTTGGTGGCTCTTCAGGTATAGACGGAGATGTTACCGAAGCAAGTGAATTTGGGGATTATTGGGTAATAAAGATTGATTCTAACCTTAATATTGAATGGCAAAAGTCAGTTGGAGGCTCTTCCTTTGAATTTGGTGAATCCGGCATTATTTCTATTGACAGTGGTTATTTAATGCTTGGTCAAACTTCATCTTCTGATGGAGATGTTTCGGATCCAATGGGTAGCCAGGACTTTTGGCTGGTAAAATTTTCGCAAACAGGAGAATTTTTATGGGATAGGTCTTATGGAGGCAGTGGTGATGAATCAGGAAAATGTATTATTACTACTCAGGAGGGTGGTTATATAATGGCAGGATCTACAGATTTTTCTTATGATGGAGATGTTAGTGGAAATCATGGTGGTGATGATTTTTGGATTGTAAAGCTAAACGCAGATGCAATTATCGAGTGGCAAAAATGTTATGGAGGAAGCAATAACGATTATGCGAATTCTATCGCCCAAACGCCTGAAGGGGGATATATAATTGCCGGGAGATCGGAATCCTCTGATGGAGATGTATCCGATAATTATGGATCTGTAGATTTTTGGATAGTCAAAATTGATTCTTTGGGAAATATCGAATGGGAAAAAAATTATGGAGGAACAGGGTACGAAATTGCCACCTCGGTTAAACCCACACAGGATGGCGGTTACATCGTTACTGGGGAAACCGATTCAAATAATGGTGACGTGTCGGGATTTCACGGAGGGCCGAGTGATTGGTGGGTGCTGAAATTGGATAGTGTTGGCGCTATAGAATGGCAGTTACCCTTAGGTGGTAGTAATGGAGAAGAATCAGAGGTTGTTATTAACATTGTGGATTCAGGTTATTTGGTAGCAGGTTACGCCATCTCAGATAATATGGATCTAACTGGAAATTACGGAGCATCTGATTTTTGGGTTGTTAAACTGAATTTAACCGGAGTATTGGAATGGCAAAAAAATTTCGGAAGTTCTGAAGTGGAACATGCTTATGACATGATTTCTACCACTAATGGCGATCTTGTAGTTGCGGGATATACCACGGGAAACGATTTTGATGTTTCGGGTTATCATGGGCCTATTGGTTATGGCGGTGACGTCTGGATTGTAAAACTCGGCTATTGTAATACGGTTTTTTATGCTGATGCCGATGGCGATGGTTTCGGAGATATTGATATTGATTCAATTGCATGCAATATACCTGCAGGTTTTGTTGCCGACAGCAGTGATTGTGATGATACCAATAATTTGATCTTTCCTACAGCAACAGATATTTGTAATACTATTGACGACAATTGCAATGGTTTAACAGATGAAGATGCAACTGCTTTTCATTGGTTTATGGATGCAGATGATGACGGATATGGAGATGTATTAATTGATTCTGTTTCCTGTTTTACTCTAAGTGATTTTGTATTGGATAGTACCGATTGTGATGATACCAATATTTTAATAAATGCTGCAGCAACGGAAATATGCAATGCAATTGATGATAATTGTAATATAGATATTGATGAGGGTTTAATTTTTTATACTTTTTTTGTTGATGCGGATGGGGATGGATTTGGTAATGCGGATGTGTATTTAATTTCTTGTTTTGAGGAATTTGCTGGTTATGTTTTGGACTCCAGTGATTGTAATGATTCAAATAATATGATCTATCCCGGAGCCACCGAATTTTGTAATTATCTTGATGATGATTGTGACGGAATTGTGGATGATAATTTAACCTATATTCATTCGTTTGAAGATGCCGATACTGATGATTACGGCAATATTGAAGTAGATTCACTCAGCTGCGACCTGCCTGAAGGTTTTGTTGAAAATAACAGCGATTGTGATGATACCAACCCTGAAATTTACCCAGGAGCACCTGAAATATTAAACGGAGCAGATGATGATTGTAATGGATATAATGATGAAGGTCTGCAAACAAATAATATTCTATTATCGCAATTAAATATTTATCCGAATCCGGCGAGTGAGATGTTATATATCGAATATTCCGGTAACGAACATTATACTATAGAGATCGTAAATGTTACAGGAAGTATTATTTATTCTGATACAAAACTTTTAGATACTCAAACAATCAACATAAGTAAATTTGCAAGTGGGGCCTATATTATAAAAATACAAACTGCAAGTGGAGAAGTATCTGTTGTGTTTGTGAAGAATTAATTTTTTAATCCTTCCCAAACACATGTATTAGAATAAATCACAACCCCACATAACTCTCTTCTATCATAAAATCCACCAACTTATTAAAGTCTCTGTTATTATCGTAATAAGTTTTTAACTGACGATCGGCACCGGTGCCATTATTCAGCATCCACTTGATATTTTCGAGTTCTTCGCGGCTTCCCAATTCATCAACAACATCATCTACAAAATCTAAAAATTCGAGCACAAGATCTTTGGTATCCACCTCTTCCTGTTTTCCGAAATCAATTAATTTTCCGCCAATTCCGTAACGCGCGGCGCGCCATTTATTTTCCTGAATTAATGCGCGATCATAATTACGCCAGCCGATATTGCTTTTACTTAATTTGAATAATTTAGCGGTTATTGCCTGCATTAAAGCAGCCAGTGCAAGTGTTTCATCTACACGCAACGGTATGTCACACATTCTGAATTCGATGGTATTAAAATAAGGATGTACACGAAGGTCCCACCATATTTTTTTACCGTTGTCGATACAATTTGTTTTTACCAACAATGCAACAAAATTATCGAAGTGACTTGCATCATTAAATACATCCGGAATACCCGTGCGTGGAAATTTATCAAATACCTTTGTGCGAAACGATTTAAATCCGGTATCTCTTCCTTCCCAAAAAGGCGAGTTGGTTGACAATGCAAAAATATGTGGTAAAAAATAACGCAGCGAATTCATCATATACACTGCAACATCTCTCGATGGCATTCCAATATGCACATGTAATCCGAAAATTAAATTACTTCGTGCAGCTTCCTGCATTTCATTTACAATTTCCTGATAACGGGGATGATTTGTAATTAATTGTTCTTCCCATGATGCAAAAGGATGAGTTCCCGCAGCTGCAATTTTTAATTTATCCTGATCGGCTAATTCAGCAATTATTTTTCGCAATTGAACAACCTGATTGCGCGCATCTTTCATATCCTTGCAAATACTGGTTGCAACTTCAACCACACTCTGATGCATCTCCGCTTTAATATCAACATCGTATTTCGCACCGTTCTCAATAATATGGTGGCGACGATGTGAAAGGTCGCGGGTTTCAGGATCAATTATCTGAAATTCCTCTTCTATCCCTAATGTAAAATCCTTATATAAACTACTCATGTAAATTATTTCTTTTTAAGACGAAACAGAGGGATTAAAAATTGGTTGCGTTGCGCGATTATGTGCAATACCATTTACGGAATGATGCACATAAGTTCCCCAACTTAAATTATCCTGACCTTCTTTATGTTCCATTGCTCTTTCAATTGCCATTAATGCAGCATGTTCCACAACCCATTCAAAATTTTCTTCCCCAACAGAAACTTTTTCGGCATCGGGTGCAGGATTACAAAAATCAATTGCATAAGGAATTCCGTCTTTCACCGCCCACTCTACAGTATTAAAATCATAACCCAATGCCTGATTTAAAGCAAGGGTATAAACTCTCACTGTTTCCAATAATTCAGCCGAAGCTTGCGGTCCATTCCAGGTATAACGAAGATGTGCAGGATTGCGCGGTTCGTAATACATGATGTGAACATATTTTTGTCCGAGGCAATAACATCTGAAATAATAATCGAAGGTTACTTCACTTTGTAAAATATTTACATCCGTTCCTGTTTCCGCATATTTTTCAAAAAACATTTCCATGTTATCTACTTTGTAAACTCCTTTCCAACCTCCGCCATCATGTGGTTTCATATATGCAGGAAATCCGATGTATTTAAAAATTGTTTCCCAATCGAGTGGATATTTTAAATTGCGGAAGGAATGCGATTTTGTATTCGGAGGTAATTCGTGTGATGGCAATAAAACAGTGTTCGGAACCGGAATTCCCAATTTTACTGCAAGTGCATTATTAAAAAACTTTTCATCTGCACTCCACCAAAATGGATTGTTCATCACTGCAGTGCCACTGATAGCTAAATTTTTTAAATAACTTCTGTAAAAAGGTGCATCGTGTGAAATGCGGTCTAGAATAACGGCAAATTCACCCGGTTCACCCTGAATAACTTTGTCGATCAATACGCGTTCCGCAACTATACCATCAATATTTTTGCTGTTGATGCGGTCGATAAATGCAGTGGGAAAGGAGTCTTCCATTCCGTGAATAATTCCTATTTTTTTTATCATCTCGTTTTATTTATACCTCTTCGGGAGGCAGTCGTATTATTTATAAATTTTATCGAAATCCAACATGGATAAAAATCTTGGTAATTGTTGTCTCCAGGCCGGCCAATCGTGTTTTTCACCTTCCAACACCTCTAAAGTATGCGGAATTTGTTTAAGTCCAAGCACCTGAGCCATTTTATAATTAGAATCAAGACACATATCAAATTCAGCCGAGCCCAAAAATATTTGCATTTTCCAAATATTTTCATCCTCCAGTCCCGCAATATAATCTACTGGATTATTAAAATAAACATCGTCGTTATAGTGTCCGTCCAACTGTGTTTTAATATCAAATTTTGCATGGAGAGAAAACATTGCCGCAACAATTGCCGGATTTCTGAATGCAAAATTGCATGCATGGTATCCACCGAAACTGCAACCACCAACTCCTATGCGGTGATGACCGGTTTGTTCCTTTATGGCAGGGTAAACCTCCTCCAGCAACATTCTTTCATACAACATTTGATTTTTAACTCTGTCGGCGGGGTTTGCGTCTGTATTGTACCAACTGTGTTTGTCAATGCTATCAGGGCAATAAACCTTTATAAGTCCCGATTCAATGAACCAACCTATAGACTCCACAAGTTTAAAATCGCGGTTTTCGTTGTGCATTCCCATTGATGTTGGGAATAATATCAGTGGGAAACCCTTTGTCCCAAAAGTCAGCATATCCACATTAATGCCCAGGGCAGGGGATAACCAGCTGTGTTTTTCTTCGTTTAGCTCCAAGGTATAGGTTTTTTTATCAAGTGATGTTAGGAGGGGCAAAGGTACGATAAATCAGTCCATCCGACAATCAAATTCACACTTAAATGTTGAATTAATCTAAAATTTATATACTTATTTGCGCTAAATTTGCCTTGTTAAATGAAGCTTAAAGTCGCCTCGAAGGTTAGTGTTGAATTTGAAAAGATAAGGTCCTCTTATTTAAATCGGGATGTTGCGCTTACCATAATTTTACCACCAAATTATCAGCAAAAACCATATCCGGTATTGTGGCTTAACGATGGTCAGGATATTCCGTCTATGGGTTTAAATGAGGTGATCAATAATCTGTTGATGGAGGATATTATTACTCCTTTTATTGTAATTGGAGTGCATGCCAACGAAGACAGATTGCAGGAATATGGAAGCAGTTCGGCGGTTGATTTTAAAAACAGGGGTTCCAAGGCAGGACTTTATTCCGAATTCATGATAAATGAATTGTTGCCATACATCCGAAATAATTATTCCGTTTCGAGAGATAAAAATAAAAATGTTGTTGCCGGCTGGAGCATGGGCGGATTAAGTGCAATTGATATCGTTTGGAATTTCCCGAATTATTTTGGAAAAGTAGGAGTGTTCTCCGGCTCTTTATGGTGGAGGATGAAAGCCTATAACCGAGGTTATAAGGAAGATAAACACAGAATTATTCATCAGATGATCCGCAATTCCGAAAAAAAGGAAGGACTAAAATTTTGGTTCGAATGTGGAACCAACGATGAACAAGCCGACCGCAATAAGAACGGACTTATTGATTCCATTGATGACACCATAGATTTTATTCAGGAATTAAAAAATAAAGGTTACGACGATAAAAAAGACATTCAATTTGTTCTCATAAAAGGCGGCGAACACAATCAGCAAACCTGGAGCGAAATAATGCCATACTTTTTAACCTGGGCGTTTGGGAAATAATGACTCAGGATATTGGACACATGACACAGGACTGGACATAGGACAAGGGAAAAGGGACAAGATAAAACAAAGAGTGGAATAGAAGAGGAACCAGCCAAAAGGCTGACAGGCGCGGATGACGCTGATTAGGCGGATGAAAAAGGATAAAAAAAAATTTGATAATTTAGATTTTACTAATAATGATATTAATGTGATTAACGTAATCTTTAATTCTGAACATATGAATCATTTTGTCGGAGCGTGTGAGGCTTTCGCTCTTAGCGAAGGTCTCACTAATGCATCATCCCACAACACTATTCAAATTCGGAGCAAGTGAGGCTTTCGCTCTTAGCGAAGGTCTCACTAATGCATCATCCCACAACACTATTCAAATTCGGAGCGAGTGAGGCTTTCGCTCTTGCGAAGGTCTCACTAATGCATCATCCCACAACAATATCCAACCACGGAGTCAGTGAGGCTCACGCTCAAGAGGGTCTTACTAACGGATCGGTAAAACCTTCGCGTATTCATCATGACTCGTTGAAAAAAAACATTAATATTATGTCATCTTATAATCTATAAAATCGATCCAATTGCATTTATGATAAATGAAAACAAGGTGCGCAATTGGCAAAAGATCATCTTCAAAAAACTGCATGTAAATGGGATGACACTATTCCCTTTTATATTGATCAATAATAAAGAATTACTGGAGGATAAGATTTTTATTAATCATGAACATATTCATCTCCGACAGCAACTGGAATTAGCCATTTTACCATTTTATATATTGTATTTATTAAATTACCTCCTTAACAGAATAAAATACAAGGATCACTATAATGCATACCGAAATATTTGTTTTGAGCGAGAAGCTTACAGCAATGAAAAGGATCTGATGTATTTAAGGAAAAGGAAATTGTTCAGATGGTTAAGCTACCTTAGCTAATACACAATAAGCAGCCATGTAAAAGGTAAGCGAAGTTCTCAGATTTTCTCTAAGTGCTGTTTCCTTTTCGAGCTTTGAAATTATAAGTTCCAAAGCGGCACTATCATTCACATTATGCGCGGCACCAACTTCCTTAATTTCTTTCTGAAAAGGTGCTAAGGTTTCCTTCCAGGTTTTAGGCATAGAATGTTTGATCCTTCTCAGTGCATTTAAACACTGCTGGGCAAATTCCTGAACTCTTACATCTTCAACGTTGGTACTCATGATCGACTATAATCTAAATTGATTGCAAATTTAAGTAATTCCTGGCTTACAACCTGTTTTAGGAAAGCATTGATGAATATTTCTCCTGTAAGATTTGAAAAAATGGCTGTTTCTCTTGCCGGCTTTCTAACCAGGAAATAAGGTCAAATCTGATAGATCTCATTTCCCATAATGGTCCGGATTTCAACTGGTGCAATTCCTTTAATAAAAATTTTTCCCAAACAATTTTCGATTTAGATGTTTTGCCTGTTATCGCCGACTTTCTTAAAATATCTATGCAAATATTTTCAAATTGCGACAAGCTTTTTCCTTTCAAGAGTTCGCGATATAACGAACGCAATGCAGATCTGCGTGAATTTCGATTCCCCTTTACATATTCCAATAAATAATTAAGCAAATAAATATTAATTACCAAATCACTATTAATCATGGGGGTTAACAAATTTTTATGAATAAAAAAATGATCTTTGGATTTTATATGATCGTTTATCATGAAATAATAATAACATTGTAACGTGATCAATTCAGCCTTGGTTTCTGTATTTATTATTGCATTCTTTTGTGTTAAATATAATTCTGCCTCCTTTATACTATTTAGTGCTTTTTCCATCTCGCCACAATGGAGATATATACTGATCTTATTCTGATGGTAATATCCTTCCACTTTGCATAGTAAATGGTTATTTCTTTTTTGAATTTTATTCAGCATTTCCGGTAACTTTTTCAGTTCTTCATTTTTCCGAAAAGCTACATGAAATTGAGTCATACGGATGCTTAGCGAAATATGCTCTTGCATCACCTTGATATATTGTTCCGTATTTTCACGAAGCAGAATTGTACTGTTTTCAAGGGCCGTTAAATATTTAAAAAAATACTGTTGGGCTTTCTTATATTGAAATAATATCTTGTGAAATTTCGCTTTTATTAAAAATAATTTTCTGCGTAAGAGGGGAGTAAGATACTTTTCTGAAATTTCTATTTCTGCAAAAAGGTTTATCAGGGCGACATAATCAAGATCCTCACCCGATTTTTCGAATTTTTTAACTAGTAACTCTGCCCTGGTTATTTTATATCCTGATTTCGATTCTATTAATAAATTATCCACAACCGCATTTTCTTCATCCGAAAGCAGTAATAATTTTTTATTTTGGTCCTGAAAATTTTCATTTACCTTTAGTAGGTCACTCTCCAATTTAATGAATTCAAGCAGTGCAGAGTAATTCCCGCTATCCTGAGCCAGAACCTTTGATCTTAAGATCAATTTATAACATTGTTTGTATAAACCTTTTGCAAACAAAAAATTTGCATCCGCCAAATGATTGTGCAAAATATTATTCATGTTTCGCGACTGGTGAAAACTTCGCATACTATGTAAAATACTTTCTTTGAGATGCACTTTATATACATCTAAATGCTGCAAAAAGGTTTTTGAAACAAAATGCTCCTTTAATTCTATATCCGTGATCAATCCCTTTAGACTTATTGCATCAAACAAGCTAAGGAGATTACTGTCCTGTTTATTCAAACGAGCGAACAGTTTATAATATCGTTTTTCTGTTTTTGTGAGCGATAATACCAATTCATATACAGAACCCGATTTGGACATAGAAACTTAGTAAAATATCCGTAAAAGTAACTAAATACTGTATTATTTATGTTACACTCGTATTTAGAAACTTAATAATTGTTTACAATCTCCTTTTGCCCACTTGGGTTACAGTACGAAATTTGCCTTATAACACATTGAGCATGAATACAACGCGATACACGACAATCTCTAAACCAACATCTTTTCGATGTTCGTTGCTGCTTTTAACCCTTTTAAACCCTTTTATTACTAAGGCTCAGTTCAGTTTGAACAATTGGCAGGATCTGGAATTAAGCACAACAACCGGAGCAATTGTATCAGAAATGCGTTCCTGTGATATGAATAATGATGGGAAAATGGATTTGGTATTGTGTTTTACCGACAACAATACTGTGCAAATTTTCCTCAACAATTCCACAGCTAAACCCAATATTGAAACTTCGTTTTTGAAGCCCTATCAGATTAATTATACCGGCGGTACTTCCGGTGAATTTTATTTATCTGATCTTAACCGTGATGCCTTACCGGAGATCATAATTTCTAATGCACAAAACGCTTCCATTATTATTTTGCGAAATACATCTTCAACAAATAAATTGAGTTTTTCTGAATCACTCCAATTAGAAACTCCTCAAAAAACTACAGCACTTTCTGCTTGCGATTTAAATGGAGATGGTTTACCCGAATTAATGGCGGCTTCCGGTGAAACTGTTTATGTATTTCAAAATTCCGGAGTTGTTAAGTCGCAGGAGATCAAATTGAACAGTATGATTTCTTTGTCCGGCGGTGGTATCATTCACGATATTAAATGTGCCGATATGGATGGTGATGGAAATGCAGATATTATTACAGGAACACATAATGGCATCTCCGTTCTAAAAAACCAGACTAATTATGGAGCAAGTGCTATTTCCTTTGCCAATGCCGTAAATCAGAATGAAGGCCGTTCAGTATTTGCCATGGACATTGGTGATCTGGATAATGATTTTAAACCCGATATTGTTACCTCTAATTGGCCTAATGCCGATATTTCCATTTTACCTAATACCTCACAGTCGGGAAATATAAGTTTTGGCTCCATTGAATTTATGGAAGCAGGCTCATCAAAAGGGATTGCACTTGGTGATTTTGATCAGGATGGAAAATTTGATGTTGCCGTTTCAACAAAGGAGGTAACAAAAATTTTTCGAAATATTTCCAGTGCAGAAGGTGATTTTAGTTTGGCAGATGCACAAAATTTTCCGCCCATATGTAACAAATTAATGGTGAAAGATTTCGATAGAGATGGAGTTGATGATCTGGGTGGATTTAATTTTAATGCTAATAAAATTGAATTATTGTTGCATTCCTCTATCCCTGTTGCAAATGCAAAACCGGAGTTCAATGTTTATTGTGGTGAGGATGGTAAAATTTGGATGGATTGGAATGTGCCAGTTCAAAATAAAGCGTGGATTTATGATATCGAAAAAACAACAGATGGTATCAATTTTAATCCTCTGGCTGTTCAAATACAAGGAGAAACAGCTGCTGAAGGAATAAATTTTAGTTATTCCGACACGAATGAATCTGCAAATATTGAATATTACAGATTGAAGATAACTTCTACAAATGGAGAGATAAGTTATACAGATATGGAATTTGCTGAACCATGTACAGATGTTATTACTGGCTTCGTGTGTTCCTATCCAAATCCCGTAGACAAGGTGATGAATTTTAACTTTAGCCTAAGCAGGGAGATGGAAATGACCTATTCCATTTTGGATCTGAATATGCAGGTTCAGCTGGAAAAAACAGAATTAGTTACCCCTGGAACACGAACATATTCGTTAGAAATAATGCAATTACAAAAAGGTTCGTATATCTTTGTGGTAAAATTCGGCAATTTGCCCCCTAAGGTATGCCGTTTTGAAAAATTATAATGTGTGAAGTGTTGAAGTCGTGTTCAACGCTTATACCCGTTCACCTTCGGTGGACGGGCTTTTTTTTGCTTATAAAACTGTATAACTTGCACTCAAATTTTAATTATGGAAGTTTTAGGTGTTGGGTCTAGAGTTAATCACCCCGATCATGGAGCCGGGGTTGTTGTTTTCGTGCATAAACGTGCATACGATATATGTTTTATCAACAAGGGCATTAAAGGTGTTCTGAAAGATTACGATATGGAAGTGATCGAAGCCCTGGAAAACGAATATTCCGTGAGTTTTTCAGAAGCTGAGGATGCACTCATCAAAATTTTAAGAGAATGGAGCGATGTTACCGAAATCATCCATATAGCAGATAGATATGATGGCGGAACAATGATTCTGGAACCGGCAGATAAAAAATTACAATCCAAAGAAATTCCGATAGAAACCTTTTTTCATAAAATAGTTATGCTCCGCGATAGACTCCGCGTAATGGAACAAAAAATCAACGCCCATCCAAAATTATCCGACGCTGAAAAGGTGGAAATGCAACAATACATCACACGAATTTATGGAAGTCTTACAACCTTTAATGTATTGTTTAAACATAAACTGGATTATTTTACCGGAGACAGTAGTAATTAGCAAATTAGCGGCCTTCGCGGGCGAAGGATTAGCAAATTAGCAAATGGGTTAACGTCATGGAGAAGATGATTTCAAAGTGAAATGTTGATTATACTAAATTAACTTCCAATAAGTCGTTTTCTCGATTATTCAATTGGTATGTTATCCAACCATTTTTCCATCCTTCATCACCAATTTCCTATCCGCCATATTAGCCAGCTCATCATTATGTGTAACAATTATGAAAGTTTGATCAAATTCTTTTCTTAACTGAAAAAAAAGGTTGTGTAATTCCTTTGCATTTTGAGTATCCAGATTTCCTGATGGTTCATCGGCTAATATTACTAAGGGCTGATTGATCAATGCTCTTGCAACGGCCACACGTTGTTGTTCTCCCCCTGATAATTGATTCGGTTTATGTTGAAGGCGATCGCTTAATCCGAGGTAATCTAAAAATTCTTTGGCTTTTTGTTCCACTTCCTTTTCTTTCCTCTTTGCAATAAATCCGGGAATACATACATTTTCCAAAGCTGTAAACTCCGGTAATAAATGATGAAACTGAAATACGAACCCAATATGTTTGTTTCTGAACGAGGCCAATTGTTTATCATTGAGGCCATTTATCAATAGTTCGTTGATGGTAAGCTGACCGGCATCGGGTTTATCCAAAGTTCCTATTATGTGCAGTAAAGTGCTTTTACCTGCTCCGGAAGCACCAACTATACTCACCAATTCACCCTTTTCTATGTGCAGATCCACACCTTTTAACACTTGTAAAGGCCCGTACGACTTATGTATATTTTTCGCAGTTATCATTTTTTCAGTATTGTGATGCTATTTTGACAGTTCACCAAACTGTCTCAACAAGCATCTTTCTTATATTTGCACCAAACTTACGACCATGTTTTCGAACATTAAAAAAATAATTTTTTCGCTTTGTCTTTTTATTTTAACAGCCGCACGTGTTTTTGCTGATCCCGGTGATACCATTAAGGTGCAAACCTTCACCTTTGGGTCGCCACAAGATGCATGGTTCGAGCTTCCGGGACTTGATGTTTCCATAGAAAAGATCATCATGAAATATACCCTAAAATGTAATCCTTTACAAAGTCCGGCATGTGGTGAGTGGGACTACCTTACCTATAATTATTTATACGAACACACCGGTGAACTCGATAGCACTTTATTATTGCATCCGTTTTTTACTGCAAATGGAGCAGAACCCGATACTTTTTCATTTTCTGATGATCAGACGTATACAACAGTTCCATATTGGGAATATTTTATTGTTCACGACGACACCATTTCACTGAATAATTATACTATCGGAACTTCCGATGCTCCAATCTATTATCCGTTTTATACTGCATATCCTATTTCCAGATCACAATTTATATGGAGAGCATCAGAATTAACTGCCGCAGGAATGGTTGCAGGAAATATTACCGGTTTGGATTTTGATATTCTATCAGCAGGATATACAATGCAACATCTTAAAATAAAAATGAAGACAACGATCAGTGATGAATTTAGTACTAATATTTTTGAAACAGGCGTTGCCTTAACTGTATACGATCAAACTACAACATTTTCCATTGGGAATGGAGCGGTAGATTTTTTAACTCCTTTTTATTGGGATGGAGTTTCAAATATTTTAATTGAAGTTACCTATCAAAATAATGATTTTACCGGATTATCATATTTAACCGGAGCGCAGGATCCCGGTTTTACCAGTGCACTTACTACATCATCTTATGATAAATATATCGAATTCTATAATCCCGATTATGCAGATGTAATTGGCAATCCTTTAAGTGATCTGAGTGAACAGGTTACTGTTTCTTTTTGGAGTCAGGGAGATGCTGCTTATCAACCGCAGAATGGAACTACATTCGAAGCAACCACAATTAGTGGAGCGAGAGTATTAAATAGTCACACCCCGTGGAGTGATACAAATGTATATTGGGATGCCGGTAATGATGGAGGATACGACAGGATCAATAAAGTTTCCGTTGCAGCTGATTTTGAAACAAACTGGACGCATTGGGCTTTTACAAAAAATACTGTTACAGGTTCCATGAAAATATATAAGAACGGAATTTTATGGCACTCAGGAACCGGAACAGTTAAATTAATGGAAGATATTATGAATCTGCGTTTGGGAAAAGGTGCCTGGGGAGGTTCAGAATCTTATGCAGGAAATATGGATGAATTTGCGATCTGGAATGTGGAATTGGATGCTGCAACTATAAATGATTATTTATACAAAGATCTCGATGCCTTACATCCTTACAATGCGAATTTATTATTATATTATCATTTTAATGATGGAGATGGTTTAACGGAGCCCGATGAAGTTTCAGGTAACGATCTCGGCATGGTTGGAGCAGTAACAAGATATTACAATGCAGAAAAATTATTCCGAAATATTACTGCAAATAATTATCGCCCTACAGTTTCATTCGAACAAGGTGAATTTGCTGATCATACCGATTCTCTTTTAATTATAAATAATATTCCTACCGATCCTATCACTTTAATTTATTTCGATCCTTCTGATCCAACCGTTGCAACAGATACTGTTTTAGTTTATCCTTCAGATTTTTATTCCTATACTTATAATGCTGATGGCAGTATTTTGGATTCCGTTTTAATTACAGCAACATCAACAATTTATAATGAAGATCTGGAATATTACAGCGCTCCATTTGAAATAATTAATACCATCGAATTAGGAAGATTTATCACACCTTACGGAATTGGACTTGATCTTGGTGATGGATTTACCTGGACCTATGATGTAAGTGATTACAGACCATTATTGCACGACTCTGTGCATTTAAATGCAGGTAACTGGCAGGAATTATTGGATATGGAATTATTATTTATTGAGGGAACACCACCACGCGATCCTATTTCGGTTTCTAATTTGTGGTTTGGGTTTTATGGATATGGATTAACCCCATCATTTAATGATCTGACCCCGGTAAAAGAAATTACAATTCCTAATGATGCAGTAAACAGCAGAGTTAAAATTCGTGTAACAGGTCATGGTTTTGGTGGCACGGCAAATTGTGCGGAATTCTGTTCACGCGAACATACTTTATCGGTTGATGGAGCTTCAGTCTGGAATAAAGAAGTATGGAGAGATAATTGTGATGTAAATCCTGTTTATCCTCAGGGCGGAACTTGGGTTTACGACAGGGCAAACTGGTGCCCCGGTGCAGAGGTTTGGACATATGATCATGAATTAACGCAGGATGTTGTTCCTGGAAATACTTATGATTTTGATTACAATGCTGAAGATTATACATGGAATGGAGCAGGTTCTGTTCCAACCTATGTAACATCAGTGCAATTAGTAACATATGGTGCTCCAAATTTTATTTTAGATGCTTCTTTGGAAGAAATTATTTCTCCTTCGGATAATGATATGCATTCAAGAAAAAATCCGGTATGCACGAATCCCGTTATTGTAATTAAAAATACAGGCTCTACCAATTTAACTTCACTTGATATAAGTTTCGGAATTAAAGATCAGGTGCAAACAGAATATACCTGGACTGGTGAACTTGCATTTATGGAAAGTGAGGAAGTAACCTTACCTAATTTTGGATGGACCAATGCAGGAACTGAATTTTCTGTTGTAATCAGCAATCCTAACGGAGGAACGGATGAATATGCATTTAATAATGCAATTATTTCTAAAATGGCAATTCCTCCAACTTATCCCTCCGATTTTTATTTAGAAACAAAAACAAATACTGCTTCTCATGAGAATGATCTTTTTGTTTATGATCATCATGGAAATACTATTTTTGAAAGAACAACTTTTGAAGATAATTCTACCTATAAAGATACACTGCACCTGGAAGAGGGATGTTATGAATTGTATTTATGGGATTACGGTGAAGATGGATTGAGTTGGTGGGCAAACTCCGATGGCAGCGGATTTTTCCGCACACGGGATATGGATGGTTCCTTTATAAAAAGTTTTGAAACTGATTTCGGAGGTTTAATTTATTTGCAGTTTACTGTTGGGAATTATAATGATATTAATGATGAATTTATTACAAAAGATGAAGTTAATCTTTATCCAAATCCTACACAAAATGAAATATTTGTTGATCTTGATATGGCGCATTTGAGTGATGTGGATCTGAGTATTGCCGATATTACAGGTAAAATAATTCACAATGAAAAACACGACCGTATACAAAATGAAACCTTGCGCATAGATATGTCGGCTCAGCCTTCCGGTATTTATATGGTATTGATAAGATCGGGAGAAGGATTAATAACAAAACAATTTGTGTTGGATAAATAAATTATATTAACCTAAATTGAAAGATAAACTGTCGTTTAATTTTGTTGTTTTTCTTTTAGGAATATGTTTTGCAGTAAGCTGTAAAAATAAAACCGGATCGGTATTACAGGAAAAAACAAATTCGGATAGTTTATTTGTAAGTCTATATACACGGTTGTCTGAACCGGAACCCGGAGATTGGATAGCGGAGCATCCGGAACCCAGTCAAAGTATTGATGCATATATAAATTCATCTCCTGCGGTTCCTGATTCTTTGAGGAAGTTTATTTATTTGGTGCCATTAGATCAATTTGATTCAGTGGAATTAAGTTTAATAAATATTACTGCTGAATATCTGCGTGCTGTTTTGGATCTCCCTGTAAAAATTAAAACCGGTATTTCTATTGATGATATTCCATCTGATAAAAAACGAAATGGCCAATTGAATAGCGGATATATTTTGCACGATCTGCTTATAAAAAACCTGCCAGATGATGCAGTGGGAATGATGGCAATAACCTCTTCTGATCTTTATCCAGATGATGATTGGAATTTTGTATTTGGAGAAGCAAATACCCGGGAAAGGGTAGGGGTTTCATCATTTTATAGATATGGTGATGCTTCGGAAAGTGATTCTGCATTTAATTTATGTTTGAGGCGATTAATGGGAACAACCTCCCACGAATTTTTACATATGTTATCGATGCAACACTGTAAAACCTATGCCTGTGTTTTAAATGGAAGTAATTCACTCCAGGAATCAGATAAAAAACCGTTGCTCATTTGCCCATTATGTCTCGAGAAACTAAATTTCGCGCTGAATGAAAATCCTTCAGATTATTTCAGAAGATTAAGTTTTTTTTATAATAAATATGGGTTTTCTAAAGAGTTGGAATTTTGTGAAAATGGGTTTCATATCTTTCAAAAGATTTATAATGAATGAAATGTTTATATTGATTAAGACCTTCCATGTTAAATGATGTTATTTGAGTAATATTCAACCATCTATTTTTGAAATTATACTGCATCATTGAAAATTTGACATTTCCCAAAACATTTATTTATGTCGTCCCTACAGGACTTGTAGATTTTTCTTTTTTAGAAGTTACCGACATGCCGTCCCTCTGGGACTTTTTTTAAATTAGTTGCAAATCGTAAAAAGCAATCAAACAATAAATCATCAGGTTTTGAAAAATAAAAGCCCCGTTAGGGACGAAATATCGGTAACACCAGTAAAACCCAAATTGCGCAAGTCCCATCGGGACGACATATCGGTAACACAAGTCAAGCTCAAATAACGCAAGTCCCGTTAGGGATGACATGTAAGAAATGTTCAAGCGAAGGAATATCTTCAAGTTTAAGTGCTGGTTATCAGAGAACATTAAATGCATTCATTTTAAAAAAAAATGCATCAGCGGGTATTCGACTTTTTCCAAAACATTTTTATATGCCGTCCCTACAGGACTTGTAGATTTCTCCTTTTTAGAAGTTACCGACATGCCGTCCCTCTGGGACTTTTTTTAGATTAGTTGGAAATCGTAAAAAGCAATCAAACAATAAATCATCAGGTTTTGAAAAATAAAAGCCTCGTTAGGGACGAAATATCGGTAACACCAGTAAAACCCAAATTACGCAAGTCCCATCGGGACGACATATCGGTAACACAAGTCAAGCTCAAATAACGCAAGTCCCGTTAGGGATGGCATGTAAGAAATGTTCAAGCGAAGGAATATCTTCAAGTTTAAGTGCTGGTTATCAGAGAACATTAAATGCATTCATTTTAAAAAAAAATGCATCAGCGGGTATTCGACTTTTTCCAAAATATTTTTACATGCTATAGTATTTAAATTGAAACGTCTTTCTCACTTATTTTTTCAACCATTCCCCCGAAAAATAAAGCGGCAATAATTCTCTTACGCTGTTGATCACATAAACTTTTTCTCCCGGATGTGCGAGAATTATTTTGATGGGTTTATTTTGTTTTAATTCGTATTCCGCCATCACTTGTCGGCATGCTCCACAGGGTGCAATTGGATTTTCGAGGGAGAAAGAAGTTGTGATCGCGATGGCAGTAATTGTTTTCCCCGGATATTGACTCGCAGCAGAAAAAAATGCCACCCTTTCGGCGCATAAACCTGATGGATAGGCAGCATTTTCCTGATTACTGCCTAAAACCACAGTGCCATCCTCCAACAATAATGCTGCACCTACCTGGAATTGAGAATAAGGAGCATATGCTGTTGCCAAAGCATCTGTTGCCAATTTAATAAGGTGTTTATCATTATCCGTCATTTCTTCCAACGAGCTATATTCCTCCACAATGCTGATCAATTCAAATTTCTTCATTTTAGCGGGCAATTTGATTAAGCACGAAAATACTAATTTTGTAACTGAGTTATGAAGAACATATTGATCTTAGGTGCCGGTAAATCAGCTACTGTGTTGATTGAATATTTACTGCAAAATGCAACACAATGTAACTGGATGATAACATTAGGTGATATTGATATTGAAATTGCCATTCAAAAATTAAATAAACATCCACGAGGAAGGGGAATTTATTTTGATACACAGGATAAAGAATTACGAGAGCAATCCATAAAGGAGGCAGATATAGTTATTTCCTTGTTGCCGGCATTTCTTCATATCGAGATAGCCAGAGATTGCGTGCAATTTAAAAAACATTTTGTTTGTGCATCCTATGTAAGTGAGGAGATGAAATTATTGGAGGAGTCGGCTAAAGCTGCAGGTGTTATATTGTTGCATGAAATTGGATTGGATCCTGGAATAGATCACATGAGTGCAAAAAAAATGATAGATGCCGTATTGTTGGCAGGTGGAAAAATTACCGCATTTGAATCATATACCGGCGGATTAATCGCTCCGGAATCAGATAATAATCCCTGGAATTATAAATTTACCTGGAATCCCCGCAATGTTGTTTTAGCAGGGCAGGGCACGGCAAAATTTTTATGGGACGATCACTATAAATATATTCCATATCATAAATTATTTTCAAGATATGATATCATGGAAATTCCCGGTTATGGGGAGTTTGAGGGATATCCGAATCGCGATTCACTTGCGTATAAAAAAGTGTATGGTCTCGAAAATACTGCAACTATAGTGAGAGGAACCTTGCGCAAACGAGGTTTTTGTGATGCCTGGAATGTTTTTGTTCAATTGGGAATGACAGATGATTCCTATTTAATTGAAGGGATAGAAAATTTTAACTGGAGAGAATTTACGGAATCATTTTTACCAAAATCTTCTTTTTCTGTGGAAGCAAATCTCGCAGAATATGTGAAAATTACGCATAATCTTGATATTCAAAATAAATTAGTATGGTTGGGATTATTGAGTGATAATAAAATATATAATTCCGCCGAAACTAAAATAAATGCAACGCCTGCTCAGGTATTGCAAAAGTTACTGGAAGAAAAATGGAAACTGGAAGATAGTGATAAAGATATGTGTGTTATGATGCATCTGATGGAATACCATTTAAATGATCAAAATTATACGGTTCAATCGTCTATGGTTGTTATTGGGGAAGATGGACTTCATACTGCAATGGCGAAAACCGTTGGACTTCCTGCAGCAATTGCAGTTAAAATGATTCTGGATGGATCCATCAATAAAACGGGAGTTGTAATTCCTGTTTTTCCTGAAATATATAATCCCGTGTTAGAGGAATTAAAACTCCAACACGGGATAGATTTTGAGGAAATTATTACAGTAAAATAATTTATGATCTCGTTACACAAATTGTTTTTGCGATCTTATCATGTAAGGCTTGTTTTTTCTTATCGAAGGCAACAAACAACACAGAGATTACTAATAATATAGTGGTAACTATTGCAAAATTACTTTGATGTTCCTGTTGAAACTGACTTGTTTCCATAAATCCTGTTACATCCTGAAATCCGTCGGTTTGAAATAGCATCACGGTGGTCATTATTCCTACAAGACCATTTATAATATAAAGTGATGCTCTCACAGCCGAAGTTCCCATATTAATTGGTTGATTATCCTCTGTAACCACTTTTATTTTCATTGCTCGTTTTCCGATGGTAGCTCCGGATTTACCTTCCATATAAATTTTATAAACAAGATAAGCTAAACTGAGAATAATTGCCAGCGGTAAACTTTTAATGGACATACTATTATAATAAGAGAGTCCATAAACGGGAATAAAAATTAGGAAGTCAATTAGTGATGCACCTACTCTTTCCCAAAAGGAGGCGTATTTTATTACATCACTGTAAGCTTCTGATTGATCGAGTATTTGATTTTCCATAGATATATTTTTTTCAAATATATAAAAAATTTGGAAAAACGCAACCGAATTAATTTGTTAACATTGGGTTACCAACCCAATAATATTTTAGCTTTCAATAAAGCAATTACGGTGAGCGAATCTTTTATTTCCCCACTTTCTACCATGGTATAGGCATCCGCAAAAGGGATCTTTTTGATAATTAGATCCTCATCCTCATCGGGATTTGGATCTCCCACGGTTAAATTTTGAGCCAAAAAAATAAAGCCTATTTCATTGGTTACCGAGTTCGAAACCTGAATTTCCTGAATCAATTTCCATTTTTGAGCAGTGAGTCCTGCCTCTTCCAACAATTCACGTTTTGCATTCAGCAATGGATCCTCTTCTTTTTTACCTCCACCCTCAGGAATTTCCCAGGTAAATAAATTAAATGGGTAACGATTTTGCCCTATCAACCAGATATTACCCTCTTCATCAACCGGCAAGATCCCAATTGCATAATTTTTAAATTCCACAATACCATAAATGGTTTCCTTACCTGCAGGATTAATTACATCGTGTTCTTCCACATGTATCCATGGATTATCGTATATCACTTTTTTAGTGAGTGTTTGCCAAGGGTGTTTGAGTTTATTTTCCATTTACAATTTTTTTTTCAAAGTAGTCCACCACGTAGCGAGCGACGCAGGAGCTCTGCTTCGTGGCGGACTCTGTGGATGCGTCTATAATTTTAATATGTCCCGCATAAATTCCGCCACACAATCAACGTGTCCCCACAGAGTCACGCGCAGCGGACTCTGTGGATGGGGACTATAACTTTAATACATTTCTAATTAAATCAGCAACCCCTTCCGTCGCATTCTTTGTAATAAAATGAAAATTACTTTTTTTATTCATCTCCGGAATTTCCGGATTAATAATATAAACAGGAATATCATAAGGTGCATAATGCAACAGCGATGCAGCAGGATATACTACCATACTTGTTCCTATAATTACTAAAATATCGGATTTTTCTGTTAGCGTTATTGCTTTTTCGAGCATAGGAACCTGTTCGCCAAACCATACAATATGAGGTCGGAGCTGTCCGCCGTCTGCTGCAAGATCACCTAAATTTATATCGCCGTTACAATCAAAAATAATCTCTTCATTTTTAACACTGCGCGATTTAAAAATTTCGCCGTGTAAATGCAAAATATTTTTACTTCCCGCTCTTTCGTGGAGGTCGTCGATATTTTGTGTTATTATTTGAACTTGATGATGTTCCTGCAAAGCAGCAAGATCAAAATGTGCTTTATTTGGATTTGCGTTTTTAACTGCTTTTCTTCTTTCATTATAAAACTGCAGCACCATTTTCTGGTCGCGCATCCAGCCTTCGGGAGAGGCAACATCTTCCACTCTAAAACCTTCCCATAATCCTCCCGCACCTCTGAAGGTTGGTATTCCACTTTCTGCACTGATGCCTGCACCGGTTAATACTGTTATTTGCATGGTTTATTTTATTTCCTCAAAGTTCGAATATTTCCCGCAAAGATTTGTGGCTTTTAAAATGGTTTCTCGCAGGGTGTGTTGTGTTAATGGGGTAAAAAAGTTTCCCGCAGAGGTCGCAGAGGGGCAGAGCTAGCAGAGTTAGTAGGGTGTGTTATTTTTTTGTTGCACAAAAAAATTATGTAAACTATAAATTGTATATATAATTTTTATTAACACAAATAATTTATTTTATAATAATTTATTTTATCCCTTCAGGGATAAAATTTTTTCTCTGCGCCCCCTGCACCTCTGCGCCCTCTGCGGGAAACAATTTTTTTTCATTCAATCATCAAATTACAACCTCTCACATCGCTGTTATCAAATCTTCCCAGCACTTCGAAGGAACCGTTTGCATGTGTTTTTCCGAGATCCTGGGTGGCGATAAAGGAACAGGAATGAATATTTGCAAGATCTATAATATTAATGCAACCGGTTTTTTCATTAGGTAATATTGTAAATGGATCTTCAGCATCTCGGATGAGGATCTTCATCCAGCTTGGTGTATAAAATACACTATCTCCCTTGGAATATGCCTGCGATAATAATTCGGTCATGCCGTATTCGGAATAAATGTTTTTTGTCAGAAATGCTGCATTTAAAATTTTGTGTAATTCTGCACGCGTAATTTCTTCTCTTCTTCCTTTCATTCCTCCGGTTTCCATTATTATTGTTTTGGATAATGGCATAGGAAATTTTTCTGCAAGGTCTAAAAGCGCAAAGGTGACACCAATTAAAATAGTGGGAATATTCTGTTTTTCATTGGATATAATTATTTTCTGTAAACCTTCAAGATCATCCAGATAAAATCCATTTTGTGGATTTCCGCTTTCATTCATTAATTCGCGGCACATATAAACAAGAGAGGCATTGGGTCTATCGAGATAGGAGGGAAGCAGGGCTAAAATGTTATATTGTTTTATATCTCCAAAAAATAAGGAAAAACAACGATTTATACTTTCTTTATATAATTCCTTATCACTTACATAATGGCGACTATTTATAGTGGAGGTTGTTCCGCTACTTTCAAAATAAAAATCAGTATTTCCTTTTCCCGTAATAATTTTTTTGGTTTTAAAAAGTTCTATCGGGAGAAATGGGATATCCTCCAAACGGGTAATGGATATTGGGGATATGTCTAAATATTGTAAAAATTCCTTGTACACCACATTTTCCACCGCCTGGTAACGAAAAAGCTCCAATGCTTTGTCAGCAAAGGTTTCAGGCGTAACAGAAAACAACTCTTTTTTGAACTGAACAATATTTTGCATTGTTAAGCAGTTATATTTTGTGTATTTTTGGAATGTAAAATTATGATTCGCAGTAACAGCTACCTAATTATTTTGATATTAATGGTTTTCGCAGCCTGTGTGAAACCACCTGATTATCCTATAGAACCTCGTATTGAGTTTGTTAGTATGAATCAAAGTACCTTTAATGAATTGGATGAAGATAGTTTGAGTATAGTGATATATTTTGAAGATGGAGATGGTGATCTTGGTAGTGAGGATAGCGTAAATATGTTTTGGGAAGACAGCAGAGTTCCCGGCTATTTGGTTCCATTCAAAATTCCATTCTTTAATGTGGAAGGAAACAGCAAAGCCATTTCAGGCACCATAACTACCTATTATCCCATTTCATTCTGTTACGATGATTCTGATCCCATAGATACCTTCTACTTCAAAATATTTGTTGAAGACCGGGCAGGTCATCAAAGCAATGTTGATTCTACGGATTTGATATTTATTAATTGCAATTAGGGAAATAGGAAGTAGGAAATAGGAAGTAGGAGAAAGGAGAGAGGAGAAAGGAGTTTAAATTTCTTCGAAATTTTACCAGATCCCACTGTTTGTTTTCCTGATACTTGCTACTCAAAAGGAGTTTAAATTTCTTGCGAAATTTTACTATATCCCCTGTTTGTTACCCTACTTCCTAGGTCCTATTTCCTATTTCAAAAAAGGAGAAAGGAGTTTAAATTTCTATAAAATTTTTGGTTGAATGAGTTAGTGAGAACTCTGTATTCGACAGCCTCAATCTCTGAGTTTTTATTGTGATATTACATTTACTGAGAGCCTCGCTAAGAGCGAGACCCTCAGTTGCTCCGGGTTTTTATTAGGATATAATCATTTCACTGAAAAGTTTTTTTTCGTGCTTCGTTGAGATTAAAACAGAGAATAAAATTTACAATATAAATCTTACTTAGTCCTAAATCTGCTTTCCCATGTCCTATGTCTAGTCCCGTGTCCCGCGTCCTATGTCCCCTTCCCTTGTCTTATGTCTAGTCCCGTGTCCCGTATCCTGCGTCCTATGTCCCCTTCCCTTGTCTTATGTCTAGTCCCGTGTCCTGCGTCCTATGTCCCCATCCCTTGTCTTATATCTAGTCCCGTGTCCCGTGGTCCTATGTCCCCTTCCCTTGTCCTATGTCAGTCCTATTTCCTATGTCCTATTTCCTACTTCCCATTCCACCCAGTCAATCCCTTGTTTCAGCAGCTCATTAGTTTCCGCTTCCTTGCTGTTCTTTGCCGGTTTGTGATTGTATTTCCAACTTGCTTGAGGGGGCATGCTCATTAAAATGGACTCTGTTCTGCCATCGGTGTCGAGACCGAATTTTGTGCCTTTGTCGTAGACGAGATTAAATTCTACGTATCGTCCTCTTCTCAATAATTGAATTTGTTTTTCTTTTTTGCCGTAGGCAATATCTTTATTTGTTTGCATTAAATCGGTGTAAATAGGTGCAAATAAATTACCTACATCCTGAACAAAATGAAAACGATCCGATAAAGAAATGTTTTCAGTTTCTGCTAAACGATCAAAAAATATTCCGCCTATGCCACGTGTTTCATTTCTGTGTTTTATGAAAAAATATTCATCGGCCCATTTTTTAAATTCAGGATAATAATCAGGATTATGTTTATCGCAAACATTTTTAATTGCTATATGAAATTCTTTCGCTTGTTTGGGATCTATACAAATGGGAGTGAGGTCGATTCCACCTCCGAACCATTTTTCACCGCTGCTTAATTCAAAATAGCGCACGTTCATGTGTATAATTGGAACAAAGGGACTAAAGGGATGCATTACAATAGAAACACCCGAAGCAAAAAAATCGTGACCGTGAACATTTAATGCAGCACCGATCTTTTCCGGTAAAATGCCATGAACCTCTGAAAAATTTACACCACCTTTTTCGATGATATTTGCATTTTGTATCACCCTTGTTCTTCCACCTCCACCGCCCGGCCGCTGCCAGATCTCCTCCTCAAAAACTCCTTTGCCATCACATTTTTCAAGAGAAGTGCATATGTTGTCCTGTAAGGTTCTGAACCAGTCGGAAATAATAAATCTGTTTAACGTTTTCATAACATTAAAATATACTGCAAAGATAACATAGATGCAGGTTCTTAAAAGTGACAAAGGTCATTTATACTATAATAAATCAATTTCCAACTCCGATTTTTGCATTTCAGTTAAGTCAAATTTGCCACCTTTTGCTTGAAAAAAAGGTGGCGCCAATCCGCCGCGGCGGACACCATGCGGCATAAATGTCCCTAATGCTTGCCACCCGGACCGAAAAAGGCGCCACAACAAACCGAATATTATTTGCTTCGTGTTGAAACTAAATTCAAAATCAAATTTATCCTCTTCAAAATGGTGGCGCTTATTTTCGCTCAAATTCCACTAACATTGAAACTTTTGTTTTGATGTGGCGACGCATAAGGGACATTAAAGCCACATGCTGATGCCCACCGTCACGTCCCTAAACTTTAATGGCGGATAAAAAATCCCTTATTAAAATTGAAATCTTAATTAATTTCCTAAATCAAACCTAGTTAATTGCCAGACACTTCAATATGAAAATATGTAATTCCCCAGTTTTAAATTGCAGATCATTTTACGCTGAAATCTATCCTGAATTGGCGTTTGCGGTTGATATGATCCTCGAAATCGCAGAAAATACCTTGAGTATAGGCGGGTAAGGTGGTATTGATCAAACTGACATTATCTGGTTGAGCAAAGGGAGATAAAAATGCTTTAGGACTGAAATTTTTACAGCTTTCACCGAGACAAATTGTAGTTGCTGATCTAAAGGAAAGAGGTTTCGGAAAACTGGCGGGATCTTGAGGAAGATCATCATAATTGGGATAGAAAAATTCTATTTTTGGTTCATAAGGTATATATAAATCCAACACGTTCAATTTTAAATCACCGAACTCAATGGAATCTATATTATTATTTTGAGCCTTTAAAATAAAGGAGCAACATAATAAAGATCCAAATAATAGTATTCTACTCATCTTAAAAGGTATATACATAACTCAAACTAACAATATGCATTGTTTCAGGCTTATTTACGTTAAATTCTTTATCGTAGATGTAAGAGAGATTAAATTCATTATGTTTGTTGGGTCCATAGGATAAACCGGCCTCTGATCGGAAATTATCAAATTGATCTATTTCATTGCTCAGAGAATAAAATAATTCACCGGAAATGAAGGGGCTGAAATCTTTATTGATCTTATATTTTGCACCCAGTTTATTGCGAAACGCAGTACCTTCAGAAGCATCCGGAGTAAAACTATATTGGAATTTTGATCTCAAACTTAGCGTTAGGTCATTCATTTCTTCCTTATAACCAAAAGAAGCAGCTATTCGGTTAGTGTTTTGAGATTGCCTTATCGAATATCGATATTCGGTTCCTACCTTAAAGCGTTTATTTATTTTATAATCTACAGAAATATTACTATTCATTTGATAGAGGTCGCCGGTGCTAAAATTATAACGAATTTCTTCTGCGATATCGCATGAAAGATCATTTATAATTTCGAAACTTATACCGGCATTTACCCAGCCTCCTCCATCAACATACTGGGCCGAAAGCGGACGCAATAAAATTATAATGAAAGTAATAAGTAATAAGTGTATTTTATTAATCATCGTCGTCGTCATCAAATCCGTTATCCTGTGGATCTCTTGTTGTACTTGCTTTATAAAAAACCTTTACCCTTGCCATATCGCGCAAAAAGTCGGTGGTTAAAATTTCGAAGTTGCGAATGTCTAATCCTGTGCGGTCTCTCAGATCCTGCATCATTTCCGCCCTGCGTTCAGGTTTAATGTTTTCAATCTTTTCATATTCAATCGTCTGTTCACTTAAACCTTCTTTATACCATAATCTCTCCAAAAAATATGCGGATGCTAAAAGAGAAACGTTTGTAAACAATAATTCAACAAAACTTACTTTTTTAGTTGTTAATGCATTAATAACAGCAATTGCAATAATCATAAATAAATAGGTCATCTCCTTCATGGGAATACTAATTGTTCTGTATCGAAGGATAGAAAAAATGGCAAAAAGTCCGAACGCAAATCCCATATCCAGTTTTAATCCCGACAATAAATAACAAAGGAAAAAGATCAATGTGCTGAACATGTAAAAAGTGAAAGCATAATTTTTATTTTTCTTGTCGCTTCGGTATATCACTTTTATCATGATAAAAACAACAATAAAATTGAACAAAGCCCTAAGCATTAGGTCATATATGTCTTTGTCAAAAAATTCCAGGTCAAGGAACCTGTTTTCATCATCAGCTGCTTGCAGTAATAAATTATACATTTTCGATTCGGTTTATTTGTAGCGTTTTAAATTTGAAGTTATTTGATTTTAAATATCCGTACATAAAAGCCACTCCTACGCTATACTTACTGATACGCACTTCAGGGCAAAAATTATCGCGCATGGCTAATTTAAATTGAGATCCCGATGATGAGCCGTCCATTTTTAATTCTGCAATGCATAAATTACTGAATTTACGTATGCGATCGGGCGTTTCCAATACCAGATCAGTATCAATTGTTGAACGTTCCCTTAAATTTTTATTTACCAGCGTAAATCGTTTAAAATCGTTGCGCAATTTTGGTTTTAAATGATCGGGATCAAAAGGAGTATGGAGGCGAATAAATTCTTTTGCAGGTTCGGTTAATATTTCGGTAAATTCCGGAATTTTAATACGCGATTTAATGGTTCGTTTTGTATTTGTTTTGAATTTTATTTCTAAAAAAACAAGATCGCTTTCCACGTATTGTCTTATTCTTATTTTATATCGGTTAACACGTTTATTGTGATGTTGGGTATAAAAAAAGAAATCGTCGGTATCGAAATAAATATTTCGGTAACTGAATAATTTCTGACCCTGTATTTCCAAAACTCTGTAATCTGATTGCATCAGTTGTAAAATACCTGGTAATTTTTCTCTGTGGAAAAAATACTTGGTATCTTTTCTGTTCATTAATTCCACACCTTCCATTTCGGAAAGTGTTATAGGAGAAAATGTATTTAATATTTCGGTTAACTGGCTCAATTATCGTTTTTCTATCACTATATCAGTAGCTGTTACATCCTGATGGTTATCTGTAATTTCAACAGTTTGCATTACAACTTCCGTCGAGCCGTTGCAGGTTATGCAATCGGAGTATGAAAATATGGTATAGGTTCCTTGCCGAAGGAAAGGAAATTGAAAGGTGCCATCGTAACTTGTTTTTGTTTCATCATCAAAGGTGGTCCCGTCGCCATAAATTATATAAACTCTTTCCTCTGCGCCATAATATTGCTGATATAAAGTTCCTGACTCGTTATATCTTTCTACAAAAACTTTTCCGGTAATTGTGGAGGTTCCACCATCACCCGGCAACCCGTTACAGCCGGAAAATATCATCACTAAACATGTAAAAATCGAAGGAAAACCGATTCTAAGGAGGTAGTTAGGTTTTAACATAGATCAAAATTACTTAATGATAATTTAATATTCATTTAATGTGGTTTAAACAGCCATGAAGCATCAGTTTTCTTTACAAATAACCTCTCTGTTACAATTCTGAGGCAAATCTATCATTTATCTGTATAGACAGTTGGGACAAATTTTAACACTATCCACAGAATATGGTATGATAATTAGATAGTTGACCAATTAAACCGACTTTGTTAGCTATAGCAACTGCTAAAAGAACCCGATTTATGTTAATTCGGGTTAACAGAAAAGAAACATTGCAGTAATTCGTTTTATACTTGCAAAACATTGAGAAAAATGAAAAAGACATTAAGCATTATCCTTTTGATAACAGTATCAGTAAGTAGCAGTTTTGCTCAATTATTTGATAAACAGGAAGGATTTACAAGAAAAGATTCTCTTCGGGGCGACTTGTCGGCAGTCCGCAGTTGTTATGATGTAACCTTTTACGACCTGAAAGTTAAAGTGGATATACTCAACAAACGTATAGATGGATCGAATTCTATTTATTATACAGTTGTTAACGATTTCAAAACATTACAAATTGACCTTACAGAAAAACTTGCGATAACAAACATTTTTTTTGGAGATAAAACCCTGGAATTTAAACGTGAATTTGACGCTGTTTTTGTGAGTTTTCCTGAAAAACAACTCAAGGGAACCAAAGGAATGATACGCGTGGAATACGGTGGAATGCCTCAAATTGCCAAAAATGCTCCCTGGGATGGTGGATTTAGTTACACTGCAGATAAACAAGGTTATCCCTGGGTTGGAATTTCCTGTCAGGGATTAGGAGCAAGTGTTTGGTGGCCTAACAAAGATCATTTGAGTGATGAACCTGATAGCATGATGATAAGAGCAATTGTTCCGGCAGACCTGAAATGTATTGCCAATGGTAATCTACGCTCAGAAAAGGCTGATATTCAGGGTTTTAAGGAATTTGATTGGTTTGTAAGTTATCCTATTAATAATTATAATGTTTCACTCAATATTGGCAGATACACGCATTTGGAGGACGAGTTCATTTATTCTGACGGAGAAAAACTTGCCATTGATTATTACGTTTTGGATTATAATGCAGAAGTGGCAAAAAAACATTTTGAACAGGTTAAGCCCATGCTAAGCTGTTATGAAAAGTATCTGGGCAAATATCCTTTTCCAAAAGATGGGTATGCAATGGTGGAAACGCCTTATTTGGGAATGGAGCATCAAAGTGCAGTGGCCTATGGGAATCAATACAAAACTGGTTACATGGGATTTGATTATTCCGGAATAGGTTTGGATTTTGATTATATTATTATTCACGAATCGGGACATGAATGGTGGGGAAATAATGTGAGTGTGAAGGATATTGCGGATCTGTGGATTCACGAAGGATTTTGTACTTATTCAGAGACGATATATGTGGAATGTATGTTTGATAAACAAACCGCAATGAATTATCTCACTGCAATGAAAAGCAATATTGGAAATGCAGAACCAATTATCGGAAAATACAAAGTGAACAATGAGGGAAACGGTGATATGTATCAAAAAGGTGCATTGATATTAAATACGCTTAGAACAATTACCGATAATGATGAACTTTGGTGGAGTATTATAAAGGGAATTCAAAAAGATTATGCATTACAAACTGTCACCTCGCAACAAATTGAAAATTATATCAGCAGAAAATCTGGAAAAGATTTTTCAAAAGAATTTGATCAATATTTACGCAGAAGTAAATTACCTATATTGGAATATTCCCTTAATCCAACTTCCAATGGATTAGAATTCAAATACCGTTGGGTTACACCCGACAAAGAATTTGCAATGCCATTGCGTTATATCAATGAAAAGAAAGAATTGATCTGGATATATCCAACTTCACAATGGCAAAGTGTAAGTCTGCCAGGAATTACACTCACACAATTTAAATTGGATGAGGAGCATTTTTATTTTGAGGGGAGGATGGTGAAGCCGTAGGGGTGGGGGACAATGTCCCAGCAGGGTTCTTGCCTCATAAAAAATAAATAAACTGGCAAAACCCTGCGAAGGTGATACGCATGTATGTCGCAGGGTTTTGTCGGTATTATATTTCGGGTGACAAGAACCCTGCTTGGACCATGGTGACAAGGACCCTGCTTGGACAATGGTGACAAGAACCCTGCTTGGGCTTTGTGCTCCGCAGGATCTGTAACCAATCAGTTACAGATCATATTTGCCACATTTAAACTTAGATTGCAACTATAACCAAAAAAGGCACCTCTATATATACATAATATCATAATTTGGCAAATCAATATTGATTGATAAACCATTTTATTTAAATTTGGAAAATCTCCCCCACCATGATAAACAATTTTAAAAAACTTATTGCATATTCTTCCAGTGCAGCTACCTTTTTATTAACGAATTCCGACAGTCGTGCTCAGGTTGTTTACCATAATATTGATCCTGATTTCATGATTAATGACAATGGATCAATTGCAATTGATTTTAATGATGATGGTATTAACGATATTCAAATAAATGAAGATTTTAGTTTTGACCTGACATTTTGGACAGATGGCACTATGGTTTGGTTTGGAGAAATCTCGGTATATTTAAATGGATTCAGCGCTGTGGTTGCAAATACTGGAGGTTACCCTTCTTCTTATGGTGCAAAAGATCTCGATTCTGGATTTTTGATCGGTAATTCAGCTGCATGGAACACTTTAGATTCTATAAACTTGTTTAAAGCATGGAGTTATCTTTCGAGTGCATATGGTTATTACTTTAACTGGTATGATAGTAACAAATACCTCGGTGTGAAATTTCAAATTGCCGGTGAAACACATTTTGGTTGGATAAGATTGAGCATTGAAAATATTGGTTTGGAGGATGGATTGCGTTATTATTATTTGGCTGTTCAGGATTATGCTTATGAAGCTACGCCTAACATTCCTATCAGCATTGTAAATCCAACTGCGTCCATTGCTACAAATTTAGTTTTAACTGATGTGACAGATCATCAGAATGCGTCTGATTTTAAGTTGAGTTTTCATAAAGCAGAGGATGAATCTACAATTAGTGCTTATAGAGTATTTTTGTTTAAGTGTCTATTTGGTTCACCTGCAATACCTACCATGGCATTGCTGGAAACTCTTTCACCTGACAGGTATTTCGAAATTATTCCGACTGGTTTATCGGAGTACGAATTAACCTTGCCTGAAACAATGTATGACACAGAAGGAAGTGGGATATTGACCGGTGAACCATATTATTATCGGGCAATTGTTTTATCGATTGCCGACGGATTAATGGTAACGCAAAATAATGTTTCACTACCAAGTAATTATGAATTGAATGAGCTGGTTCCGGTTGTTGGCGCATTTAATGTAAGTTTAAATGAATCCGGAGATAATTGTGACATAACTGATTTTGAAATCACTTTTCATCGTGCTTATGATGAATCTAATATTGCGGAATACAGAGTGTATATAGTAAATAATGACCACGATCTTGTTTCGGTTGGCGATACATCCTATTATCAATCGGTAAGCCCTAATGGAGCTCCTAATTATACTTTATCGATGGATATAAATAAAAAGATATATGAAGACTCCGAACCAATTTTATTTCAAAACTACTATGCAGAAATAATGACCATTGGCGATAGTGTTCACGCAACTATTGCCGATTTTGCATCCTCCAAATTTTATGAAACTTATTATGGTAATACCGAGGGTGATGAGGAAGAATTTTACTGTTCATTATATCCACATACCCCGGTAATCTCCTTCACGGATATAACTAAAACAGCTGCAGATATTCAGGTTCAATTTAACGGTCCTCAAAAAATAAACCAGCTGAGTGAATACAGGATCTTTATTGTGCCGGAAGAGGATATAACAAATTTTACTGTTGCCGAAGCTAAACAAATACCCTCAACAAATTATTTCAAAATAATAATACCCCAAAAAAGAATAAATGTAAATCTGCCATCAGATCTGCCCGACATACATGGTGATCTAATTGCGTTAGAAAAAAGTTATGTGGTTGTAATAGCACTGATTGACAAAAGTGAACCGGCAAAATTATCCCTCTCTTACCCATCAGAAATATTTAATTTTTTAACTGATGAAGGAAATTTACCTATTCCTTATACCTATATTTACGAGGATAATTTGTATGTAATAAGTACTGGTGATCTGCCTTTTTCTTTAAACATGTATAATATGGCGGGACAACTCATTATGGATTATAACATAACTTCAGCACTCACTGTAATAAATCTGATGGATTTTCCGAAAGGTGTTTACCTGATAAAAAGTAAACCCACAAATGAATTACCTGTTACGAAAGTATTTATTGGGCATTAGAAATATTAGACGCTAAATCACCTTATATTGAAAAGGTCACTAAAAATATAGGGTAGGCAATGAGTAATTGAATTTACGCTTAACACTACCAACCCATGTACCATAAATGGGTAGATTCTTCGGGCAGTTTAAACTCATTAAATTGTGCGGCTTCATTCCATCTGTCAGCTTTGTTTCTGCGGAATATTTAAAAGTCCGAGCAGGGTTCTTGCCTCAAAAAAAATAAATAAACCGGCAAAACCCTGCGAGGAAATTCGCATGTATGTCGCAGGGTTTTGTCTGTATTAAATTTCGGGTGACAAGAACCCTGCTTGGAATATGGGGACAAGCACCCTGCTTGAACTAAGGAATTATTATTTACCCTGATCTAATTACTATGTCTTTACTTTATTTCGAGAAAAACAATCACAAAATTTACACTACTTGAAAGCCAATTTTTCAATTAACCCCCTATAATATTAACGTACAACCAACGGTATTTATTAGTGATGACGACAATTATATTTATATTTACTATTCAAATATGAAATCCACTACTTAAAATTACATATTAAAACACAAGTCACTGCATAATTCGTTAAAGCTGTACAATGAAGTCTGAAAGATTTACCATATTTTCCTATTCAATTTTCACTTCATTATTACTGAATATCCATAAAAACGTTGCTTCTCAGGCTTTTTATACTGATGTTGATCCTGATGTAGTCTTAGATAGTGATTTAGAGAATCTTTTCATTGATATGGATAACAATGGGACTACCGACTTTATTTTGTTTAATTGGTCCTATACAACATTTTCATCTGGTTTTTTTGAAACCAGGCAAAGATTATGGGCAGGTCCTAATATTCATGATAATGCCATAGCAGGAAGCCAATTAGGTTCTTTGTTGATATATTATCCATATGCACTGTCAGAAGTGACATTAATTAATGAGGGATTGGAATTCCAAACAGCTTTTTTTCAAAGGATAGCATTTAAGGATATAAATACATTTCCGCCAGACATTACCGGGGGGAACTGGTATCCGGAAATGTTTGATCATTATTTAGGCGTTAGATTTATTGGTACCTATGGTTGTGATCATTATGGATGGATACGATGCGATGTCATGGATGAAGGCAGAACCCTTATTATTAAAGATTATGCGTATGAAACGAAATGTAATATAGGGATCTTAGCCGGAGATGCAATTGGCGATACCTCTACAGTCAATATTCAAGAAGTTAATACATTGAATGCTGTTGTTTACGGTTTTGGAAATACTGTTTTTATATACTTGGATGAAATACAGGAGAACCTTGAAGTATCAGTTTACGACCTTAATGGAAGTCTCCTTTATTTTGACAACCTAATAGCTCTTAATGCACAATTTCAATTAAAGCAACCGAATGGAATGTATATTGTAGAATTAACAGATGGATTGAAAAAATTTACTAAAAAAATAGTTATAGATAATTAGTGTAGATTTTCTTTCAGACTTTATATTGATAAAATTTTAGGGTTTAATATTAAATAGGTATAACTTGGGGGGTAATTATGGACTTTAACATTACTTCAGCCATAATGATTATAATCTAATGGATTATTCACAGGGTGTTTACCTGATAAAAAGTAAACCCAAAAATGTATTACCTGTTACGAAAATATTTATCGGGCATTCGAAGTATTGATCTATAAATCGAATTCTGTTGAAAAAGTGGTTTTGTTTCAATATATTTACAAAACTTAGAAAAACAGACAGGCATGTTCGATCAATTACTTAATATAGCACAGGAAAATTTGGGTGGGATAACCCGCAATATTCCCGGTTTGAACGACCTGGACAGCAAGCAGGTGTCGGATGTTACCTCGCAAACCGTTATAAATACCATATTATTACAGGCTAAGAAGGGGGATGTAAATCCATTGAAGGAAATGCTGTCAGGCATTGATACCGGCCACGACAACGATATAATTAACTCTCTAAAAGGATCTGTAACCAATCAGTTACAGAACAAACTAAACATTTCCAATCAAAGCGCCCAGCAGTTGGCAATAATGGCTCTTCCCATTATTATGAACATGCTAAATGGCAAGGTTCGCAACGCGCAGAACTCCGGTTTTGACATTAATTCTGAGATAAATTCCATGCAGGGAAAGGGTGGAGGCATGCTAAACTCTATTTTAGGCCTTTTTGGAGGAAATAACGGTAATAACAGAGTGATCAACAATCTTCTTCAAAGGTTGATGCAATAGGAGGGGGTTTGGCTATTTCCGAACCGGGTTAGTTCATTTTTGCCAAAACAGTTCTTGTGTGTTCCGCCATGTCCGCATTAATATCCAAATGTGTTACAAATCGCACCCAATTATCTCCGATTGCAAAGGCATGAATGTCATTTTGGGCAAGATGATCGATAAAAGTTTTAGCGTTAATATTATCATGTAATTGGAAGATGATAATATTAGTCTCCACTGGAAGTATATCACTTACAAAATTGCTTAACATTAATTGTTGTTCAATATATTTTGCGAGTTGATGATCCTGACGCAAACGGTTTATATTATTATCCAGTGCATAGATACAACCGGCAGCCATAATTCCTGCTTGGCGCATTCCGCCGCCAAATACTTTTCTGATTCGTCTCGCTTTTTGAAGATGATTTTTTTTACCGGTTAATATGGATCCAAAGGCACATCCCAAACCTTTCGAAAAACATAAAGTAATTGTATCAAATAATTTTCCGTATTCAGAAGCATCTTCTTTGGTTTCTACCAAAGCATTAAATAATCGGGAGCCATCTAAATGAAGATTTAATTGATTGGTATCACAAATCTTTTTTATATTTTCAATTTCTGCTATCGGAAATATTTTTCCTCCGCCTCTGTTAGAAGTATTTTCCAGAGAAACCAATTTTGTAATTGTTTTGTGAACGTCTTCAGGATTAATATTTTTTGAAATAGCTTCCGCAGATATTATTCCGCGATCACCTTCCAGGTATCTGATCGAACAACCCGAATGAAATGCATATCCACCCACCTCATAATTATAAATATGCGAAGTGCGATCGCAAATAATTTCATCGAGCGGATTTGTCAATATTTTTAGTGCGATCTGGTTCGACATGGTAGCAGTTGGTGTAAACATTGCCGCTTCAGTACCAAACATTTTACAGATCTTATTTTCCAATTCATTAATAGTGGGGTCTTCACCAAAAACATCATCACCAACTTCTGCTTTCAGCATAAATTCTTTCATTTCTGGGGAAGGTTTGGTGATAGTATCACTGCGCAGATCTACTCTCATAATTTCATTTGTATTTGATCAATTAATAAGGTGAATAATTCCGGTTTAAAGATACCGGGAAAAATAAATCCGAATAAGGCTCCGTAAAGATGTGCATCGTGATTAATATTATCTCCCCCTCTTCTGCCCATGTAATAAGAATAAACTATATACAATACTCCGAAAACAATTGGTGGAACACTAAGAGTTGGAATAAAGAAAAATCCTATTCCGCCATTAAAAGGACCTATTAAAATACATGCGAACAAAACTGCGGCAACGGCACCCGATGCGCCCAATCCTCTGTAAGTAGCGTCGTGACGGTGTTTGAAGTAGGAGGGAACATCGGATAAAATCATCCCTAAAATATAAATTGCAACATACATTAAGTTGGCGCTCGCTCCAAAAATTTCAGGCAGGTAAAATTTTTCCAGTGTTGTGCCAAAGGAATATAATACAAACATATTTACCCCCAGGTGTAAAAAATCAGCATGAATAAATCCGCTGGTAATAAAACGAAACCACTCGTTTCGTTCACGCATTGCAAAGGGATAAAATAATGCCGTTCCCTTCATTGCCGGATTATTAAATGCCATAATGGAAGTGATGGCAGTAAGAATAATAATTAAAATTGTAATACTGAAATTTTCCATTAATGATGGTATGGTTCGTTTTTAATGATGGTGAATGCGCGATATAGTTGTTCTAAAAAAATGAGTCGCACCATTTGATGCGGGAAGGTCATTTTGGAAAGACTGATCTTTTCATTTGCAAGTTTATAGATCTCCTCACTAAAACCATAAGCACCGCCCAACACAAATATCAGTTGTTTTTTATTTTCCATTTGTTTTTGACTGATATAACCTGAAAATTCTTTAGAAGTAAATTGTTTGCCCAATTCGTCTAATAATATAATATGGTCTCCTTTTTCAATGTGTTTTTTAATTAATTCGCCCTCTCGAATTTTCATTTCGTTTGGTGATAATGATTTTATATCGGTGGTTTCTTTCCAGATGAAACCAATATATTTTTTAATTCTTTTATTGTACACCTCGCAACCGGCTGCTACCTGTTTGTCTGTTGTTTTGCCAATGCTGAGGAAGGTGATATTCATTTACAATTTTTTTTTGCCACTAAGGCACTAAGGCTCGAAGGTTTCACAAAGATAAATTTAGAATCATTTAATAGGATCTTTTAAAAATATATTCCAGGAACTGATATAAATTTTCTTTTCTTTCTTCGGCAACATTTACTTTTTTTAATAATGCGATCGCTGCATCGTATTGTTTTTGCATTTCCAGTTCTGCATCCTGTTGAATATTGTATTTGATAAAAACTTCCATTACGGCATCTATTTTATTTTGTTCATCCAAAGGTTTTTTGCTGTATAAATATTTCAGATGTTCTATATCAGTTAAATTGGCTTTTTTGAGCGCTGTGAGAATAAGGAAAGTTTTTTTATTTTGAACGATATCTCCACCCGGTTTTTTGCCGAATTTTTTTTCATCACCAAAAGCGTCTAAAACATCATCCTGAATTTGAAAACTGTTGCCGAGTTTAATGCCTGCTTCATATAATAATTTTGCATTTTCCTCATCGCTTCCACCTGCAAGTGCTCCACAATATAAACTACAACCGAGTAATACGGAAGTTTTACCGGTTATCATGGTTATATAATCTTCCAAAACCACATCCGTTTTTGTCTCAAAATCCATGTCGAGTTGCTGACCTTCACAAACTTTTAATGCAGTATCATTGAACATATTCAACACTTCAGCCAGGCGTTCTTTTTTTATTCCTGACAGCAATTGATATGCTTTGATCAAAAGTGCATCTCCTGAAAGAATTCCCGTAGCCAGATCCCATTTTTCATGGATGGTGGCACGGCCGCGTCGCGTTGGGGCATTATCCATAATATCGTCGTGCACCAGCGTGAAATTGTGAAATACTTCCATTGCTAAAGCCACATCTTCACAAGGTTTCAGATCGTCGGTGAAGAGATTTGAACTCAGCATTGCAAGTGTAGGTCTGATATGTTTTCCACCTCCGTTTAAAATATATCTCGCCGGATCATAAAGGCCTACGGGAGTTTGTGGAAATGGAATTTCACGTAAACGGAGTTCTATAAGCGTGTTTATCTGATCTGCTGTCAACATCACTGCAAATATAGGAGGAATAACCAATTGCCGTTTTAAATATGACAGATATTGCGTTAATCTGTGGCTGATGTCTGAATTCGATTTTTCTGACCAACTACGGGAGTTACTCGCAAAATATTACACGCACAGCAAGAGTATAGAGCGCGAATTATATAAGAGTGAGATAAAATACCGCTCTTTGCTCGAACAACTTACTGATGCTATTTATTTTACGAGTCTGGATGGTAAATTTTTAGAATTCAACAAAGCCACTGTTGAATTGCTTGGATATAGTTATGAGGAATTAAAAGCACTGAATGTTGAAAGTACCTATGCAAATCCTGAGGACAGAGACAGATTTAAGCAGATCATTAATGAGCACAATGAGGTGATAGAACATGAATTAAAATTAAAGAGAAAGGATGGGGAGTTAATTGATTGTCTTATCACTTCAACAGTAAGATATGATTCAGCGGGTATATTGGTGGGCTATCAGGGAATAATACGCGATATTACTTTTCGCAAAAAAGCAGAGGCTTTACAAAGAGCAAAAGATCTTGCAGAGCAGGCGAATAAATTCAAAGCGGAATTTCTTGCTAATATGAGTCATGAAATTCGCACACCAATTAATGCAATAGTGGGAATGGTGCATTTATTACACCAAACTCCTCTCACACAAAAACAACAGGAATATTTACATGCCATAGATACTTCTGCAGATAATTTATTGGAATTGATAAACGATATTCTCGATTTTTCGAAAATAGAGGCCGGTAAATTACAACTGGAGGAAAAATATTTTTCCGTAAAACAATTAGTTGAAAATCTAATTCAAACGATACGGTTTAAAGCGGAGGAAAAGAATCTTGACCTCGTGTGGACCATTGATGAAAAGGTTCCTGGGGCTGTGGCAGGAGATCAACTTCGTGTGAATCAGATATTACTAAATCTCATTAGTAATGCAATTAAATTCACTCAAAAAGGGGAGATAAGGGTAACGGTAAAATTAATTGATGTTATAGAGGAAAAGGCACGTATATTTTTTAGTGTGCGCGATACGGGAATTGGAATAGGGCAGGATAAATTAAATTCTATATTCGACAGTTTTACGCAGGCAAATATTGATACTACCAGAATTTATGGTGGCACCGGATTGGGATTGGCCATTGTAAAAAAATTGATAGATATGTTGCATGGAGCCATTATGGTTAAAAGCAAATTAAATGAGGGTAGTGAATTTATTTTCGAAATAGATTTTGCCGTGCCAAAAGATTATTTGGTGCAGGAACAAAATAATCTGAAAAATAAAACAGCAGATGAAATATCGGATGTGGGGGATTGCAGAATTTTACTTGCGGATGATCATCCTATTAATCAGCTGGTCACGAGTGAATTATTGAAACATATCTGGAAAAATGTTCAGATAGATCTGGCAGAGAACGGCAAAATAGTTTTAGAAAAATTAAAGACCATTCCATATGATCTTATTTTAATGGATGTTCAGATGCCCGAATTGAACGGACTTGATGCCACCAGGGCAATAAGAAAGTTGGACAGTCCGGTTTCTAAAATTCCAATACTTGCATTTACTGCTTATGCAACCACGGGAGAGGCCGATAAATGTATAGAAGCGGGTATGGATGATTATATTTCTAAACCGGTTAGTCCGGATATTTTGTGCCGGAAGATCATAGAATTGCTAAATTCGAAGGGTTATTTTACAGGGGAAAGGATGAAGAAACTGATCGCAATTTCCCCGGAATCGAAAATAGATCTGGAATATTTTCATACCATAACCGAAGAGGATACGGAGTTAAAGATCAAAATGATGCGCATTCTATTGGACGAAACTCCGGAGGAATTGGCTCAGATCCAGCAGCATCTCAAGGACGAAAACTGGGATGGAGTAAGGGCTGTAGCGCATAAAATGAAGTCGGGATTACAGTTTCTAGGTCTGGGTGAAATGCTTGATCTTGTGAAAAACATTGAGGTGTCTGCCAAAGAAAAAACTAATCTTCACCTATTGTCGGAAAAAATTAATACTGTAGTTTTGTCCTGTAGGTCGGCATTGGATCAATTGCAGACAGAACTTACAAAAATACAAGCACAATGAAAAACAAACAATATAGGATTTTTCTGGTTGACGATGACACGAAACATCTGATCATGCTTAAGAATCATCTTGAGAAAAAATCGGAATATGATATTAAGGTGAATATTTTTTCCAATGGGGAAAATTGCCTGGATAAAATGCACGAAAATCCTGATGTAATAATACTTGACTATTATCTCGACGGAATAAAAGCGGATGCTGCAAATGGATTAGAAATATTAAAAAAGATCCGTGTTTCCAATCCCGATACTTATGTAATTATGATGAGTGGTCAGGATGATCTTAAAGTGGCAGTGGATACTATTGACCACGGGGCTTATGATTATATTATCAAGGGGGAAAGTGCATATGTTCGTGCCCAAATGATTATTGATCATATTATTGAAAATATTAATGCTGCGATCTGGAAAAAAAATATGCGCATGCGTGAAATGGCGATGATTACCGGATTTATTTTATTGGGTTGCGGATTAATTGCCATTGCCTTATACGACATGGGTATTTTTGATTAACAATATTTAACCTCCTCACAGGTTGCCAATTAAAATACATATTGATTTTGAATCGTTGTATTTTTCTTATATGTAAATTATGTATAAAACGCCTAACGCTGCACTTGCCCGACTTACTGTAGAAGAATTTAAAAATGCTGAAAAGACGCCATTTGTAATTGTTTTAGACAATGTGCGCAGTCTTAATAATATAGGTTCTGTTTTCCGCACTGCGGATGCATTTTTATTACGCGGAATATGTTTATGTGGCATAACTGCCAAACCTCCTCACAGAGATATAGAAAAAACCGCCTTAGGAGCTACGGAGACCATTTATTGGGAATATTATGATAACACTGTTGATGCGGTGAAAAAATTAAAATCTCTGGGATATAAAATCCTTGCAATAGAACAAACGAGTAAAAGTGTTTTATTAAATGAATTTGAACCGGAGAAGGATGAAAAATATGCATTTATTTTTGGGCATGAGGTAACAGGGGTGAGTGATGAAGTGTTGGAACTTTGTGATAATTGGGTGGAAATTCCGCAATTTGGAACAAAACATTCGTTGAATATTTCGGTGAGCGTTGGTGTTGTTGTTTGGGATATTTATATTAAATTCAAGCGGACGCTTATTTCGTGAATCGTCAATCGTGAATCGTGAATCCGGGATGTTGACGTAGTGGTAATCTGGGTATTTCTGACATTTGTCATTAGTCAATAGTCAGGAGTAAATGCATATGCATCGGCTATCGAGGATCAAACTCATTTCTCATCACTCATTACTCATTTTCGTGAATCGTCAATCGTGAGGCGTGAGCCCGTCATGGCTAGACCTGAAATTCAGTGTCTTTCTAATAATTGGGGGCAATCGCCATAAATACCTTTTATTGTCAATAGTCAATAGTCAGGAGTAAGTGCATTCGGCTGTTGAGGAACTTACTCACCACTCACTACTCACCACTTTCCGTCAATAGTCATTAGTCAGGAGTAAATGCAATCGGCTGTCGAGGAGCACACTCATTACTCATAACTCATTACTCATTTTCGTGAATCGTCAATCGTGAGGCGTGAGTCCGTCATGGCTGGACCTGAAATTCAGTGTCTTTCTAATAATTGGGGCAATCTCCATAAAAGCCTTTTTTTGTCAATAGTCATTAGTCAGGAGTAAATGCATTCGGCTGTCGAGGAACTTACTCACCACTCACTACTCACCACTTTCCATCTTACTTGTTCTCTTTCAGGCCTTCATAATACTGCATATCCTGCACAAACTGATTCACTGCATTTTTTCCTTCGAGCATGAATATCATGTTTCCTTTTTCGGTTTCGATGATGCGTTTTTTGCTGTCGTAGCTGAAAATTTCGGCATTGAGATCTTCACGGGAAGTGAATAATTTTAATTGATTGCGTTTGTAGTGGATATAAATAAAATCCTCACTTGGAGTTAAGAAATATAATGTGAAATAATCGCCACCACTTCTTTTTCCAAATTCGGCATAACATTTTATATGCTGATTAAATGCCTGATCGCCAAACCAAATTAATTGCCCATCAGAACCGGTGGTATGAAATGATCTGGTGTTTGGATCCCACACCATTTTAATTCCCGACATAAAGATTGTAACAGGAAAATCACGGGGTTTTTCTAAATATCCTTTAGATGTAGCATCGTCAATTAATTTATTAGCGATTTTCGGTTCTGCCAATTCATTAATAGCAGCTATAAGTTGAGTTTCAATATTATAATCTATTGGAGTTGCACCGGCATCAGCATTGGAAGTAAATAACATGGAACCCAATTTTTTAAGTAATTCATCGGGTAATGGAATTTCGAAGGTAACGGTAGCATCCATTTTATATTGTTCACTATTCGGACGCTTTATAATTGTTCCATATGCTTTGGTATCACATAGATCCGTTTTTAATCCCATTTTTAATCTGCCTTCCGCAAATAATGCTCCTGTTTTATCATTATATTTCATAATGGAGCCTCGTTCCGTTGGGTCATCCAATTTTCCAAGATTTCCTAAATAATATGTTTGATCAGTTTCATTATAATATCCTTGTCCGCGTGCAGAAAATAAAGTAGCATCATTAATGGCAACTTTGCGTGCCATAATTGTTGTGTATAATGCTGCAGTATCGTTATATCTGAAAATTCCAGCATAAACCGAATCATTTTTTTCTGTTACGGCATCGTTTAAACTAAAAATTGGTTTTTTAGGATCTACATAAGAGTCTATACGGAACCAATCTGTTCTGTAATTCAACGAATCGGTAACCTGTAATTTTACATATCCTTTATATTTTAAAAATTGATCGCGACTATATAATTCCACAGCGCCTTTGTATTTTACTTTATCTTCCAAAACAAAATTAGCTGTATCTGAAATGTAACCTTTCGCCATCATATAATGATTGGTAACTTCCATGATGGAATCTAATTCCTTTACAACCATAATTTGTTCTATCGGTATTATTTGTTTTTTATTTTGAGGTGTAATATAATCGTATTGTCCATTTCCACTCATACTTAATCGCCCCTGAATATTTACAAGGCAGTCGTGTAAACTATGGTAAAAGTTTAAAGTATCACCTACAATTTTGGCGTAATACAAAGTTCCCATTTTCGCACCTTTTTCAATATATACTTTACCACTGTCCGGAATAACATGAACATCTGCAATTCGAATTAAAGGAACTCCTTCTGCATTTAACTGATAGGTATTTAAATTGAATTTACCTTCCTTTGCTTGAAATACCAGACTGTCCTGACCACCATTCGTAGAATAAAAATTTGAATATTCTTTTGTTGATTTAAAATATACAGTTCGTTCATCCATTACCCAATCGAATACGTTCATATCAGTTTTGTATTCATTATATGGTAATTCCGTCATGATGGTATCGTAATTTGCTTTAAAATGCCCGATACGTTTTTCATAATCTACATCCATATTCACATTATCTAATTTTAATGCAACAAGATCCGGTGTAACCTGACCAATGGAAACGGAAGCGGTGTCAGCCTTTGCATTATTTGCTAAATAATTAAATTGATTGGAGTTCATTTTTACTTCACCCCAGATCATAGTTCCATCGCCTTTTAAACCTTTGGAAGTAACAATGGAAGTTCCTTTTAATGTGGATGCACCTTCATACATATCAAAAGGTTTTATACCCTGTTCCACTATCATTTGATCTTCGTAAGGCAACCATCTTGTTTTAACTCCGGTATTGGAGGATTGAGGAAATTGCACTCCGCTTTCGGTTTTAGTAACAATAAAATCATCCACATTTGCCAAGGTGGAATCGGGGAAGAAAATAATATCCTTTGATTCAGAATGTGATGCCATAAAATCAATTGCTCCCGAACCTCTGAACCCTTTATTACTCAATGAAATATTTCCTGAATATTTTCCCAACTTTCCATATGTGGGATAACCACCTGCAGGCGTGACAGTTTTAAATCCAAGCGAACGGTCATCCTGTAATTTTAATGCTTCCCTGAAATCTGGGAATATTCCGGCTGATACCATGGTACCATCAAACTTCACCTTTCGAAAATCCAGTGAATCGGAACTCTCTAAGGTAAATGGGTCGAGTTTAAAGAAAAATCTTTCTTTGTCATAAACATCATTAAATATCTGCGGTTTTTGATAATCGGCAATGGAAAAATCGTAGGTGGTAAATATGGAATATTCCGGATATTTTACCTTACTGGATTTATTATCTGTTTTATCAATTTGTAATCGACCGGAAGTTACGCTGATATTTGTTTTTACAGGTAAATAAAGTGAATTTCCCATGTCGTCCATTTCGGTGGATTCAACATACAGGATCATCGAATCCACTTTATTCATTTTAATATTAAAAGTGTCGTAACTAAAATAAAAATTTTGTCCTTTAAAATCAATATTACCTGATACGATCATTCCATCAAATAACATATCACGATTTTTTTTGAGTGTTAATTTATCATCCTTCGGATAAATTAATACAAATTGCGAATCACTTAAATAAAATTGTTGAACTCCGTTAATATTAAGATCGTAATTTGTGAGATTTAATGTTGCATTTGATCCTTTGGCAAGAGAAGGAATTGTAATAATGTCGTAATCGGTTTTTCCGGATGCCGCTGTTACGTAATTAAATGTTTTTTGTTTTACATATACCAATTCATTTTCCTTATCATAATAAATAAAACCCTCTTCCACTAATTGCAATAATAAACTTTGTACACCATCAACAGTTAAAGTGGGATTTAGGTCTTTGGCTAACGCGAGAGTTGGAATAACCCGTGTTTTATAAGTTTCACTATATCGTTTAATTTTTACAAGTGGTTGATAGGTTGATACTCCTCTTACGCGGTCAAAAAGTTTAATGCTGAAAAGATCCTGACTCTCGAACCAACTCATTTTATTTCCTGCACCTTCAATATTCTTTAAGTTAATTATCGTATCGCTGAGCGCCCAATTTAAGTTATCGACCTTTGCATCTACTTTGTGATAAGAACTATAAAACATCAAACTTGAAAATCCTTCGTCTTGTCGGGTAATATTCATTGTACTCATAATTCCATCATACCGGATAGATACATCATGATGATAAATAGAATCTGTTTTTGCTACACGAATTATAATTTCAGCATCCTTGGAATAAATGGAATTTGCAGGCTCAATTAAAAATGTTTTTGATTTAGCCAATACAGCGGGTTTACCTTTAGGATCTTTAAAACTCATTTCTGCAAGAGTACTATCATCCCCACTTCCTATAATTTGTCCTCCTTTTAGAAAAAATCCACCTTTATAATCCACATTGATCAAAATATCCTTTACTGTTAATGTTTTATCATAAGTTCTGAATTGCGGATAATCACTTTTGGATGGTTCGTTGTTCGTGATCAACCTGTCTTGAAGCTGACCTGGAAGTGCCTTTGTGAACATGCCCCCAAAATACAAACTCGCGGTGTCGGCAATATATTCACTGGTTTCGGTGTTAATGCGATAATTGGTGAGTTTAGCATAGGTAACAGTAGAATCCAAACCTGCACGACCCCATCCTACAATTCCTCCGCTTCCTTTCCATTCTTTGTCAAGTGGGAAATAGATTCCTTTGGTATCGTTAAGAACAAGGGTATCACCCTTTGTATAGGCAAAAATGCCCGTTGAAGGAAAATGGACCTCGGGTATGTCGCCATTCAGTTTAAATTCATATTCGAAGGAGGTGTAACACCATGTTTTGGTAGGAGTTTCGTTTAATGCATTTTTTTCGAAAAATGAGGCGGAAAAGTCGAGAAAGTGGTTATAAGTGGAATAACTGCCCTTTTTGGAATTGTCGAGGATGGTATTACAAATTACCATCCATTCGGAATATCGTTCCATTAACTGACCGGATTTGGAAAAAGCGACTGTCGCATTTAACACCGCAACAAACTGCGGCATTGGCTTCATTTTCCTTTCCAACATTTTATTGCTAAGGTCTATCACCAGGTCAAGTTGTTCGGGAAGGATGTTGCCTGCTTCCACCATTTTAGCAAATTTTTCGTAACTATCCTTGCCGATCTCATTGTTATTTGCGCGCATAAACTCGCTCAACTCCTTCAAAAACTGATCTTGCTCCCTCGAAAAGGAGGTAAGTTGTGAAAACCCCTGAGAAATGGTTAAAACTGATATTAATAGAACAAATATTTTTTTCATGCCGTTAAGTTAAAGTACAAGTGTTAAAAGGGGTAGGTTGGTAACGAAAAAAAAGTGGAGAAATTTCCTGCTTAACAATTATTAATCCTTATTTTTTCCACATTTATTTCACGAATTTTGGAATACTGCACAAATCCAGTCATTTTTAGTTCGTGTGGATATTAAATTAAAAAAATAATTATTTGCCTCTTTGATCACATCGTTGATGTCGGTTTCCAATATTCCGCTTACGATCAACAAACCTCCTTTATTGAGTGTTCGGAAGAATAATGGAATATTTTCTATTATAATAGGTTTATTAATATTTGCAAGAATAATATCAAATTGTTTTCCATCCATAAGATCAATTTCTCCTAACTCAGTAGTTATTTCATTATAGATATCGTTGAGTTTTACATTGTCGAGTGTATTCTGATAAGCCCATTCGTTATTATCCACTGCAAAAACATGTTGTGCATTTTTTTTGACCGCAAGAATTGCCAATACTCCGGTTCCACATCCGGCATCACAAACAAGTTTGCCTTCAAAATTTAATCCGAGCATTTCTTCCACCAATAAATAAGTTGATTCGTGATGACCGGTGCCGAAACTCATGCGGGGTTCAATTAATATATCGTATTCCATTTCCTGGTCTACAGGATGAAATGGCGCTCTTATGATACATTTTTCTGCTACTATTATCGGTTGGAAATTTTTCTCCCATTCCTCATTCCAGTTTTTATCTTCAAACTTTTTTTGCGACCAGGTAAAAATGAATTTTTGTTGAAGGTCTGCTAAATAAACATCCATTTCAGAGATCACATTTTTTTTCTCCTCGATATATGCACTTAATTGATTTGCATTCTGCTCAAAAGTGTCAAATCCTTTTTCAGATAATAAGGCCATTAAAATTTCAGCCGTTTGTTCATCTGCGCTTGTAAAATTATATTCGAGGTAATTCATTTTTTATTTTGGGAATGAATACTGTCGGGCATTCATTTTAATACTTAATTAATTATACTAAACAGCTGTAATTATTTGAAAAAAATCATCTGCATTCAGACTAGCGCCACCAACTAATCCGCCATCAATATCAGGTTGTGAAAAAAGTGTTGCTGCGTTATTTGGTTTTACACTTCCACCATATAAAATTATACAATTTTCGGATGTTTGTGCACCAAATTTTTTTCTTAGCTCTTCGCGTATGAAATGATGCATTTCCTGTGCTTGTTCCGGTGAGGCAGTAAGTCCGGTCCCAATTGCCCAAACAGGTTCATAAGCAATTACCAACTGATTTATTTCCGCTTCAGTAAGGGTGAATAATGATTCTTCCAATTGTGATTTTATAGTAGCGAAAAAACTTCCGTTATTGCGCTCCTCTAAACGCTCACCACAACAAAATACGGGCTGTAATTGATTTAACAACGCGGCTTTAATTTTTAGATTGATCACTTCATTCGACTCCTTATAAATCTCTCTTCTTTCACTATGACCAATTAAAACGAATTTACATCCTATATTCTGCAACATTTTTCCTGATGTTTCCCCCGTAAACGCACCTTCCTGATTTTCATTTATATTTTGTGCACCAAAGTGTATGGAATTATTCCCAAATTTTTGGATCAACCGGTCAAGAAATGGAAATGGAGCTGCGATATAAATAGCATTATTTATTTCAGTCCCATTTATTTTATCGGATAAAGAGGTAATTGTTTGATCAGCTTCCTGTATTGTTTTATACATTTTCCAGTTGCCTGCTATTATTTTTTTACGCATGGTATGGTTGTTTGTTATTAGTCAGGAGTCAATAGTCATTAGTCAATAGGGTGGAGGTAATACTTTTAATTATTCGATTACTCCAATTGTCAATTCTCAATTCTCAACTCTCAATTACTTATGGATAAATATCAATTGTCCTTTTCTATATTTCTCGCTTAGTTCATAAATATGGGTTAAAATTTTAATATCAGAATTGGTTAATTCCATTTTTCTTCGTTGCATTACTTCTTTAGATACGGCGAGTGCATCTTTTAATTTATAGGTGTCAAATCCTCTTGCACCGCCCCAGCTATAGGATGGTATAAAATTTCGGGGAAATCCATCTCCAAAAATATTTGTATTTACGCCCACAACGGTGCCTGTATTAAACATGGTATTTATTCCGCATTTGGAATGGTCGCCCATTATTAAACCACAAAATTGCAATCCTGTTTCAAAAAATCTTTGTGTTACATAATCCCACAATTTCACCTCAGCATAATTATTTTTGAGATTGGAATTATTAGTATCAGCACCAAGATTACACCATTCGCCGATCACACTATTTCCTAAAAAGCCATCGTGGGCTTTATTGGAATATCCTGTAATTACCGAATTATTTATTTCGCCACCTATTTTACAATGCGGACCAATGGTGGTTGCACCGTATATTTTTGCACCCATTTTAATGGTGCTGAATTCACCAATTGCAATTGGTCCCCGCAGCATAGAACCTTCCATTATCTCAGCGTTTTTACCAATATAAACCGGTCCTGTTTTACTATTGATTATACATCCTTCAACATTTGCACCCTCCTCAATAAAAACTGCATTGCCAATAATTGTGTTTGTGGATGATATCGGTTGTGATGTTTTGTTTTTTGTTAATCGCTCATAATCTGATCGCAACACAACATCATTATTTTGAAATAAATGCCATGATCTGCTGATACAAATTGCATTTTCGTGATAATTAACTGCGTTAAATGATTTTGCATGTTCTGCCAAACTCATTCCGGTAAAATATTTTTCTGCTGAACGCAAGGCAATAATTCCTTCCTCCAGCATTAAAACTTCTCCCATTTTTAATCCCGATATGGCATTAATAATTTTTGGATCCGGAATCACTCCACCATAGATATAAATATTATCCTCTGTATAATTTACGGGATATTTTTCTGATAGGTAGGTTTCTGTAAGGTAAGAAAGATCTGTTTCAAGAGCAGAAATCCATTTCTCACGAATGGTATCGATACCTATTCTCAATTCGGCGATAGGTCGGGTAAAGGTGAGAGGTAATAATTGCTGCCATCTTTTATCATCAAATAAAATGAAATTACTCATGCAGCAAAATTAAATGAAAAACCCCTTCCATGTATTGAACATGAAAGGGGCTGTATGCATTTTTATGATAATTATTTTTTTCCGTATCGTTTGTTGAATTTTTCAATACGACCTGCTGTATCCAGCATTTTCTCTTTACCGGTAAAAAATGGATGACTTTGATTAGAGATCTCCAATTTTATAAGTGGATACTCATTACCGTCTTCCCATTTCATGGTTTCTCTGGTATTTGCTGTTGATTTACCCAACCAGGCTGTATCAACACTGAAGTCCTTAAATATTACGGTTCTGTAATTATCTGGATGAATTCCTTTTTTCATTGCTTTATAAATTAAAGGTGCAAAATTAACCATTTCTTATCGTTATAGGAAATAATTATTGAAAATTTCCTATTAATATTGTAGAGTCAATTAATCGAAAAGTATGAAATGGCGCAAATTTAACGGAAATCAGATCGTAAGACCTATTCTGGAGGAAGTTCGGGAAACCCTCGAACGGGAGATCGCGGCCGGGTATAAACTCAAGGTTTGCATAGGTTCCGACTCGCAGGTATACGGTAAAGTAATAGAATTTGGTACGGTTATCGTCTTCCTCAGAGAGGGCAGAGGCGGTTTTATGTACATTGCAAACGAAAGCAGTACACAAAAAATGAGCCTAAAAGAAAGATTGCTTTACGAGGTTTCCCGTTCCATTGAGATCGCCTACGAGCTCTGTAATTTGCTGGATGAGTATCATGTCGACCTTGAAGTGCATGCCGATATCAATACAAACCCCGGTTTTCAGTCAAATCTTGCCCTGCACGAGGCAATGGGCTATATTTTGAGCATGGGCTTCGTTTTTAAAGCAAAACCGGAGTCTTTTGCTTCCTCGAGTTGTGCAAATAAGGTGGTGTAGGAGAAAGGAGAGAGGAGAAAGGAGTAAGGAGAAAGGATTAAGAAGTGAGGAGTTGTCAACCTTCGATAAAGCAACGAATGGCACGTCAATCGTGAGGAGTGAATCCGGCACAGGTAACATTGGAGCTTTGGATTTTGAGATCAAAGTTTTTTTATAGTTGGGGCATTCTCATTACTCCCGTCCGACCGGGCCATCCGGGCGGGCATAACTCATTACTCATTTTCGTGAATCGTGAGGCGTGAGTCTGGTACAGGTAACATTGGAGCTTTGGATTTTGAGATCAAAGTTTTTCTAAGGTCGAAGCATTCTCACCACTCACTACTCACTATTCACCTTGAAGAATTGTATCCAAATATTCCAAAATTTCCTCCTTTCCCTGCCTGTTTTCAGCAGAGGAAACGAAAATAGGAGGCAGTGTTTCCCAATTTTCAGATAATTGTTTTTTGTAGAGCTCGATATTCTCGGCAATTGGCTTTTTTCGGCGATCGGCTTTGGTAAAGATGATAGCGAAAGGAATTTGATCCTCGCCAAGTTTATCGGTGAATTCCAGATCTATTTTTTGGGGTGGGACTGCAGCATCTATCAGCTGAAATACGCATAATAATTGGTCTCGCATGATAAGGTAACCATTGATCATCTTCTCCCATTCTCCTCTTTTTTCTCTGGAAACCTTTGCAAATCCATATCCGGGAAGGTCGACAAGGTTCCAGGTTTTGTTGATGAGAAAATAATTAATTGTTTGTGTTTTTCCCGGAGTGGAGCTTGTTTTTGCCAGGTGATTATGGTCAGTAAGCATGTTTATGAGCGACGATTTACCTACATTCGATCGTCCGATAAAGGCAAACTCGGGCATATCCTGAGAAGGACATTTTTTTACATCCACAAAACTTCCTGTGTAAATTGCTGTTTTAATTATCACAGTGCAAAAATAGGTTTAAAGCAGCCAGGAAAGGTGTGGAGTTGGTAAATAGCATTCAGAAACAGGATTATTCAACGTAAATTTGCAACATAATGTCAGAAAGTGTAACCCCGTATAAAACAGAGGAAGGAAAGAAGGAACAGGTTAAAAATATGTTCAATAACATAGCTGGGCGCTACGATTTTTTGAACAGGGTGCTCTCGCTCGGAATTGATGTATACTGGCGCAATAAAGCCATTAAGGCGCTTAAAAAATATAATCCGGAACATATTTTGGATGTTGCCTGTGGAACCGGAGATTTTACGATCGCAGCATTAAAGGCGAACCCCAAAAAGGTGACCGGCGTGGATATTTCCGAACAAATGCTGGAGGCAGGGAGAAAAAAGATCATCAAAAAAAAATTGAGCGACAGAATTACACTTTTAACAGGTGATTCTGAAAATCTTGAATTTCCGGAAAATACTTTTGATGCCTGCACTGTTGCCTATGGTGTGCGCAATTTTGAGGATCTGCAAAAAGGGATTAACGATATCTATCGTGTAATAAAACCAAATGCTCCGATCATTATTTTAGAATTCTCAAAACCCAGGGTATTTCCTGTAAAACAATTGTATAATTTTTATTTTGGCACAATACTTCCGGTGATAGGTCGTTTAGTTTCCGGCGATGCAAGAGCATACACATATTTGTTTGAGTCAGTTTCCCGATTTCCGGAAGGAGATGCATTTATGGTTTATTTAAAAAATGCAGGATTTAAAAATTATGCCTGTAAAAGATTAACATTCGGAATATGTTCGCTCTATATAGCAGAAAAATAATTTTATTGATCGTTTTATTTCTTCCTTTTTTTGTAAAGGCACAATTTAATGTGACGGAATATGAGAACAGGTTTTCTATTAAGCCATATCATTTCGGAATTTCTTTAGGATATAATAGCTCCGATTTTAAAATTACTTTCAGCGATCAATTTATAAATCACGATTCCATTTTAATTGCGGAATCCACAACGGGTCCGGGATTTAATTTAGGTATCATCGCGAATTTAAGAATTGGAAAATATCTTGATCTGCGTTTTATTCCAGGATTATCTTTTGCGGAAAAGAATTTTAATTATACCTACAAAGATGAAACAACATCTTCTCAAACAATTGAATCTATTTATCTCACCTTTCCCTTCGATGTGAAATTTAAAAGCGCAGCTTATAAGGATATGAAGGTGTATGTAATTGGAGGGGCTCAATTTTTATATGATCTTGGTTCAAATGCAGAAGCGCGTAATGCAGAAGAACTTGTAAAAATAAAGGCTAGTGATCTTGCTGTTGAATATGGTTTAGGAATGGAATTTTATTTTCCCTATTTTATTTTCAGTCCCGAAGTAAAAATTTCAAACGGAATATTTAATCTACATAAATTAGATCCCAATCTTCAACAAAGTAATGTGATGGATAAGGTTTTTTCGAGAACTTTGTTATTTTCGATACATATAGAAGGTTAACTTTTGTTCTGACATGTAGTATATCTCCTGCGTCAATCATTACATGTTTCAGTTCTGAGTTCTGTGTTCGGTGTTCTGAGTTCTGTGTTCTGAGTTCTGTGTTCTGAGTTCGGGGTTCGAAGGTGTTAGTGGTTGCAAAAGTTTTCAGGGTTAGCAAGGTTTCATGCGGAGGGAAATCTCCCGGGTTGTATATACGATGAATGTTCTGGCCCCCTACCCCATAGGGGAGTAAGTTTTCGATTACATTGAAAGTATTTCTTAATTTTTGATTATTATTTATTATTTATCAAGGTTTCCTACGAAGGAATATCTCCCGGGTTGTGGATCCGATGAATGTTTTTTATTTTTTGATTATTATTTATCAAGGCCCGGGTTGTCGAATTGTTTAATGTTCTTTATTCCTTGTTCTATACCTGTCCGACCACTGGCGGATTCGATATTAGTTTTCAAGGTTTGAATCGAAGGATTATCTCCCGGGTTGTCTATCCGATTAATGTTCTGGCCCCTACCCCATAGGGGAGTAAGTTTTCGATTACATTGAATGTATTTCTTATTTTTTGATTATTATTTTTTATTAATCAGGTTTTCCTACGAAGGAATATCTCCCGGGTTGTGGATCCGATCAATGTTTTTTATTTTTTGATTATTATTTTTTATTAATCAAGTTTTCCTACGAAGGAATATCTCCCGGGTTGTCGAATTGTTTAATGTTCTTTATTCCTTGTTCTATATTCGATATTAGTTTTCAAGGTTTGATTCGAAGGTTAATCTCCCGGGTTGTCTATCCGATTAATGTTCTGGGCCCAATTGATATTTTTTATTTTTATTTTTCTTTTCCTCAACCTCGGTCCCCATCTCTTATCTTCCCCAAGGGGAAAGACGTTTCCTTTGTGTTTTTTCAAAGTTTCTGCATAATAAATTACCTCGCAATTTCTTCTATCTGATTCTTCTGCAATTAATATGTTTTAAAACAAAAGCATTTAATATTAAATTAATTCCCCAATGTTTGAAACTGCCCACTGCTCACTGCTCACTGTTGCCTATTCGCTTCCTATTCAAAAAATAAACAACTTTTAATCCGCCTCCAATGCCTCCGCTTATTCGTGAATTAATTCTGTCTTCTCTTGCTTCATTTTCATACTCATCTAAAAATATTAACTTGCTTTCCGGATAGGTATAACGGTAGCAGATGTATGGAGTAAATGACATAGATCCTAAAGCATCTGATTTTTCAAATAATATTTTTCTTACACCGATAGCAGCTATATAACTATTATATCCTTTAATGAGATAATCTGTTTTTACTTCAATGGTATCACCTGTATAAGAATAACCTCCAAACTGACGATTGAATCCTAAAAGTAAACATGATTGCCAACTGTAATTTGTAAAAAAAAATATCGGTGCCAACTACATATCCCAAGCCGCTAAAATCGGTATAGGAAAGCCCGAAATAGGTGTCAAATCTATTGCTGTATTTATATTCAACAATAACTCCACCATCAGAAACAATTCCCTTATATCCAACCATAAATCCAGCTCCGAATTGGGATTTCACCTGGCCAAAAGTTATGGTGGAAATTGACAGAAATAAAATTAAAAGATATTTTTTCATTTATAGATATCGTTCATAAAGATAAACAAAAAAGGAGGGAGGAGGGAGGAGAAAGGAGAAAGGAGAGAGGAGGGAGGAGAAAGGAGAGAGGAGAAAGGAAAAAGGAGAGAGGAGAGAGGAAAGGAGTTTAAATTTCTTGCGAAATTTTAATTGATTCCATTGTTTGTTTTACTGATACCTGATACTTTATACCAATATGGAGTTTAAAATTCTAGCAAAATTTTAAATTTTGGTTTTTACCATTAGTGAGACCCTCACTGGGAGCGAGAGCCTCACTTGCTCCGATGTTGCCACGGACTAAAGTCCGTTGTTATAAGATGGGTCATCCCTTCGGGATTTGGGATCACGTTAATTATAACATTATTTAAATCCAAATTATCTAATTTTTTTTATCCTTTAAAATCTGCATTATCCGCGTCATCCGCGCCTGCCTGCTGACCGCGTCAGGCAGGTTCCCTTTTTCCACATGTGATGGTTGTAATCCATCGGTGAGACCCTCGCTGGAAGCGGGAGCCTCACTCGCTCCGGAAATTTTACAAAATCCCACCCCTTGTGTTCCTATGTCCCCTTCCCATGTCCTATGTCAAGTCCTATGTCCTATGTCCTACGTCCTATGTCACGCGCCCCGCGCGTCCTCAGAATTTATTCAAAAACATCATACTCTCCACCGGACGAATTGTTCGGTTCACGTATTTTGCGTTTGCTTTTTTATTGTAGTAATTTTCTATTTCACCCTTCACTTCAAAATAAATTAATTGTCCGATCGGCATTCCGGCATAAATTCTTACAGGCTGACTGCAGCTGATTTCTAAGGTCCAGGTGTTGCAAAATCCAACATCACCTTTTCCGGCTGTTGCATGAATGTCGATTCCCAAACGGCCGACACTGGATTTTCCTTCTAAGAAAGGTACTTGAGCGTGTGTTTCGGTATATTCTTCTGTAACACCTAAATATAAAATGCCTGGATGAATTACAAATCCTTCATCCGGAATGATGATCTCCTCAATTTCGTTGTGTTTTTTGCGTCGAGAATATGGTTCTTATAAACCGCGAGTACCTTCCCAAATGCACATCGTAGGAATTTGTTCCAAGACAATCAGCGCGATAAGGTTCTATTAATATAGTGCCTTTTGCAATTTCTTTTTCAATTTCTTTGTCGGTAAGTATCATTATTTTTTGGTTGTTCTTAAATGTTAATCCAATTCATGTTTTATGCCTCTATTTCCCAAATCATCACAGTTCTGTCATCGCCGCACGAAATTAAAGAGTTATTCCAGTTGCTCCAAAATAACTTATTCACGGAGTTGAGATGTCCCCCGTACTTTTCATGATCAATCACCTTAAGGAGATTAAAATTACTCGCATCCCAGATCTTAATATGTTTATCGCGACCTGCAGTTGCAAAAAGCCTTCCATCGGGGCTCATTTTGATATCATTTATAGTGAACATGTGGGCTGCAAGAGTTTTTATAAGAGTATAGTTGTTATTAGAATCCCAGATTTTTAGTTGAGCGTCACGGGAACCGGAGATCAGAAAATCACCCGTTTTGGAAAAGGCAGCACAAAAACGGAATTCTGATGACCCGAAAGGGTATTTTTCAGGGTTAGATCATTTTTATCATAAACATAAAGATCATGGTCAGAACTGGAAAAATTATGTGGTTATGGAATGGAGTTACAGCAATACTGCGAATACTTTTTTCACTTACTGCAATGGTTTCAGTGATCAATTTATGATCAACATCGTAAATAAAAACCTTCCGCTTCCACACGCAATAACGAGATTATTGTCGTTAATAATTGTTATATCATATACTGCCGAACCATCAGGAATAAATTTGTGGACTTCTTCTTTTTTGATCAGGTCGGTGATATGCACAGTTCCGTCTAAACTTCCGGTAAAAAGCAGTTGTAATTTTTGTGATAATAAAGTGAAAATATACTTCCTGGTATTCTTGCCAGTCCTTTGGCAGTGTCCATTCCATTTATCTCCCATTGGGCAACAATGCCATCTCCACTACCCGACATAACCGAATTCGGTTCCATTCCTTCCCCCAAACAAAAAATTCCGGAAGAATGGCCCGTTAAATGTTTAACTTTTGAAATGGTAATTTGAGAAGGGTAAAACAAAATAATTTGGGCAATTAAAAGATCCAAAATGGAAATTAATTAATTGCCCAAAGATAATGATTGCCAGTTAGATTTAAGGTTTAAATGGAGTTGATCATTGTTCAACTATTAATTATTTGTTGCTCCGGCATTGATCCAACTTCTGATTTGTGCAATATTACAAGAACTCAGTTTTTCACTACCCTGAGGCATAAAAGAAGTTCCAGGGATCCATGCAACAGAAGCATAAAATGTGCTGTTTTGCGCATCTCCTGCAATTATATAGTTACTTAAATTATCGAAACCCTCGAGATTATTTCCTCCCCCTAAAACCCCCGCACTTGTAGTGTTGTGGCAGGTAAGACACGCATTTTCCAAAATTGGTAATATGTCGGCTGTGTAGGAAATATCAACAGTATCGCAATTGATGGTGCCATATAATTCTTCATTATTATCGTAATAACAAGAAGAAAAGAAGCTGCCTGCAAATAATAATCCCACAGCTATAAAGGTTAAATATTTTAATTTAGTTGTCATTGTCTTAATTTTTAATCATTTGGATAACCATTATCCAACCATATTCTTAATTCATCAATTTTACATTCTTGTAATCTGTTTCCACCCAGAGGCATTGCGCTAAATCCACCATCCTGATTAACAGAGCCCCATAATCTTCCATCCTGTGCAACAGTTTTAACTCCGTCGTCGGTGCCACTGTCGAAATAACTTGTGAGGTTTATACCTGTTGAATTTCCACTATCACCGTGACATCCGTTACAATAGTTACCCATTAAAGGAGCAATTGTGCCAGAATAAGTTACGTTTGCTGTATCACAACCGCCACTGCATTCATTATTGCGTGCTCCCTGATTGATCCAACTTTTTAATATTGTAATCTGAGCTGAAGATAATGGTTCATTTGGATATGGAGGCATTTTATCTTCACCGCTTTCAGTTAACACTTCAATTAATTCACTACCATTTGCATCAAAGGGATCAACATAATCGCTGTTCATTATAGCTTCATATGATGACAGATCATGTGCTTCCTCTTCGCCGCCACCTTCACTTGTATGGCATCCGCTTTTAGCACAATTGGAAATAATAAGTGGAAGAACTTCATTTTGAAAAATAAGTAGTATCCGGATCACAGTTTTCGGAAACCGAAGGATTTGTCAGATCAATAAATGTATTATGCTGACAAGATTCGATTATAAACGAGTGATCAAAAAAACGGGATGATATAAATGAACCTTTTCATAATTATAAATTTTATCTTCTCTTTAACTTCTTACTTAAACTTACTATAAGAGATACGTTTATAAATTTAAAAAGGTGCATTTATTTTGGTGATTCTAATCAGTTGTCGGGGTAACCATCCTCAACCCAAATGCGGATCTGATCAATTAAACAATCAGGCAATCTGGTTCCACCCGGTGGCATTGGTTCAAAACCTGTGTCATGGTTGATTGCTCCAAATAATCTTCCATCAGAAGCAACATCCACAATTCCATCATTTGAACCTGATCCCAGGTAGGATGTAAGATCAATACTTCCGGAAGGACTTGAATTATCGTGACAACCAGAACAATATGCGTCGAGAATTGGCATAATAACAGCTTCAAATGTTACGGTTGTGGTATCACAATCTGTACAGGAATTATTTTTTGCACCCTGCTCCATCCACAAAACGATCATTTCTATTTCAGCTTCAGATAAAGGATTCATTGGAGGAGGTGGCATAATGTCGTCCTCATCATTATCAGTAGCCTTTTCAATTAATTCCGAATCCCATGGATCAGAAATATCCACAACATCGCTCGACATTACTTTAACGTAGGAACTTAAATTTATTCCTTCCTCATGCGATTCATTATCGTGACAACCGCTGATTGCACAATTAGAGATAAGAATTGGGAAAATATCATTTTCGAAGCTTCACAGTATCCGGGTCACAATTGGAGAAATCAATTGTATCAGGTCCTCCCGTTGTATCTATAGGAGGTGTGTCAACAATATCTTCAATAAAATCAAGGGGTGTGTGCTTACAAGACTCACTTAAAACAACCATACTTGCAATTGTTATAAGCGAGATTATTATCGATCTGCTTTTCATACTTCAATTAATACAACAAAATTATCCTGCATTCGTTTCCGCAACAAAGACATATTTTAACGGTTTCCGCGAAAAAGGAGTATTTAGTATATAGTATATATAGTATTTAGAGGGCTCCGAATCAAAATTGGACTAAACCTGGAACGAACTGCCTACTGCCACTGCCTACTGCCCCCAAATCCAACTATTATTAAAAAAAACCACTAATATGGCACGATATTTTATCTTCGTGGTGAAATTGATGATATGAAAAAACTACACTATTTATTTTTAGTTCCATTTGCCCTGTCAACCGTTTTTATTTCCTGTGAAGATCTTAATCTGAATGATATACTTGGTGATGATGATGTTGCGGCAGCTCTAAAAGAAGCATTAAATGTTGGAACCGATACAGCAGTAACAAAAGGTTCGGCTTTAAACGGATATTTATTAAATCCGGATATTTCAATATTTTTTCCGGAAGAAGCTGGAATTGTACAAACTGTTGTAGGTGCTGTTCCTGGAGGTGATGATCTGATAGATGCTTTTATTGTTTCTCTCAATCGCGCAGCAGAAGATGCAGCGGATGAAGCAAAACCAATTTTTATTGATGCTATCACCAATATTACTTTTGATGATGCCATGAATATTTTAAACGGTTCTGATACTGCAGCTACAGGATACCTCAGAGTGAATACCTTTAATGGTTTGTATGACGCCTTTAAACCGGATATTCAAAATTCGTTGGAAAATGTGGGTGCACAACAAATTTGGGGTGATGTAATTGACCTTTATAACTCCATTCCTTTTACTGAGGATGTGAATACCGATCTTGCAGATTATACCACAAACAAAGGTTTGGATGGATTATTTATTTTATTTGGTCAGGAAGAAATGAAAATCAGAACAGATATAGAACATCAGGTTTCGCAGTTGTTGCAGGATGTTTTTGGAGGAAATTAACTTTATATTTAAATAATAAACTCGCAAGGCTGCACAATTAGTTGCAGCTTTGTTTTTTTTAAGGCCTAGCAGTTGCAGGATTGTTTACACGATTCCTTTTTATTGATGACAATTCCGGAAATTATTGCGGTTATTACTGGTATTTTGAGCGTTTGGGTATCAAAAAGGAAAGTATATTGGTATATCCGATAGGAATTATAAGTCATTTTCTTTATGTTTATATTTGTTTAGAGGTGAAGTTGTATGCTGATGCTGGTATAAACTTTTATTATTTTGTTGTGAGTCTTTATGGATGGTATTATTGGAAACATGGCGGAAAATTGCAACATCCGGAATTAAGCGTTGGAGGAAAGGAGATAGACTCGGGTCTATTAAATTCGGCTGAGACGCCTGCAGTAAAGGAAGAAGCGGAAATTGTTTACAACAAGTTGTCGGTAAATTTGTTGTATTTATTTGCAGCTTTTTTATTAGGTGGGATAATTGGTTTTCTGCTAGATTCTTACACTGATTCTGTAGTTCCATATTGGGATGGCATTACTACGGCTTTGTTTTTCGTCGCCATGGTTCTGATGGCTCAAAAGAAAATTGAAAACTGGATTTTTGGATAATGGGTAATGCAATTTGTATACCTTTATTTTTTAGTAAAGGATTGTGTTTAAGTTCGTTTCAATATTGTATATTTACAATATTAGCGTTTGCAGGATTTATTTCCTGGTATCGTAAATTGCAAAATAAAATAGTTACAAAAATGATGCGGAAAATAGTATTTACAGGACCGGAATCAACAGGTAAAACAACACTTACGGAAAAACTTGCAGGATTTTTAAATCTTCCTCATGTTCAGGAGGTTTCCAGGGCATATATTCATAATTTAAACGGAATTTATTCTTATGAGGATCTTTGCAGTATTGCAATGTTGCAAATGAGTGAAGAAGAGAAAATAAAGTCGCTAAATCCACATGTTTTAATTTGTGATACCGATCTTTTAACAATAAAAATCTGGTGTGAGGATAAGTTTCAACAATGTGATCTTTGGTTAACGCATGCCTTTGCCGACAGAACACCTGAAATGTATTTTCTGTGTTCACCCGATTTTCCCTGGGTGCCGGATCCGTTGCGGGAAGATGAAACTCGAAGAGGTGAACTTTATCAGGTGCATAAAGAACATCTGATACAATACCGCAAACGATTTATCGAACTTACAGGCTCCGTGGAAAACAGAATGAATACCGTTTTGGGATATCTTGAATTGAGTCAGGGAAATATGTTCTGAATTTTTATTAATTTTGCACCATCTCATGGGGTGTTGTCTGCTTCGGTTGGCGACTGAGATTAAACCCATCGAACCTGGCCGGGTAATTCCGGGTAGGGATTGAGGATCAACAATTTTCTTCCTTTCGCAGAGGCTCCATTTGCAGGAATTTATTTTTATAAATAATTTTTTATGCAACGTGGACTTTTCATTTTACTGATCGCCGCTTTTTTTGTAAATAATATTTTTGCACAGTCGCATATTTCAGGAACTGTTATAGATATTTCTACAAATAAACCTATACCAAATGTTGCGGTTTTTTTGCCGAAGGAAGATACTTTATTCTATACCGGAGAAATGGGAAATTTCGATTTATTATCTAAGAATATAAACTTCGAAATTGTACTTAAACATATTGCATATAAACAGGTGGATTCTAACACCACATTTCAATGCACAGGAGTTAATCCGGCTATTTGTAATGTAACACTTTACATGGAGCCCATTAATAATTTATTTCAGGCAGTTACTATAACTGCTTCACGGGTTGAAAATACTTCTCCGGTTACCATTACAAATATTACAGGAGCGGAATTAAATAAAAATAATTTTGGGGAGGATATGCCCTTTCTTTTGGAATCAACTCCGTCAGCTGTTGTTACTTCGGATGCCGGAAACGGAGTCGGATATACCGGAATAAGAATTAGAGGTTCTGATGCCACACGTGTAAATATTTCCATAAACGGAGTTCCCTATAATGATGCGGAAAGTCAGCAAACATATTGGGTCGACCTTCCTGATTTTGCAAGCTCTGTGGATGATATTCAAATACAACGCGGTGTTGGAACTTCCACCTATGGAATAAGTTCTTTAGGAGCTTCTATAAATATATTCACTAATAAACTCGAACAAAAACCATTTGCTAAAATAAATACTTCTGTAGGTTCATTTAATTTATTAAAAACCTCTGCTGCATTTGGAACAGGTAAATTACGAGATCATTGGTATTTGGAAGGTCGCGCCTCTAAGGTAGATGCTGATGGATTTATTGATCGTTCCCATGCAGATCTCGCGTCATTTTTTATTACCTCTGCATATACTTCAAAAAATTATGCATCCGAATTAAATGTATTTTCAGGGGAGGAGCATACTTATCAATCGTGGGGTGGAGTTCCTGCAGAAATATTGGATACAAACAGAACTTTTAATCCTTATACTTATAAAGATCAAACCGATAATTATGTGCAAACACATTATCAATGGCACAACCATTTTTATTTTAATTATTATTCAAAAATTGACGTCACTTTTAATTATACCAAAGGCTCAGGTTATTACGAACAACTAGAGGAAGAACAGTTATTTGAGGATTATGGCGCTGCTCCTTTTACACTTAATTCAGATACCATTTTAACAACAGATATGATCACACAAAAATGGTTGGATAATGATTATCTGGGAGCGTATGTTCAGTATTCGGGAGAAATTAATAATACAATAAAATTAAATGCCGGAGCGGCATATTATTATTTGAATGGAAATCATTTCGGAAAAATAATTTGGGCAGAATATGCATCTCCATTCAGCTATGATCATACCTGGTATGATAATGATGCAACAAAAAAAGATGGAAATATTTTTGCCCAATTAACTGCAGACATTCGGCGATTTAAATTTTTTGTAGATGCACAGGTTCGGCAGGTAAATTATGCATTTCTTGGCGCCGATCAGGTCGGAAATTCGGTGCAACAAAATGTTGATCTGTTATTTTTTAATCCTAAGGTTGGAATTACCTGGTTGCACAACAAAATGCAAATGCTTATATTTATTTTGGAAAATCCGGTAAAGAACCCAATAGAGATGATTATGTGGAATCATCTCCAATAAGCAGACCAACTCCTGAAATTTTATATAATGCAGAATTGGGTGAACGATTACAAATAAGAGGATGGCAATTAATGATAAATGCATATTATATGTATTATCGCGATCAATTAATTCTTACTGGAGAAATTAATGATGTTGGCGCCTATACCAGAACGAACGTTCCAGAAAGTTACAGAACAGGAATTGAACTGGCATGGAGCAAATTATTTTTTCAGTAAACTTTCCTGGAATGCGAATACTTCCTTCAGCAAAAATATTATTACTCTATACCGAATGTGTTGACAATTGGGATGATGGTTCTCAAATGACCTTTGAATATGCAAATACCGATATTGCATTTTCACCCTCCGTGGTTGCATACAGTAATTTAAATTTTATTTTTCTTCAAAAACAAAATGAAAAAAAGAAATCAGAACAACATTTTGATATTGCTTTGATCAGCAAATTTGTCGGAAAACAATATGCAGATAACACCAAAAGTGACTTGCGAGATATTGATCCATATTTATTGAACGATGTTAAACTGAGTTATACCATAAAAACCACTTCCATAAATGAATTATATATATCATTTATAACACAAAATGTATTGAACGAACAATACGAAAGCAATGCTTGGATTTACAGATATATAGCCGATAACACCCAAAATCAATTGATGGGTTATTATCCACAAGCCGGAAGAAACTGGGTATTACAGCTTTCCATTGTATTCTGATTATCAGCGTATTAAATTCAAAGTTGATAAAATGATTAAAATCATTGGGTGTGTAAGATACTTTTGTTTTACCTTTATTGAATAAACAGAAGTTGAATGCGATTTAATTATACAAAAGCAATTTTATCTATATCAACTGTTGTCCTATTTACGGGATTAATTATACCCCCGGTTGCAGAGGAATTCAGTTGGTCTATGGAGGGGAATAATGCAAATTCAGAATTTGGTTTTTGGATAGATGGCGGTGGTGATGTGAATGGAGATGGTTACGATGATGTAATTGTCGGCGCTCCCGAATATACCCATGCATTTGCCTAGTGAAGGTGCAGTTTTTATCTATTTTGGTTCTGCAGCAGGATTGGCCGACACAGCAGGCTGGGTGAAATATGGCGAACACGATAGCAGCGGGTTAGGAAGATGCGTTTCTATAAGAGGAGATGTTAATAATGATGGTTATGCAGATGTTTTGATTGGAGCCCATCAGTTTAAAAATACAAAATCGAATGAAGGCAAGGTGTATTTTTATAAAGGGGGTCCCGATGGCCCCGATACCGTTGCTTCCTGGACCATGGTGGGCAACAGGAAAGGTGCTAAACTTGGTGAAGCCTTAGCTATAGTGGGTGATATTAATAAGGATGGATTTGATGACATTATGGTTGGCGCACACGGTTGGGACGATGATGAAGGTTTAGGCGATCTCGGAAATAAAGCAGGTAAGGCATGGGTGTTTTTAGGAACTTCTGAAGGTCCCGCCGCAACAGAAAATTTTGTGGAGATAGGACTAACCACTGATGCAAATATTGGGGTTTCCCTTGATAAAGCCGGTGATGTTAATGGTGACGGTTATATGGATATCAGCATAGGAGGATATATATTTTGATCGGTGATGGAATGATATGCGTTTTCAGAGGTGATGATACCGGAGTGGATGAGGACCTCGAATTTATGGCCGTTGGTGGTGCAATGGACACTTCGTTTTTTGCGATCAATCAATCTACAGCGGGCGATTTGAATGGTGATGGATATGATGATGTTGTTGTCGGTTCTCCGCGCTTTGATGCGAATGGTATTTATCAATCGGGCAGATTAAATGTTTATTACGGTGGTTCTGACGGACTTACGGATGATATCGGATGGGAAGCACATGGCAGTCAATACGATGAAAGGTTTGCCTTTAATGTAAATGAGGGAGGAGATATTAATCACGATGGTTATGGAGATCTTTTAGTCGGATCAAAATATTATGATAATGGTGATTTGTTAAACGCCGGAAAGGCCGAATTATATTTAGGAGGACCAAAAGGACCTCAACGCGTTCCTACATGGACATTTAAAGGACCAGACAGCAATGCGGTTGTTGGAACAAATCTTGTAATGCAGGAGATATTAATGGCGATGGATATGATGATATCGTTGTTTCAGGTGATGAATATTCAGGTGATCTCCGGGAGAGAGGGTATAGTTTATGCCTTTACGGACAACCGCAGCAATGCGATCCTCCTGCGCATCCTTCCATTTTTTTTATTACACCAAATTCTGTAACAGTTGGCTGGCAGTGGCTTTATGGAGCGCAGAAATATCGATTATATCTTAAACGGGTGGATGTTGTTGGAATGCAATACACGGTTCCTACCCAGGATTCTGTGGTTATAGTAGGCGTATTGGTGCCTGGAGCGCATTATATTGGGTATGTGCAGGCAAAATGTGATGGTGGTTGGACGGATAGGTCAACCATACTGGATTTTGTTACTCCGGCGCATAGAGAAGGGGAATTAACTGATATCAGTATATTTCCATCACTTGCCACTGATCATTTATCCGTTTCTTTAGGTTCTGCTACTGGGGTAACGTCTATAAGAATATTTGATGTGAAGGGTTCCATATTGTTAAACAAACAATATCAGGTGAACGAAGCAAATACAATAGTTGTTGTTAATGAAGTGCGTGAGCTTGCTAAGGGAAATTACTTTATTTTGGTGGAAAGTAATGGGAATAAAACAACCAAACAATTTATAAAGCAGTAATGACTTAAAGAATTTAAAGCTTGCATTTTATTGGCCGGTTTTTCTTTTTCCGGGTTATTTATAATTTCACAATTTAATTTAGCGACCATGAATCTGGAGAATGAAATAAAACAGGCGAAATTTGATGATGAGTATCACAAGCTAATGGTTAACTTAATGTTTACCAATAGCTGGTTAAGTATCAGGCAAATTCAGTTTTTCAGGAATTATGAATTGTCACCCCAACAATATAATATTCTTCGAATTTTGCGCGGACAATACCCCAAACCAGCAAGTGTAAACCTGTTGATAGACCGTATGCTCGATAAAATGAGTAATGCCTCACGTCTTGTAGATAAACTTGCATTAAAAGGTCTCGTAGAACGTAAAAAATGTAAAACCGATGCCCGGCAAGTTGATGTTGTATTATCAAAAAAAGGATTAAAATTGCTCAAACAAATAGATTCCGAAATAAAAATTTTCGAAGGAAATTTGAACAAACTCGACAAAAAGGAAGCGGTGATATTGAGTGATCTTCTGGATAAAATGAGAGGGTGAAGATATTTGGTCCGCCGCGGCGGATTGGTAATTGTCAATTTGGTAATTGATTGACGGGAGGGTGCTAGCATTTGGTAATTTGATAATTTTCAATTGGATAATTGATTGACCGGAGGATACTTTTACAATCCATTGGAAATTGAATTTGCATGATAATTTACGAATGCATCCATTTTGAAAATTAGGCTTTGGTCGAGAATACATTAAGTTCTAATGGTAACTTAAATTATTAATCATAAATAAAATCTTTTGGTGTAAATTAAATTACCAAATTGACAATTAACAAATTAATAAATTCCTATAACTCGTTATGAAAACTTCGTTTGACCTTACCCCTGAATGTACGTTCAAAGCCGTAAGAAGCGGTGGCAAAGGTGGCCAAAACGTTAACAAGGTTTCTTCCAAGGTGGAATTGTATTTTTCTATTTCCGATTCGCAAATTCTGACTGCGGAACAAAAAGAAATATTATTACAAAAATTATCCAACAGAATTCAGGAAGATGGATTTATTCGTATTGTTTGTGATGAAGACCGGTCTCAATTAAGAAATAAGAATAAATCCATAGAAAAACTACATGAATTAATAATTAAAGCCCTCACACCTGTTAAAAAGCGTATTAAAACCAAAACACCGAAAGCGGTGAAGGAAAAGAGAATAAAGGAGAAAAAGATTAAGGGTGATGTGAAGAGTTTGCGGAGGAAGCCGGATGTGGAGTAGAGGGGAATCCCGCTTTTTTAAGGTTACCGGAATAAATGAATCCCCATTCAGCGGGATTATGTTATCACAGGGATTGTTATTCCTAATTTCAATTTCCCCCGTTTAAAAGTCATCGATTTAGCGATGGATTTTAATAATTCTTATTTTTAAATAATTATAGATATATAACTCGAAAGGGTTTTTTCAAGCAAATGGTGGTCGAAAGCCAGCCCTTCTTATTTCTTTTCTTTGGTGAGTGTGACTTTATGAATAAAATAATAAAACCCACTACGAATAATAGCAGGTTTTATTACATATAATATTCAATACTATTGATATATTCTCACTTCATTTTAATTAAACTTTCTGATTCTGTATTTGAACCTTCGGTTTTAATTAAAACATTATATACACCTACAGGTAATTGAGAAATATCAATTGATTCATTTTCAGTTACATTAAGTCTTTGAATAAGACCACCATAGATGCTATAAATTTCAACTAAAATATTATTATCCTCGCCATTTATATTATCTATTTGTTGGACCCTAAAATATGTAGAGGCGGGATTTGGGTATATGCTATAAATATCATCCACAACTCCTAATCTAGGGGTAACTGTAAAAGGTATTACAAAATAACCCATGGAATAACCAGGTACAGTAACACAAATACCTCCTGTAATTGAAAACCCACCCGGACAAGTAGTAGACGGTGTAATGGCATCTAAAGATGAAATCTCATAAGTATTTTCTGCGAGAACAGTTAAAGAACATGTTGGAACTGCACCCGCTGTTGTGTATGCACTATTGATTTTATAAAGAGCACTATTTCCAGCAGTTGAGTATAATTGATCAGCATCAAGAATTTCTCCTGAAACTGAACTACTCAAGGTTACCGTTCCGCCACCATAAGCATCTTCCAATGACCCTGGATCAAATGCGAAAAGTTGTGAACCTGATCTTACATTTGTATAGTAAACGTAAAGTTCCTTTTGAGAAGGTGCAAGAAAAATTGTTGGTGCTAAGTTGCTGTTATATGTGTACATAGCTGTCGAGGTTTTAAGGTATTGCAAGTGATTATCGGTAAGAGTCCTCCATAGTAATTGACTGAAATATGTTCCTTTTCTCATAAAATAAGTTGGGATCGGAGTATCTCCACAAGTTGTTATATCTCCAATTAGAACTTGGTCCGCTCTACTGGCAGGACCCATGTGAGCAATCGAGGTTCCAGCTAATGCATTCTGTATTGTTGCTCTGGTTAAATACCCATTTCGATAATCATTATCAAAAGATGTTTTAATATCCCACAAAAACCAATTTTGTAACATCGCGGCATGAGCAAAGAATTACTAACAGTGCTTTCAAAAGGTTGTAACATATTTTCCAGGGTTTGGATATCTGGGTCCGTCGGATCACCTAATTCGAGTCCATCATGTAGGTTATATTCAGTAATCCAAACCTCTTTATTTTCAGGTTCTTCATCATTATCAGTAAAAAGCATTTGAATAGCATGTTCTTCAAAGGAATTATCAATACGAGTTCGTATAAAATCTCTAAAATTTCCGGTAAGTAAATCAGAAGTTGTGGTTGGGTGATGCACGCCTGCAATTCCATTAAAAGCATCAATTAATCCCGGAATCAGGTGTAGAGGGATTTGGTGGTGCTGGAGCTTCTAAAATATAATCCCATTCGCCTGATGTATAAGTATAATCAGCAATGGTTATATCATCAGGATCTCCGGGATCATAGTTTGGTTGCAAGGATAGCATGATGTCTCTCCAATTGGAATTTTCAAGACAAGCTGTACTGCTATTATCAGGGTTATAATAAGTATGAAATACAATGGCATCGAACGCATATCTAGTTCCTTCACCTGCTGTTACAGTTTCAGAATAATAATCAACCATATCAACATTCCAATCGGGGTAGCCACAAGGGCAGGGATCGTCTGCTTCACCTGCACCATCTCCCAGTATCGGAGCTGTATGTGGACGCTCTCCAACAGGCATCAAAGCATAATCATATTCAACTCCGCAATTAGGCAGGTTTTCTGCTGGCAAACCAATTTTTACCTCTTCAAAATTTGGATCACCTTTTAATTCTTCTATAAAATCATGATCATCTTCCATTTCGTCAGGTAAGACAAAAAATAAGTCTGTTTGAGCTGCGCCAGTATAATTACCCCCATTAATATATTCCCAATATTCGTCAAAACCGATAAATCCCATTAAATCTTCTCCATAGTTAAAATACACTTCATTTCCCATTTCAACACCCGCAACATGTACATCATATAAATTGTTATTTCTTAAATATTCAATGATTTGTTTACAAACACTTGCCCTTTCCGATAAGATATTCAAACATAATATGATGTCCACAAAATATCCTTCCGCCGTATTTGCATCTTCTATTCCTTCTACTAAAGTGAGCAGTTGATTAATATACAATGGCTCATCCTCTTGACCTGAAAAGATTACATAATCACCTGGATTATATATGGGCTGACTTTTCCATTTGTAATAAAAATCAGTAAAATCTGCGACATATCTGCCGTCCATCCAAGACGGACAGTTGTCACATACCCCGGGATTTATATCTGTTTCAAAATCAGCTACAATTAGTGACCAAAGAGGATCATCATCGTCATTATCAGATATATTGTAATATTGAACTATTTCTTGTATATCATATCCGTAGCCCCCATTTTTTAACCCACCTCCAGCATCTGAACCTAATAGGTGCATAAATTTGCTTCCTTCTCCACTAAAAACTCGAATGGTTTTTGGCGATAAGGCTTCAATCGCCAACCAGGGGTTTACACCCAGGGTGTAGTTACCATTATCATCAAAGTTACCATGACCTGGTTCAAAGAGATCGGAAAGATTCAGGCCATTGACACCTTCATTTATTGGAGCATAGTGATGAGTAAATTCAGTTATCATATGTGATGGATGAGTTACCACCCATCCGTTATCCATATCTTCTAAAGTTGTATCTTCAAATAAAATATAAACCGTATCTGCTCCTGATAGGTAATAACTCGTTGTATCTCCCATCTGATAATATAAGCTGTCTGGATAAATTGAATCCGGTTGAATTAAATTTTTAGTTTCATTTAGATATTCACTGGTTATAAAAATTGGATATATTCTTGAAACCCGTTATGATTAAGAAGATAATCAAGCTAAAACTTAACATTAATGGTTTGGTCCCATAGACCTCCATATTAAAGGGTAATTTCTTGCTTTTCATGTAGTTGAGTTTAATGGTGAAGAAAGAAAAATATTAACCAAATATAAAAATTAACTTACAAAGTACATTAGTTTTTAAAAAAAAGTTTAGATTTATAAATATTTTACTAATATTTTATATATGTTATCCTCTTGGAATTTAGCCCGAGCTTTTAAATTTGTTCTGAGTGTGTCACTGCTTATTATTTATATCCAAAGTGCATACAATCAAGTTCCTGAAATTGAATGGCAGTATAGCTATGGAGGAACAAGCTGGGATGAAGCAAGGAATGTTAATGCAACTGCAGATGGTGGTGTAATTGTAACTGGGATGACTATTTGTGATGATGGAGATGTTCTTGAGAATCACGGATTATTTGATTATTGGTTGATTAAACTAAATGTAGGAGGGAGTATTGAATGGCAAAAACTTACGGCGGCTCTGGTTATGATTTTTGTTATGATGCCAAAGTGACTTCAGACGGTGGATATATACTGGCAGGACACAGTGCATCCACAGATGGAGATATTACAGAAACACATGGTGGTGATTATTGGATAGTTAAAACTGACATGGTTGGAAATATAGAATGGGAAAAATGCTATGGTGGAAGTTCTACAGACTACGCTGAATCCGTTTATGAAACAACAGATGGAGGGTACATTGTTGCAGGCAGGTCAAGTTCTAGTGATGGAGACGTTACTGGTCACCATGGTGGTACGTTACCAGATTACTGGATAATCAAACTTAATTCTACTGGGTACTTATTGTGGGAAAAATCATATGGGTCTTTTGATATAGACGCTGCAAAATCAGTTATTGAAACGAGTGATGGAGGATTCGCAATTTCTGGATATATTTCTTCAAATGGAGGAGATGTTACTGGAAGTCATGGACTGTCAGATTTTTGGGTTATAAAATTAGATAGCATAGGAGAATTATTGTGGCAGAAAACGTTTGGAGGCTCTGAAACCGATATTGCATATGATATTCTAGAAAGTGTAGATAATAATTTATTGGTTATTGGTGAAACTTATTCTTCAGATGGCGATATTACAGATGCTCATGCAGGAATCAAAGATTGTTGGATAATAAAGCTAGACCTTTTAGGAAGCGTTATTTGGAAAAATGCTATGGAGGAAGCGGAGGAGAAGAAGGTAAATCAATAATTCAGGATATAGATGGTAATTATGTTTTTTCTGCAAATGCCTCATCGTCTAATGGAGATTTGACCTTAAATAATGGAGCAAATGATTTTTGGGCTGTTAAAATTGATTCCAACGGAGAAATTATTTGGCAGAAATCTTTAGGAGGTTCAAATGAAGATCTTATTCCGAATATCGTTCAGACTTCAGATAATAATTATGTAATGGCTGGTTTTTCACAATCATCAGATTTTGATTTAACTGAAAACAACGGTGACTTTGATTATTGGGTTGTGAAACTTTCCACTTGTAATGAACTATATTATGCCGACAATGACGGTGATGGATTTGGTGATTTATTAAATGATTCGATGGCCTGCAATTTACCTGTAGGATATGTCTCAGACAGCTCCGATTGTAATGACACAAATGAATTAATATTCCCCACCGCAATTGATCTATGCAATTCAATTGACGATAACTGCAATGGCTTGATCGATGAAGATGCAATTTTTACCACCTGGTATTCAGATGCTGACGGAGATAATTTCGGCGATATGTTTAATGATTCCATTTCCTGTTTTGATTTACTTGAATATGTAATTGACAATACCGACTGTAATGATCTGAATGCTGAAATAAATCCTGCTGCGGTTGAAATTTGTAACAGTATTGACGATAACTGCAACACATTGATTGATGAAGGCTTAACGATCTACACCTTTTATGTAGATGCTGATGGAGATTTTTTGGAAATTCTGATATATTTATTTATTCCTGTTTGGAAATAATTGCGGGCTACGTTTTAGATTCAACCGATTGTGATGATTCAAACAATTTAATTTACCCAGGCACCACAGAAATTTGTGATTATTTGGATAATGATTGTGATGGAATTATTGATGATAACCTTAGTTATATACATTCTTATGAAGATTCCGATTCAGATAATTATGGGAACCCAGAAGTAGATTCGCTTTCCTGTGAACTTCCAATTGGATTTGTGGAAGATGATTCAGACTGTGATGATACAAACCCGTTAATTTATCCGGGTGCTGATGAAATATTAAATGGTATTGATGATGATTGTAATGAATTAATTGATGAAGGTTTAAGTTTAGAAGAAACTGACTTAAATGCAATAGTAATTTACCCGAACCCAACAGATAATATTTTATATATTAATTGGCCTAATAGTGAACAAGGCATATTTCAATTAATCAATATTAGTGGTGAAATTATTAAATCTTTCAATAAAATATATCCATTTAATATTTTAGATGTCAGTAAATATGCATCGGGGGGTTTACTTTTTTAAAAATAAATAGTGCCGAAATCGTTACAGAAATAAAATTTATTAAAGAATAAATTAATTAAACTTAGTGTTTTCATGGGGATCCCCAGTGAAGTCTTCTGATGGATCTGGGGTTATTTTTTGATCTACATAGTAATTAGCTTATCTGGAATTTTCAAATTTTTTTATAATATATTTTTGTCATTTTTCAAAATATACGAATAATCACTCAATTATAGTGAATGACATATAATTAAATATGAAGAAAAATTCATTCCTAGCGCTGCGCCTTATAAAAAAAGGCCGGAAAAATTAATTTCTGACCAGCACTTTATCCTCTTAACACAATTCTACCAAACAAGAAGTAAAAAATAGGTGGAAAGAAAAAACCTTTTGAAAATTCTAACTATTACGTTCATAAACTAATTCCCTGTCATCTCCCTCTCAATCACCCTCGAAATCTCCTCCGACCTCGTCAACACCATCATATGCGATCCACCCTTAATAATATAATCAGCTTTAACTTTATCTATCGGTAAAGTATTATCAATATCACCGTGAATATGAATAATATTTTTGTTGAGATTATCTGCTTCGGTTCTGTCCCAGCTTACAATTAAATGCACTGCGCGTTTAATAAATAATGGATCTTTTGCGTGTAACATGCTTACACAGGTTTCTTTTTCGAGTTTGCGGTCGGGTTCGTAAAGGGGTTGCAGGAAATAACTGGAATATTTAAATATATTCGGTGAAATTTCTCTGTAAACCGGAAATGTTTTGAAAAAAGTATACATTTTAGGAACTTCCTCCGATGACGAAGCACTGGATATTATAATAACTTTTTCAGGATGAATAATATCTGTTAATTCACAAGAGATCATCCCCCAAGCGAAACTCCGATTAATACAAATGGTTGTGTGGTATCTATTTGTTCGGAAATGCGCACTGCATATTCAGCCATGCTTTCATTTTCAAAAGGAACAGGGTAATGAATATTTATTGTATCAATATTTTCTTCAAAATGAATATTCTTGAAAACACGCGAATCGGATCCTTGCCCGGGAAGAAGATAGGCGGTTAGTTTTGTTGGGCAAGCACTTGCGTTCCGATAAACAAAAACCAATTACTATAAATTTCATTGCCCACATTATTCAAAGATAACCAAATATGAAAGAGGGAGGGAGTGAACTTCCCACATAGTAAATACATCAAGTTTTAATCAAAAATTATCCAACAGAATTCAGGAAGATGGATTTATTCGTATTGTTTGTGATGAAGACAGGTCTCAATTAAGAAATAAAAATAAATCCATAGAAAAGCTACATGAATTAATAAATAAATCGCTAACTCCGGTTAAAAAACGCATCAAAACCAAAACTCCGAAAGCCGTAAAAGAAAAAAGGATAAAGGAGAAAAAAATAAAGGGTGATGTGAAGAGTTTGAGAAGGAAGCCGGATGTGGAGTAGGTCGATTAGGTTAAAATTATAAATCTCACCTTTTTACGGTTGTTGGAATAACTGAACCCCTGAGGATGCGTTGAGCTTTTCCCCAATTACAATTGGAAGGATTGGAATGTATGAGAGCTTGATCGCGATGTCCTCTTTGTCTACAATAATGTGATCTGTGAGGGTTTCTACTATCGTCCTCTTTTCTTCAAATGGGAGTTCGTCCCATTGACCAAAGAGATTCTTAGCATCAAATTGAACTGTATCTGAGGATAGTTGCTGAATCTTAAGGTAGTCGATTTCAGCTTCAATTTCTGGGATTTGGTCTTCTATCTGAAGGTGTCTTTCTTCAAGGGGTTTGTAATGGATTGGGGAAAGTTCTTTAGACATGTCACCTTCTAATCTGAGCGTCAAAAGGTCATCCGTCTTCTTTTTACCTTCTTTGATTCCGCTTGAAGAAGTTCTAAAAGAGTTCCTTTTTAGAAAGAATTGAATTTGATTTGTTGTGAAATGATTGCAAATCAGGATCGGACAAAAGGAAAGATTTCAATTGCTCTTGATAGATTTCTTCGATATCGGAAACTGCGATTTTGTTCTTGCAATTTTTACAGTAGAAAACGGGAGCTTTATGATAAATGGTGCAGGTTTTTCTTTTTTGATTCACGAATATTGAAATGAGTGGAGGCCAAAGCTAATGAGACTCATCAGTTGAAATGTCGCTTCCTAAACAGAAGTGTCATTTCGCAATGAAAAATGAGCTATTCACTCAAAATCATTTGGAAATTCGAGATTGTCACTGTAAATTCATATTTGTAATTTAATAAATTGATATGTGTATTTAGAGTTTTTCAGCATTTATAGAGTTGAATGACTCGTTTACCAAAATATTACGTAAATAATTAACACCATTGAACGAAAATAGGTAAGTTTGACTCCTATTGACTTATTTAGGATTTAGGAAATGCGCCTTTGATAAGTAAAAACGAATATCGCAACCCTTCAGATGCTCTATTTAACTAGTTTGTTCGAAAATAGACCAGCGGGGATTAAGGTTCATATTTCATTGCTGTTTAATACCGACAATCGGTTTTATACATAATGGTAATTATAGTTTGTGAATACAATTATTTCTAATAGGAAAAATTACAATTCGGAACACAATTGCAGATTTTAAAAAAAAATACTTATAACTACGAAAATTGAGCGTGCAATTTCCAAAAAAATACTTATTTAGCTAAATTTCCAAACGCAACAACATATTAAAACAAGTAAATTCACTCTACTATGAAATACTTAAATAACAACTTGCTCAAAACCATAATCGTATTCCTTGGTTTGATAATTGCTTTGTTAAACAGCAGTTTTGGAGATTCATCGGATTTAATTTATGTGAAAACTGAAATTTATGCTATAACTCCCGACACAATTCCTTTTGACACAATAAAAGTGGTGGCGATTAATAGTAATGGCGATTCCGCAACCGTTGTAATTTCGGGAGCGGATTCAATTACCTATCTTCATTCTGATTTATTGATCAATTATATTGAAGATGGAATTCCTGAAGTCTATATCCTCGGTGAGGCCGATTCATCGGTTACCATTGAAGAACTATTAGGAGATTCTCTTTTCATCGTTCAACAAGACTCAACATTTATTACTGAATTTCAATATTTAGACAGTGTCATTGTGGACACCACTACGACAGTCTTGGTTTCAACCGATACAATATATGTAAGAACCGATACCATTGCCTATTTTATCGGAACCGATACAGGTGCATACTATATCCCCAAAAACGAGAATACCGTTTATAAAGTAGAAAAAGCAGATAATGCTCAACTGGTCGATAGTGCAAATACCACACTAGGTAAACTCATTTTACCCTTGGTGCATTCAAAGGGAATCATTATCACCCCTCAAGGTGGGTCTGAAAATTCAAGTGATGTTCCTAAGGATCTGTTTGGTATTGGTCTTGAGGGTATGTTTAATCCTAGGCATATTTCTGAGGAAGATGTTATTCCTGAACCACCCGGCACATGGGTACCAAATCCAGACGCTTGGACATGGATGGCAGATCTAAAGCCAGGGAGTTTAAGATTTCCGGGTGGAGAAAGTGGAAAATTTATGCACTTGTTGCCATATAGAGACCTCGACATTGATGGCATTCCTGACCCTATCAAGGGCTATGGATATGATATTGAAGAAATGATCCGATTTTATGATATCACCCCTGCGCAAGGTGATCCTGCTGCACCAACCGGACCCTATCCGGAAACTTACGGAGTAGAAATGACCAATACCAATGTTAATGAAACTTTTATTGATGCTGGAGGTTCATCCGTGCCAGTCACGATGGCAGCAATTTTAGCCGATCTTGCTGATGATAATTGCATTTCCTGTGCTTATTGGATGGATACAAGATATACAACACAGTTGCTTGATTATTATAAAAAGTACACGCAGCAAGAGGCATTGCCCGATGCCAGTGCCACATATGATCCTGCATACATCAATCAATTTGTTGATTTTATTAATTTCATCCAAACGCAAAATTCTAATTACTCAATTGATATATATCTTGATTTAAATATCATTAGCCAAACGCCAAGCGAGGCAAGGGCTATTGTCGATTATCTCAGAGATGGCGATATTAATGGCGTAACAGATATTACAGTTGCAGGAGTTGAGCTTTCAAATGAGGTCTATTTTAATTGGGCAAGAGATTTGGCCGGATTTGCACTTTTTAATGATTACTGGGCATATGTTACTGGTGATGTCACTTGGGGCGATTATACCAATGACCTTGGTGTGCTCACACATTTCACTACAATAACCGTAGACAACCCAGTTTCCTATGCGGAATATGTAATGAGACCCGAACTGTATGACAATACAGCAACTACATATGATCCAAGTCATGATTTCTTCGCAGCTTTAAAAGCAAGCCCTCCAGTCAATATCGGTCTTCCAGCAGAAAATCCGAATGGAAGCGATCTAGTATATGGCCCTGACGAAAGTGATGATTATCTATTAGGTGGTTCGGATGCTTGGAATGTTCAATTAAGAAGTCATTACGATGATATGTTTAGCCCGGAGCACCCTTTTTGATGCGGTAATCCTTCACAACTATTTTCAAGGATCAAAGTATAAGGACCTCATCCTAAATAATTTATGCCCTAAATATCCGACCTATCCTGGTTGGAGCACACCGCCGTTTTGCCTATATAGCGGGATCTGTGACCCATATGGTGAATGGAGATATGATGTGAACGATTTTAGATTGGAAGATGCGTTCAATGAATTTTTAGGATTAACGGATCCGCCTCCGGCATGGGATGCGGTAGTAAATTTAAGTGACCTTTTTAAAGGTGATCCCATTGACCCTGATGCTGGACTCCCGGGTTATTTCAATTTATTAAAGGAAGGAATTAATGATTTAGATGCATATGGACTTCAATTTGGAGCAGGTTATGATAATGATAAGCAGCTTTGGGCAACGGAGTATAATAATAAACCAACAACAAGTAATATGACTAATCAGGAATCTGCCTTAATGGATATTTTTCTGAATAATTACCCTGATGGGCTTTTGTTGTTTGAATGGTCGCTGTTCAACATTCGTATTAATTCAAATGCTTTGTATCATAAGGACTTTTTCACGGCATCGCATTTACATGCATATGCCGGAGGTGGAGGATCTTGTTTGCTTACAATTGCAGATTGTGGAGATTTTAAAAGTTTCGTCAACCCATCGGGAGTTCCATCACCAATTGATCCTGATCCGTATAAGGTTCCTGGTCCCGAACCTGATGAAAACCTTTATTTGCGCCGAACTAGTTATTGGAGTATGAAATTGATCAGTGAGATCAATAAACAAGATTTATATTACCTACATAGCAATTATTTAATGCCTACCGGAAATCCAAATGTGCCCCCTACTTTGTTCAGAGATCCCGGTTTTGATTATATTGTCCTTTTTATTAGTAATATGAAAGAAGGACCACAATATATAACAATAAACCCGAGTTCAATCGCTCCGTATATCTTTCCCGCCTTCTTAGGTTTCGATGATTATGTCACAATCAACGAAGTTCAAGTAGATAGGAACTACATGTCTTCCGGTATGAGTAATATGTTCGATATTAACACCTGCTACAACTGTGTGAAAGACCTTGATATAATAAGTGATAACCCACATCCTTATGATATTTATGGGATCACACCAACCTTTAATAGACCTGTGGAATATTTGGCTGACATTCCCGATGGCATTAGATTTTATATGGATGGAAATTCTTTTGGTTACGTTACAATTCCTATCTTAAAAATTCCCGAAAGAGCAGGACAAACGAATCAAGAAAATAAAAGTGATCTCATTGAAATCGCGCCAAATCCTACAAATAGTTCTATTAAGTTTTGGAGTGATGAACCCGGTGTATTAAATAATGATGATTATAAAATCACTATTACCTCCTCAACAGGGCAGGTTATGATTGAAGGTAATTGGAAGGTTTACGAGGACATTGATGTTACAAGCTTACCTTCGGGAATTTATTTTGTCAACATTTCGACTACTGGCATACCAGTCACCATTAAAAAACTAATCAAATCATCTTGAAAGTATTTATTGCATTCATATTATTTGGAATTCGCATATCAATTATAGTTGCTCAAACGCCTTCAATTGAATGGCAGCATTGCATTGGTGGGTCTGATGGTGAAGATGCTATATCAATACTACAAACCACCGACAGTGGTTATGCGGTAATTGGACTTGGAAGTTCATTTGATGGCGATGGAATCGGCACAAATGGATTCGGAGATTATTGGCTGGTTAGATTGAATCAAGATGGTTCTATACGGTGGTCATCTATATATGGCGGTTCTGAATCAGATATTCCCCGTTGTCTAATACAAAAACAAGATGGCGGTTTTTTGATCGTAGGAACTACCCTTTCGAATGATGGTGATGTCATTTTCAATCATGGCTATTATGACATGTGGATTATATGCGTAAATGATACCGGTGAGATAGAATGGCAACAATCACTCGGTGGAAGTAGTTTTGATTTTGCGTATTCGATTCAGCAAACATTTGATGGTGGATTCATCGTTGTGGGTTCATCTGAGTCTTTGGGAGGGGATGTTTCTAATCATCACGGACCTGTTGGTCAAGAACCGGATTTTTGGGTTGTTAAGCTAAATAATATCGGTGATATTGAATGGGAACATTCCTACGGTGGTTTAGAAGCTGAAGAGGCTACTAGTGTGATACAAATGGCGGACAGCGGATATGTAATTGCGGGATATACTACGTCAAATGATGGAGACGTAAGTGGCTTGCATGGTATGGTTGGTTTCTACTCAGATTTTTGGGTGATCAGGATAGATTCACTTGGAAATTTGATCTGGCAACATTGCTTGGGCGGAACAGGTGATGAAATCGCCTTTGCTATTACAAAAACAAGTGCTGATAAATGTCTGATCACAGGGATTGCTCATTCATCTGACGGAGATGTTACTTGGGAACATCCCGGTGACGAACTATGGGTCGTACAATTAGAAACTAGTGGTGAGATAGACTGGGAACAAACCTATGGTGGTGATAATGATGACAGGGGCTACGGAATAATCAGCAACTCTGAAAGTGATTACTATGTAATAGGGACAACAAAATCTTATGATGAAGTTACTAATTGGCATGGCTATATAGATTATTGGCTTTTGAATATTGATACAATTGGTAATATCATATCCGAAACATGTTATGGAGGCTCAGAACAAGAAGGTAGTCCATATTTTCTTGATTTGATAGATTTAAAGAAAACAATTGATGGTGGATATATTTTTGCAGGATCTACTCAAAGTAACGACGGAGATGCCAGTGGGCTTCATAATGCAGTAGGCTTGGGGGGAGACTACTGGATCGTTAAGCTTTGCAATCCGAACAATGAGGTATGGTACTATCTAGATGCCGATAGTGACGGATTCGGTGATTCAGAAATATCCTTAAAAAGTTGTGTAATACAGGAAGGATACGTAACAGATAGTACGGACTGTGACGATGCCGACCCGGATATATATCCAGGAGCAACGGAAGAGCTTAATGGATTGGATGATGATTGTGATGGCTGGAATGATGATGGTCTTGCAATTGATGTAAATCATTCAAGGGAAATCAAAATATATCCGAATCCAACCGAAGGAACACTTACAGTCGTTTCTGAAAAGGCTGATTTAAGTAATTTAAGACTTACTAACCTATTTGGTCAGAAATGCTCGTTTACTGCAATAAATTCAGAATTTGGAACATTTGTAATTGATCTTGCCGGACTTCAAAGCGGGATTTATTATTTAACAATACTTGGTGAAGTAAACACCAGATTTCAAATATTAAAATTATAAATTTGAGAAATTTTATTTTCATATTTTGTAATATCTCATCGACCTGTGGCAAATATGCTGCAGGTCAATGGGTTAAAATTGCTGATTTACCAAATAGCCCATTTAGTGGTGTTAAAATAATTTATTTCCAGAAAGACCTATTTCAACCAACTCGAATGATATAACCATTAAATAACTATAATTGAATATTTATGCAATTTTCTCAAAAATCAATCTTGGGTCTTTTTGATGGATAACTTTTTGCAAGAGGATCTATGCTTAAAAATCGACCAATTCTAGGATCTTGCATTCTAAATTAAAAAGCATAACTGCAATTGTCAACAAAAACTTCATCATCGCACTCTTGAGCCTGAAAGCCATACCGATATTCACTACCCACGCTCCAATTTCTACCCTCCAGCGTGGTTCCGAACGGACCATAACCCAAAGTGCTTGAAATCTTGATAGGAGTAGAATAATTCACAGGATGAAAATACTTTAAAAATTGCATATTATGCATATTTTGGTAATTTTCAAAGTGGTTTTAGGTTATAAAAATTGTGTTTAAATATTAGTTTCACTATTTAATATTCATCTCTCTCTCAATTATCCCCGAAATCTCCTCACTCTTCGTCAACACCATCATATGCGATCCACCCTTAATAATATAATCAGCTTGCACATTTTCAATCGGTAATGTATTATCAATATCCCCATGAATATGAATAATATTTTTGTTGAGATTATCTGCTTCGGTTCTGTCCCAGCTTACAATTAAATGCACTGCGCGTTTAATAAATAATGGATCTTTTGCGTGCAACATGCTTACACAGGTTTCTTTTTCCAGTTTGCGGTCGGGTTCGTAGAGGGGTTGGAGAAAATAACTTGAATATTTAAACAATGAAGGAGATATTTCGCGGTAAACAGGAAATGTTTTGAAAAAAGTATACATTTTAGGAACTTCTTCCGATGAGGATGCACTGGAAATAATAATAACTTTTTCAGGATGAATAATATCGGTTAATTCGCAGGAAATCATTCCTCCAAGCGAAACTCCAATTAAAATGAATGGTTTTGTGGTATCAATTTGTTTTGAAATTCGAAGAGCATATTCCTTCATACTTTCATTTTCGCAAGGAACAGGATAATGAATATTTATTGTATCAATATTTTCTTCAAAATGAATATTTTTAAAAACTCTTGAGTCCGAACCCTGGCCTGGCAATAAGTAGACAGTGGGCGCGGGGCGCGCAGGGGGCGCGAGGCGCGCGACATATGACATAGGACATATGACATAGGACTTGATATAGGACATTGGAGAAGGGACATAGGACTGTGATGCGAAGGAAGCAGCGTAGATAAAAATTCCAATGACAAGAGTTATCGTTTTTCGCATGGTAATCAAAGATACATCAAAGTGCGTGAGTCGTCAATCGTGAATCGTCAATCCGGAGGAGATTGCAATAACCAAAACGTTCATACTACAAAAAATATTAAATCAGAAGCCAAATTTCTATCTAAATCCAAAGTAAATCCTTTTGTCGCTTCCCCTTGTCCTATTTCAAGTCATATGTCCTATGTCGTATGTCCTATGTCACCCAAGAGCGTCTGTCTTAAATTCACTGGTAGTATGAAACGTAATGTGCGGATTATTCTCCCTCGCAACATTCAACGCCCAACTTGTCTCCGCCATATAAACAGGATTATGGTCCTTATCAAAATAAATATATTCCGATTTGAGGCGAATAAATTCTTCGAGTTGTTTTTTATCCGTTGTGGTCATCCAACATGCTTTGTTCATTGGAATAGGAGCGAAGCGACATTTTGCACCGTATTCGTTTTCGAGGCGATATTGGATAACGTCAAATTGTAATTCACCAACTGTGCCCACCACTTTTTTATGACCGCTGGTATGGGTGTATAATTGCGCTACTCCTTCGTCTGTTAATTGTTCAATTCCTTTATCCAATTGTTTTGTTTTCATTGGATCGAGGTTAATTAATTCTTTAAATATTTCGGGGGAGAAACTCGGAATACCTTTGTAATTTAATTCTTCTCCTTCGGTAAGTGTATCGCCAATTTTAAAATTACCGGTATCGTATAATCCTATTACATCTCCGGGATATGCCTCTTCAATTACATCCTTACTCGCAGCCATAAAAGAATACGGATTATTAAAACGTACATTTTTATTTAATCGCACGTGATGATAAAAACTATTGCGTTCAAATTCTCCGCTTACCACACGCAAAAATGCAATTCTGTCGCGGTGACGAGGATCTATGTTAGCGTGTATTTTAAACACGAAGCCACTGAATTTTTTTTCTTCAGGAACAACAATTCTGTTATCTGAAATACGACCTTGTGGAACAGGGGCAATTTGAATAAACGTTTCCAATAATTCCTGCACTCCAAAATTATTAATTGCACTTCCAAAAAACACCGGAGCAATATCCGCACTTAAATATTTATTTACGTCAAAGTCGTGATAAACACCTTCAATTAATTCCACATCCTCCCTCAATTGTTGTGCATCTCTTTCGCCTGCAATTTTATTTAAAAGCGGATCATTTAAATTTTCAATTGTTAATACATCATCTTCAATACGTTGTGAACCCGGGCGAAAAACATTTAATTTTTTATGATACAGGGAATAAACACCTTTAAATTGAGATCCCATATTTATAGGCCAGCTTAAAGGTCGGACGCGGATATTTAATTTTTCTTCCAATTCATCCAAAAGATCAAAGGGATCTTTTCCATCTCGGTCCATTTTATTGATGAAAATAATTACAGGTGTTTTGCGCATTCGGCAAACTTCCATTAAACGCTCTGTTTGTGCTTCCACGCCCTTTACGCAATCGATTACAAGAATTACACTGTCAACGGCAGTTAATGTGCGATAAGTATCCTCCGCAAAGTCCTTGTGTCCGGGAGTATCCAACAGATTTACCTGAATTCCCTCATATTCGAAGGTCATTACGGAAGTTGCCACGGAAATACCTCTTTGGCGTTCAATATCCATGAAATCGCTGGTGGCAGATTTCTTTATTTTATTGCTTTTAACGGCACCCGCAACCTGAATTGCACCACCGTAAAGCAGAAATTTTTCTGTAAGTGTCGTTTTCCCGGCATCGGGGTGACTAATAATTGCAAAGGTTCTCCTGCGCTGTATCTCTGACTGTAAACTCATAATCTGACCTCTAAAGGCGGGCGCAAAGATAAAATATTAAAAGCGAGTACCCTTATTTTTACCAATTTGGCAAATTGAGTATACCACTTAAGGCCATTAGGTAAACAGTTAAGATTAATACTGCTAACACAAATAATCCCACAACGATGGAACCCATGATCACCCCGGCCATTGCATCTCCGGCATTTATATACTTCTCTGGAGATTTTGCAATAGTTTTTTGAGCGCGACGACCCTTGGCAATTGCTATTATGCCAAAAACGACAGCTATATAGGGTAATATAAAAAATATTGCCAGTCCCCAAATTCCCGCAATTTTACTTTCTCTGGCCAACTGCGATTGAGATAACCATTCGCCATCGGGAAGCGTATCAGGAAGAATTTCCTTTTTTGGAGTAATTATTAGGTCGTTTTCAGCTATCAATGTCTCCCAGGTAGCATTATCAATAGAACTATAATATACAATTTCATTGGATGGTTCGGAGTTTTCTTCATTATGAGCAGCAGATGGTTGGTATGCTGCAGGTTCAATTTCCGCCGGATTTATTTTGACTGATCCGTTGCCTGTTTCACTATTTGGATTTAAAACAGCGGTGTGATTATGAGTGATATTACAACTTCCACAAATAAAAGCAGCAAGAATAAGTATCGTGTAAAAATAATTTATTTTCATTTTTAGGAATTGGTGGTTAAAACACAAATATAAACCTAATGTGAAACTTTGAAAGGAAACATATGATCAAAATATAAAGATATAGATCCCACAATAAAGCCTAGGCACTCTATTTTTTACAATTTCAGCTTAACCAAAAATTTCCAGTTGAAATTAAATAGATTAAAAAGATAGCAATAGCTAAAAGAACTGCAAAAATCGGCACACTCAAGGCAATTCCCCAATCCGCTTTATTCGCATTTGTATATATATTTTTGCTCTTGCGTAAGATCCTGTTCGCAATAATTCCCTTTCTCAAACCAGCTATACCAAATACAATTGCAATCAGATTAAAAGCAATTGCAAAAAAAGCTAACATATAGTAAGAAGATAACATCCATCCTATTAAAGCAATAAAAGATATCATGCCCAATGTAAAACTTTGATTTGCTTCCTTCAACTCTGTAGGTGCAACATTTTTAGTTATTACTGTATCTACTTTTACAGAATAGTTTTCAGAACCGGTATGCATAACTACATACTCAGTAATTGAATCAAATATATTATCCTCTGCTAAATATGTTTCTGATGCTAAATCATTATTAATATATTCTACTGATCCTGATGGTTGATAATCGCACACTGCAGGGACCCCAACAGAATTCGACATTTCATTATTTTTACTTATTTCCATGTGATTTGTTGCAGTAAATAATTTTTCTGAAGTATTGCAACTCACAGCTAAACAAGCGAAAAGAATCGGTAAAATATAGTTTTGCATTGGTAGCATTTATCGAGAAAATTATTTTTAGTTCAATATAAACTTGAAAATGATAAAGAAAAGCCATTCCCGGATGTCCATAAGAAGAGACTATAAGCAAAAACAAACACAATACTTGCAAAAATTATCAGGCTAAAAGTTATACCCCAATTTGCTTTATTTGCATTTGAATAAATATTATTTTCCTTTCTTAATATCCTTTTCGCTGTAATTCCCTTTCCTAAACCAAATAGTCCAAGTATAAAGGAAGTAATAAAAAGACCAACAGAAAGAAACAGTGCACCGGATAACAACAACAATACAGATGTGATCAATGCAATTAAAGAACTTAAACCAAATTTAAAACTATCATTAGCAATATCCAGTTCTTGTAATTCTTCATTAACAATTACCGCTGTATCCATTTGATAGGTATTTTTTTCAGCTGCATATGAAGGTTCAGACGTATGTTTTAAATCCATTTTATTACTTAAAATGGGTATGTTAGCTTCGGTATAAAAATCAATGATTACTAAATCATTTGGTGTGTAATCTGTTTTTCCCGAAGGTTGAAAAACATTTGAGGAACTTTCATCTGAATATTGTTGATCGAAATCATTGGTTGGAATTGCTTTATCCGGGCTAATTTTTAATAGTTTCGATGTAGAGCAACTACAAAATAATACAAGTAAAACAAGGGAAATAAATGATGTTTTTTTCATGAGTAGCAATTATTAAGGAGATAACCTTTGCTAAATTACCAATAAAAATCCGTAAAGTTGTGTCCGAAAACATATGAAACCAAAAAAGACAGCAGATTACATCTTTGTAAGCATTCAGATCCTTTTATTTATCGGCTATTGGTGGCATCCGGAGCCGGTTGAGCCGATTTTACCCAACATCTGGCGATATATAGGTATGCCATTAGCACTAAGCGGAATATTTTTAGTGATGACGGCATTTTTACAATTGAACCGAAATCTTACCATGCTTCCTACCCCGACAAAAAATGCTACATTGATCACTACGGGAGTGTTCAAATATATGCGGCATCCGATTTACACAGGTATTTTTTTTATTGCATTGGGATATGCTATGATGGAACATAATTTTGATCAATTAATGATCGCTTTAATGATACTTTTATTGTTTGAAATTAAATCGAAATATGAAGAAAAAAAGCTGACGGAACATTTTCCGGAATATCCTGTTTACAGTGCGAAAACAAATAAATTTTTTCCATTCATTTAAACCACCATAATATGGAAGATCATCACCACAATCCATTTGCCAACAAACCGGCTATGTTACTTTTAATTCTGGGAGTTTTTTTTGTCACCAATGCGTTAATAGCAGAATTTATTGGAGTTAAAATATTCGCGTTGGAAGATAGTTTCGGCTGGAAACCATTTAATTGGAATTTATTTGGCGAAAAGGGCTCTCTAAACTTTACCGTTGGGGTTATTTTATGGCCCATTGTATTTATAATGACGGATATTATTAATGAATATTTTGGAACAAAAGGAGTGAAGCGATTGAGTTATATTGCCATTGTATTTATTTTATATGCTTTTGGTGTTGTTTATATCGCCATCAATCTTGCACCCGCCGGATTTTGGCCCGCAAGTTATGTTGATGCCGGAGTTCCTGATATGCAAAAAGCCTATAGCGCAATTTTCGGACAAGGAATGTGGATAATAGCAGGTTCTATTGCTGCATTTTTTGTAAGTCAGTTGGTGGATGTTACCATATTTCACAGGATCAAGTTCTTTACCGGTGAAAAGAATATCTGGATGAGGGCCACGGGATCTACGGTGATATCCCAAATATTTGATAGTTTGATCGTGTTGTATATCGCATTTGTTATCGGACCTCAGCAATGGAGTTTAAGTCTGTTTTTTGCCGTTGCGACAGTGAACTATTGTTATAAGGTTTCCGCTGCAATAATTCTGACTCCCTTGTTATATGTGCTCCACAGGTGGATCGACAGGTATTTGGGGAAAGAATTGAGTGAAAAAATGCGGGCAGAAGCTATGAAATCTTAGAGTTTAGCTCGTTTTTTGCTTTAAAATTGTCATTTTTAGGATTCAACAGATTATTTTACCCAAAAAAACGTTAATTTAACATCAAAATAGTTCCCGGATGCGTTTGCGATATCTTGTCAATTTTATTGGGCTTTGTATTGTTGTAGTTTCCTGCAATACTTATGATCTGCCTGCGGGTACTCCAAAATCTATTGAAAAATTGATCGCAGATTACCCTCATGATAATGATTGCCTTCAGGTGGAAAGATATAATATGGCAGGTATCAAATACTTCAAGTTTGTCGATAATTGTGTTAACGATTATGGATACGATTATTTTGATGAGGATGGAACAAAGGTTTGTAATACCAATGGCGGTTGGGGTCCATCACCTTCTTTAGATTGTTCAATAAATCCCGGTGATCTTGTTTTTGAGGAGATCATTTGGCCGAGGTGATCAATTTTTGAGGAGTTTACCAATCTTTCCGTTATTGCCTGCGAGGTAAACTGCTTTTCCGAAACCGGATATCCCAATAACATTATAGCCTTCCTCACTAATATTTATTGTTCTATCTAAAAAAGAATTATTTACATCTACTCCTCCCGTACCACACATTATTACTTCATAAGGATAGGGTAAATACTTTATACAGGAAATATATCCTGAAGGATTTGGGAAAGAAGAAGTGAAATTGATAATATCGGGGGATTGAAATTCTCCATAAAATAAATTAGTATTCATAATATCCGGATTTAGATAATCTCCTCCACCAATTAAGCCATGATATTTCGTTGGGAAATCAATGGAGAATATTCCTTCGGATTGTTTTCCGGCCACCATCGGTGTTTTTGATATCTTCCAATTTTTACCGAAATTATCTGAACAAAAAATCGAGGCGTTTTTTCCACCAGTACCAAAAATTATCGTTTTACCATCTAATAATTGCATTGCCGACCCACTTGCAGCAAATGCATAAGTGCTGTCAGGTGCTAAATTATTTTTATTTTTTATTTCCTTCCAGCTATCTCCCTTATTATTTGTAGACAAAAAATAAAACCAATTATTTATGGGATCTCCCAAACAAATTCCTTTTTTGCCATCAAAATCAATAGCATCTAAAAATATAGCGGGATCGTCATTTCTGAAAACTTCTTTCCATGTATTACCTCCATCCACTGTTTTTAAAATGCATGCAGGTTGAACACTGCTCATAACCACAGCAGTATTTGCATCAAATGCTTCAATATCTCTGAATTCAGCACTGTCGTAGGGATGTATTTGTTTGAAGTCCCATGTTTTGCCGGCATCAATGGATCTTCCCACATAACCATTACTACCGCTGGTCCAAATAACAGAATCATTTACCACACATAATCCTCTCAAACTCGTATTAACATCCTGATGAACTATTTCAATGGCATAATTAGTCTGTGCAACTAAAATGGATAAATAAAAATTACATAAAACAAGAATAAAAATTTGTTTCATAATTTATTTTTTTTGGTAACCTTCAGGAATTTCAAAAATACCCGTTGGAAAAAAATCCTTTTGCAATTCAATAATTTCAAAACTGCGTGTATATGATTTTGTTTTAACTGTTAATCGCATAATTGCGCCATCTTCAAACCCAATAATAAGTGGTGCAGGAACTGCAGCATGATTGATCTCCGTTTGAATATCATATCGCGATGCAGGAATCTTAAAATCATCAGCAACCCAAATAAAAGCTTCATTATCATTCGGAATAAATCCTGAGCGCACAACTTTATATTTCGTACAAGGGTGTCCTAATATCGTTTCTTTTTCATTTGTTACCTCAACAATAGGTTTAAAATGATCAGGCATGAGATCCCTTAACTCAGCATTGGGATCACCCAGGTCAGAATATTCGCCCAAATATGCTAGCTTTTTTATGGTATCTAATTGCCATGCTGCTTTATCGGTTTTATCCAGTATTAAATTGCTGTGCGATAATCCTCCATATTCAATCATACGGAAATTATTTTCGTCAACATAAATATCAATTTTATATGGACTAATGGCCTCCATATTCAATTTAAATACTGTATCTATAGCTTCTACAATGGATGAATATACAATTTTTCCATAAAATAATTCCTTCGAAACTTCAGCAACTTCAGGCTGTTTTTCTTTACATCCGTTGGATATCAACAAAAAAGAAAATAATATCACAACAATAAAATAGCTCTTCATTCCATATAATTTTTACAAAGATAGGGATTGATCGCAATTAAGGTTCATGATGTGACGTGTACTCGCGATTCACGAAATGAGTTATGAGTTATGAGTAATGAGTTTGGTTCTCGAGAGTCGGATATTCTTGCTTTTTATTTTTAACTGCGATTATGGGTGAGTGGTGCCCGCCCGGATGACCGGTCGGACGGGAGTAAGGACATGAAGTAGATCTCCTGCGTCGATCACTTCATGTTTCAGTGGTGAGAATGCTCCGAGTCAGAAAAAAATTTAAGGTCAAAATCAAAAGTTCCAATGTTAGCAGTACCGGATTCACGACTCACGATTTTCGATTCACGATTCAATTCAATTCGGCAAAGGATAAAGCTGCATCACAAATATCCTTGCCATTGGTATCTTTCAATTTGTAGAGCGTCCAGCCAATTAACTGATAAAAATAATATTCTGTTTTTACAATGGTAAGGCAATAATATACTTTTTGATCGCCGTATTTACCTTCTATGTTTGCAACCATTGCATCATTAAGATTAATTGTAATATTTTCTCTGTTCGATTCTTTGGCATCGCTTAAGGTATTTAAAATGGCAAGCTCTGCGAAGTTGAAATAATTTTCCAATTCAATAGTAATACTATCCCTTTCTGTGTTTGGGATTTTATCTTTGATCACCATAAAAATGGTATTATTCGTAGAATCGGCATAAGCAATTGTTGCTTTCGGATTTATTTTTTTATCGGCGTGTAGATATTTAGGAATATAAATTTCAAAGTCACGTATTTTTATAATATGATTAAAATTGCTGTAATCGGGTAGCTCATGACCGGAATTGCAGGCAGAAAATATTAAAAATAATAAATAATATTTCAGTAGTCGTTTTACCAGGCTTTTCCGTCTTTTAATTTGTAAATTAATATTTCCTGAGTTTCTTCATCGGAATAATAAATATACATTGTTTTTTTATCCCCCAAAAAACTTAATCCTGCAATAAAATAAAAATCTTTAAATTCTTTGGTAAATAAAGTTGGCAAAGAAAAAGGGTCTGTTTTTGATTTTCTATTGGCTTTGTAAATTTGATTATTAGCGATGATAAACAAATTTTTTTCATCGGGTGTTAACCAACAGGACACAACTTCTAATTCTACATCACCTTCAAAATCCACTAAAACGGGAGTGTTAAATTTAGCTTCGGGTCCACTTCTTTCCGTAAAAAATAATTTAAAATCGCGACTGTAAAACAAGCGGTTTCCATCGCCGGAAACCCATGGGTAGGCATCGCTCAACGCCGGGTCGTTTATTTCATCCAGCATTCTGGTTTTTGTATAGGTTCCATCTGCTTTCTTTTCTGCTAAACCAAGATCATTATCGTTCCATCCTCCCATTTCATTTACCACATAAACCAAAGTTTGTTCATTTTCTGAACCGCTGCACTGAAAATATCTAATGGAATCCAAGGCAGCGGGAAGGCCAAAACTTTTGATGGCATCAGTTCCGGAGCTCGCATTTAGGTCGTATAAATAGATATTTGAAAGCAGGTCAAAAACATTTTCAAAATCTCCTTCGGTAAGTCCTAAAATAAAATGACTACCATCTTTCGTTAATTGTCCGGGACCGCACTCATACTTTTGTGGTATTGATAAAGCACCTGAATAGGCAAAAAGTCCTGTTGTACTGTATTTTGATTGCGCAGAAAGCATTGAGCAATAGAAAAAACAAAGAAATAGCGGTAATTTTACGTTCATAATAATAATTGATCGTGCAAAAATATAAATTAAGCAGGTATGTCGGAAAATAGTTACAAGTTAGTGGTAGCAAGAATGCCCGATGAAGACCTGTTGACAGCGCTCAAGGCCAATGAGGCTATGTATCTTGATGAGATGATATTGGCTGTTTTAGATGAATGTGAAAAAAGAAAACTATTTTTTCCGGGGGCTGATGCCCTGCGTTCTGCGATTACTGCGAGAATGGTAGTGGAAGAGGCTGTGGTGATAAATGAGCAACCTGAAGAAGTTAAAGTGGTTTTACCTGTATTATATTCACAAACGGTAATTCTTGCTTTTACCATCTTTTTCTCGCCATTATTCGGTGGAATTATGTTGGCTATGAATGTTTGGAAGGTAAATAAAAAAGCTGTTTGGCAGGTTATTCTTTTTTCTGTGGTTTTTACTGCATTTGCGGGTTATCTTTCCTATTATATTCTCCCACCGGGTAGTTTTGCCGCTATTTTGATAAGAATTGCCGGTGCTTTGATATTATCTGAATTGTTATGGAATCAACTTATCGGAAAAGGTGTTAAATACGATAAACGAAAAATAACCATTCCGTTAATTATTGCCTTATTGATCACTATACCTGTTATTTATTATTTATATCAACATCCTGAATTAATTCAACTACCAAATAATTGAACATGCACATCAACAAAAGTTTTCTCCTGATAATGCTATGCCTTTTTTTATCTGTGGCAAAAGCCGATTCACCTTTAACATCCACCTATTTTGCATCAGCATATTACGATTATGATATTGTTTCGAAGGCTGAAGTTGGAAGAGAAATGAATGATGAAGTTGCAGCATTTCTTTTGAATAAAGAAAATCCAATTGATGCAAAGGCTGCCGTAATTAACGCAATTGGTTGGAATTATGATGGAAATAATAATGCAGATAAATTCAAAGAATATCTTGCCAAAGCTCATTCCACCACAACAGAAAAACTTATACTTACTGAATTAAGTGCAGATGAATTATTATGCCTTGGTTATTTAATTGCAATGGATGATTATTTTGTTGTGGATGAAGCGATCAATATTCTGGAAATGGCTGCATCTAAAAAGAAAACCAGTTATACCATTAATTTAATTCTTGCTATGGCAAAGGCTCAAAAAGCAATGGATACTGATTTTTGCAGAGTTTGGACACTCACCAGTGCAGTAATTCAGGATGGATCTTTAAAAAGAGATATGAAAACATCTGCCATCCAAGCCATTGTGGATTATATGATCTTATATAAGACAGATTGTGCTTATTGATCTGAACTAATTATTTCCTAAGAACCAATTTTTTATTACAGCTTCGGCTTCTTTTCCGCAGGGAGTAAAATCTTTATTGTATTCGTCGGAATATTGCATATAACTCGGCCATTTCCAAAAATAAACACCTTTTATCCAATCTTCATCTGCCATTGCCTGTTGCATAATGGAATAACAGCGTTTCTGCGCATCTTCACTGTAATCCTGTTCGTCAGCGTCTTTATGTGGATTTATCCAGGGCGCTGCAATACTTTTAAAACCGATCTCGGTAAATAATACGGGTAAATTATATTTTATATGTGCGCGTTCAATAATGTCAAGATTTTTTTCAAATGCTGCTAATAATTCTGCATCTGTAGGATCAGTTTTTGAACTTAAGGGATAATAACAATTCACTGAAATATAATCCAGTTTATCCCAAAAAGAAACAGTTTCAAATTCCGTCCCCCAATTTGCTGCATAGGTTATTTTACCGGAATAAATTTTGCGAACTTTATCAAACAGGTCATCCCACTTATTGTGTTCCGATAAGGATGCATTTTGAAATTCAACTCCAATGCAGAACATTTCCACATCATATAATTCTGCCATCAGTGCATAATGTATTATCCATTGCTCATAATATTCAAAAAACAGATCCCAATCTTTTTGTGAGCCCATGGTGATATCTCCGGTCCATCCTAAATGGCTCCAGAGTTGAGGTTTTATCATAACCGACATTCCATTTTGATGTGCCTCATATGCTGAATGTATAATGCTTGCATCATTTTCAGATCCTGCGCTATTTGAAAATCCTATCGGTGCAGGTTTGGTCATGGAACGAAAACCGGAATAAGGAATAATGGTGATGGAATTAACGCCTATCTCCTTTAATTTTTTTATAGAACGATCAGCCTCCGAACCTAAATAACCATTATAAACCTGATATCCTTCATGCGCAAAATTAAATCCCTTTAAAAAATTATTGTCTGTTGGTATAGAAGGGGAGCTGTTCTTTAGATCAGAACTTTGTTTTGTTACATATATTTTCCAGTCTTGTTCCAGATTGGGAATTTTTAAAAGATCGGAAGAGTTTAATGTGGGATAATCTTTTACAAAACTCTCTTTAATCGGACTTTCTGTGATGAGGTAATCAACAAAACTTGCAGCTGCTATTTTCATCAAATAAGTAGAGCGTTCATTAAAAGAATTATTATCAAACAATGTTTTTATTTCAGGTAAAAGTGTTGCATCCAACAAATGTTTTGCCTGTAACTTATAGTCCGTTCCCTGCCAGTTTTTTGTAAATTTAATTGCAAGTCCGGTCTCCAAAGCATTTATTTCAGGCTCGCCTAAAATCTTTCGCAGCGCTAGTTTACAAGGTGACTCCGAAAACATATTGGTATATTCCTGATCAATTACCGTATGCAAAGTATTGTTTTCAAAATCAATATTTGCCTGTTCCGGATTATTTTGCATAAGTGTTTTGATCTCCGGTGAGGGATAAATATGGTATTTGATCTGCTCACGTAATTCAATGCCAATAAATTTTTCTAAAGCATCCAGATCGAAAGCTGTTTTTACTTCAATTGCATTTATTTTATCCATCGAAATATCCGGAGAATGCGTATAAAATTGTATGTTTTTATCTTCCTTTACTTTAACACCATCATAGCTAAAATCCCAATGCAATTTTTTGTCGATGGTCCATAATGTGGTTTTATCTTCCGAAAAATTACCCATTACAATTCTGTTCCCTTTTTCATATATCTGGTAACCCCAGCTATCCCAGAAAAAATATCCCCAGCTTTGTGTAAATTGGTCTTTTACATATTCTATAAGATTTTCTTCCGAATTTGCAGCAATTAATGTTAATGGTAATTGCGGATTAAAAAGATTAGGATAAAGTGATATCTTAATTATGCCTGATTTATCAGTATATTCCTTATTGTCAAATATAAATCCTCTTTCAGTGAAATTAACAGGCATATTTTCATCAAGCCTTTTTACCAATAAATTATTTATTGTTCCAATAATATATAAAGGAAATTTAGTTAACTCCGACTGAGTAACTTCATCATCGCGTCTTATTATTATTTTAATTCTATCGTTAATTTGACCCACATCTGAAATGTCTGCAATAATGGCTTCGGAAAGAAGTCCATCCTCTTTTCCATAAATAACACAAATGGAATCCTGTTGTCTGAAATTATCCATCAAAACAGACCTTTCAGGCCAGTTTAAATGGGACTTGCTATCATCAATGGAGGTTGCACTGCAGGAGAGTAGTAATACCGAAAAAAAGAAATATAGAATTTTCATTTTATTAATTAAAATTTGCCTGAATTATTTGAAAGGGGAAACCTTATGCAAATATAAGTGGAATCCTGCAGGGCTATTACAACTTTGATGTTAAAATGTGATGAAATAAAGGAGAATCACCTGTTTAGCCACAATCGGAACTCTGATGATCGTTCTACACTCACAATTGTTTCTTTTTCAATAACCGGCTCCAATTCCACTTTTACCCTGGATTTAGAGTAACTGAACATATTTTTAATACTTGTAAAGGAGATGATGAACTGACGATTTATTCTGAAAAAGATTATCGGATCCAAAATCGTTTCCAATTTATCCAGAGAATTATCCAAAACATAATGTTTGCCATCCTTGGCGACCAAAAATGTTAGTTTTTGTTCTGAGAAGAAATATGCAACCTGTTCGATATTCAGCGATTTCAATTTTTGGCCGGTAGACACAAGAAAACGACTTTGATACTCATTTTTTTGAGCATTAAATTGTTCGAGCAACAATTTTATGTCGATCGGTGCCGAATTCCTGAATTGAATAAATTTATTTAAGGCATTAAATAATTCTGATTTATCAATAGGTTTAAGCAGGTAATCAATGCTGTTCAACTTAAATGCCTTTATGGCGTATTGATCATAAGCAGTAGTAAAAATTACTGGAGTTTGAATGTCCATCTGTTCGAAAATACTAAAACTGATATCATCTGCAAGGTGGATGTCTACAAATAAAAGATCCGCAGAATGATTTGATAACCATTTTACAGAAGTTTCAACAGAATCCAGTTTTTTAACTACTTTGTAATCCGGATTGAATTCCAGAATACATTTTTCCAGAAAGTCGGCAGCAATTTTTTCATCTTCAATGATCACAACTTGCATATCAGATATTTTCTTTTTCGATGAGTGGAATTTTTGCAATATACTGATCATTCACTATTCCAAATTCGGGTTCAGAATTTCCAAGAAGAAAATATCTTTCTTTCAGATTTTTCAAACCAATTCCTGTAGATACGATCTTTTCATTTCTGCCTTGCAAATTATTGGAAACAATTAATCTATTCCTGTCATTCGTTATCTTAATTGTAAGCGGTTTGCTTTCTGAAATTATATTATGTTTTATTGCATTTTCCACCAGCGATTGTAACGTTAATGGCGGAATGAATTTACTTAAATTACCTGCATCTATATCAGTTTCAAAATGAAGATTTTCTCCGAAACGTATTTTATTTAGGTAGATGTATGAATTTATAAATTTTAATTCCTCCTTTAATTCCACAACCAGATTGTCTTTTTGTTCTAGAACATAACGGTAAACCTTTGATAGTTCCATTAAAAATTGTTTAGCTTTTTCTTTGTCAGAATCTATCAAAGATAACAAGGCATTAAAACTATTGAATAAAAAGTGGGGACTCATTTGTGTTTTCAAGCTCTCCAGTTGTGAACGCATATTTTCTTTTTCCAGTCGCTCTTTTTCTGCAACAGTAATTTTGAGTTGATGAATATAATGGCCAATTTCAAAAACCAGACTGACAATAATTACAAGGACTGTTGCAAGCATTTGGTTCTCGAAAATTCGGGCTCTTGCTTCCTCCGCTTCACAGTGGAATAAAAACGCATTGAATATTAACCAATAAATATAAATTATGATGTTTGCAACGATCAGTGACAATACAAGACAAGTCAAAATGCGTTTGGGCGCACTTATTTTTCCTTCCAACTTAGCAGTGGTGCCTGAAATAATTTTAATTACTGCGAGAAAAATAGAAAAGGTAACAACAACAGAAAACAAAAGTGAAATAAGATATGCTGTTAGTGTATCCATTTCCGGATTTGGACTATCTCCTAAGGCCCAGTTGCGCAAAAAAACAAAAGTAGTAGGCACCATAGAAACTACTACGGTGCCTAATAATATGTTTTTAATTGTGTAGATCGATTTTGGCATTATAAATATTAAAAGGTGATCCTATATTGGGGCACTGGAAATATGCCTAATTGGTAAACGGTATTTATTTCACCTTCCGATGGATTATATCGTTGATACAATGGATTTTGTCTGTTTGTAACATTCTGCACATCAATTGCCCATTCCTGTGAAGCGAATTTTCCGTTGATCTTAAATGCAAGTCTTACATCCCAACGCATATAATCATCAAATTGTTCGGCAAATGCATTATTCCAGTCGTAAACCGTTGAATTAGTTAATATAGATTGTTCCAGATCAATGGGAGTATATCGTTGTCCACCCGCTAAAGTAAATTTTGTATCAAAAACTATTGATTTCGTGTTTTTAGGAGAAGCTTTTCCTGTAAATAAATAAAATTCTTTTCCTCCAACAACATTTGCAACATAATTTCCGGAAAATGCTGTCTCTCTTTCTATTTCGTCGCTTCCAATATATTCCGATTTATATAATGATCCGGTCATTAAAAAATACAGACCCTTATCCAGAAATTTTTCGACAGTTAATTCTGCACCATAATTTCTGCCTGTTCCGCTGTTTGTTAATCTGTCGGGAGTGCCGAAAGAAAAACTACCGGAATTTAATACACTGAACGACGAACTATCTTTATCTATCAAAACATCATAAAGATGCTGATAATATACCTCCGCTTTTATGCGCATGGTTTCTGAAAGTTGTTTATCGTATCCTAATACTAAATGATGGGCTTTTACAAAATCAATGGAATCATTGGGTGTATTATAATTACCCGGAGTTGTTTCCACTGTTTTAAAGAAAGTAGCTATAGGTGCCATCATACTATGTAATCCATATCCCACACTTATCGCATTGTTGTTATTTATTTGATATTTAATTCCCAATCGTGGTTCCAGTGAATTACTTCCATTCAAACTCAGATATTGAAAATGTAATCCGGAATTAATGGTTAGTTTTTCTGTTGGGCGATATTGATATTGAACATAAGGTTGCAATAAAAATGTATTTCCATCAAAGGATGTTAGTGTTACATAACGTCCCGGAATTCCTTCAAAAATACTATCCGATACGGAAACAAGAAATTCATCAAATCGCACTCCAAGTTGTAAATTATTTTTCGCATTAAACTTCTTTTTATAAAAGAAATTTGCAGAGATCTTGTTTTGTGTGAAATTTTGACGATAAAATTCTACCGGTTCGAACGTCTCCACAGAAATTGAATCTACAATATCATTATTGATAATAGTAGATGCTGCAATAGTGAATTTTGTATAAGATGAATTATTAATTAAATACTGGTGTGAGATGCCAATTATCCCGATTTTGGACCTATCATAAATATCCAGATCGTTATTATATAAATTATCCACCGTATCTTCTGCATTACTCGATATAAGGTCTATCTGACTGATTCCACCTATTCCGAATAATGAAAATGTTCCGGCCTTTTTTGTCGGCATATTTGCTCTGACTGTAATATCCTGATAATAAGGAATAGCTGTTCCGGTTCCGAAATTAATTCCCAGAGCACTCATAATTCCTAAAGTAGAATAACGGTAATTCAGCAAATAGGAAGATTTTTGTTCTCTGCTTATTGGACCTTCTGCGCCAATTTCAAAACCATTTAATCCTACCTGACCTAAAAATTCATGTTTCTCATAATTTCCATTGCGCATTTTAAGATCAAAAACACCGCTTATTCCATTTCCATATTCTGCCGGAAATGCTCCTGTTAAAAAATCGCTGTTTGCCAAAACGTTATTGTTTAACATAGAAACCGGGCCACCGGTAGAACCAAAATCTCCAAAATGATTTGGGTTTGGAATATCAATGCCTTCCAATCTCCATAATAATCCCACTGGTGAATTACCTCTGATAATAATATCATTAACGGCATCATTTGCACCGCGAACACCGGCAAAATTTTGAGCCATTCTGCTCACATCATTTCGGGCGCCGGCATATCGCATACTTTCTTCAATAGTAAATTGTCGCGCACTTACCGTTGTCATTTCATTATTGGTTTCTATCTTATCATCACTGGCTTTTATTACAACCTCATCCATTTTAACTACCTGTTCTGCCATTTCAAAATTCAGCATAAGTTCTTTACCTGAAGTAAGTTCCAGATTATTTGCAATAAATGGTTCATACCCAACATAGGTTGCCTGAATAGAAATTCGTCCGATAGGCACATTTTCGATCACAAAATATCCGTCCATGTCAGATACCGCACCAATTACCGGATTTACATCAAGCACAATGATGTTTACTCCGGGTAAAGTGGTTTTAGATTGATTGTCGATAACTTGTCCGCGAACCGTTTGTGTAAGGTTTTGTCCATACATTGTAATGGTTAGTAGAACCAAACTTGTTAAGGTGATTAAGTATTTAAGTTTCATTGTTGTTTTATTTATGATGCAAAACAAAGCAACCATGTTTTTGCAGACAATTATTAATTGCTGAACGGGTAAATTTCAACGATGAACGGGTAAAAGACATATCCTTATTTTTTTGTTAAAATACCTTTTCCAACCACTCCAGGATAACAGCACCTGCAACTAACCAAACGATTCCCTTAATCAAAAAAAAGAAAAAACCTGCCCAACCTATTCTTTTAAGCCATTTAGAAGTTTTCTCCGGTATTTTCATTTTTGCAACTGTTTAATTATTTGATCAATATTTAATTAAATCGCTCCATTAATAACTTTAGCGGTTTTAATTTATGCATTTTATAATTTTGTCGGATATAATATTTAACATGTTCCACCGCTTCATCAATATTATCAGTAAACAATACAAGATCCATATCTACATTGGAGATCGTATTTTGAGCCATCATTTTTTGTAACATTTCCCATATGTCCTTGTAATAATCTTTTCCTACTAAAACTAGGGGAAAATTTTTGATTGTTGCAGTTTGGATCAGGGTTAAAGTTTCAAAAAATTCATCCATTGTACCAACACCACCGGGCATAACAATAAATCCATAGGAATATTTTACCAATAATACTTTTCGCACAAAAAAATATTTAATTGTCACCCATTTGTGCATGTATTTGTTTGGTTGTTGTTCCTGTGGAAGTTTAATATTACATCCCACTGAGCGACCTCCATTTTCAAAAGCGCCTCTGTTTGCTGCTTCCATAATTCCGGGACCGCCGCCTGTTAAAACGGTTAATCCTTCATCGCTTATTTTTTTTCCCGCCTCGTAAGCCATTTTATAATATTGATGATTTTCATCAAAACGGGCCGATCCAAAAACAGTAACGCAAGGTCCTACAAAATGTAACTGTCGGAAGCCCTTTATAAATTCAAATAACACGGAAATTCCAAATTCAAGTTCATGCCATCTGGATCGGGGGCCTTCCAAATATTTGCCCTTTATAGGTTCCAACTTGATATTCCATTCCAGTGGTTTATTCATTTCAGCAATTTGGAGGCAAAATTAGGGTCTTTTTGTGGTTTATGTACCTCAAAAAATGTAATGGCATAGTTTTAGTTTACAGGCAATCAAATGTAATGGTATGAAAAGATTAATGGTATTGATTATTTGTCTGTATACTTTTAAAGTATATGCGCAGGATTTTGACCTGGGGGTAAAAGGTGGAGTTAATTACGCTCAATCGGTAATTTTAGATGTAGTGGGTTCAGATGGGGTAGATATGGGTGATCTGGAGGATGAGCGCGGAATGGCAGTTGTTTTTGGAGGATTTGCCAGAGCCACATTCGGGAAATTTGTTTTCCAACCTGAAATTTTGTTTTCCGAAAACCAAAGTCTGGCTGATATCGGTGAAATTGATCCTCAGGATATTGCTTTGGGAGATGTTTTATCAATGAATGTCGATAAATTGGATATACCTCTTTTATTTGGATATAATGTTTTTAATAAATTCAGATTAATGGGTGGACCAGTTGTTAGTCATATTCAATCAGATGCTTCAGATCCACTTTTTGATCTTAATGAAATTACAATTGGTTATCAGGCAGGTTTAGGATTTGATATCAATCGGCTCACTTTTGATGCCCGTTACGAAGGTAACCTTAGCAAATTTACAGATTACATTGAAACTGATAATGGTTTAATTGAAGTGGATAGCAGAAAGAATATTTTTCAGTTTACTTTAGGTTATAAGTTGTTTGATTAAACAATTGTAGATCTGAGTTACAATTTTTAGTCAAATTAATTCATTTAATTAAAAAAGAGGTGCAATTATATTATTTGCACCTCTTTTTTTAATTTACGGAACCTACAAGATAATTCTTTTCGAATTTAATTTGAGTTCACCAAAATTAATGATCAAAGCTAATTGGTTGCAAGACACTTTTAAATAGTTTATTGCTCTTGCAATAAATTCGTCGCTAATTGCTCCAACACCTTTCACCTCCAGTATAATTTTATCATAAACCACAAAATCAGCATTGTATTTATGTTTTAGGATGGTATCTTTATAATGAACAGTATACTCTTTTTCCCTGGAATAAGGAATTCCGGCTTTTTTGAATTCATACTCCAAAGCATCCTTATAAACAACTTCCAAAAAACCTGGCCCCAAATAATTGTGTACTTCCATACATTTTCCAATTATTTGATAACTTTCTTCTTTAAACAAAATTTTTTCTGACATAGGATAAACAATTTAATGGGTTAAACAAATATTTTATACAAATATATTGAATTCGTGCATTCGTGGCAACTTTTTTTTACATATTGTCGGCTAAAGGGTTGCCACGAATGCACGAATGAACAGCCATAGGTATGGATAGATTATATATTGTTTTTTATATTTTTATTCGTGCATTCGTGGCAACTTTTTTTTACATATTGTCGGTTAAAGGGTTGCCACGAATGCACGAATGAACAGCCATATGTATGGATAGATTATATATTGTTTTTTATATTTTTATTCGTGCATTCGTGGCAACTTTTTTTTACCTATTGTCGGCTAAAGGGTTGCCACGAATGCACGAATGAACAGCCATAGGAATAAATAGGTTATATATGGTACATTATATTTTTATTCGTGCATTCGTGGCAACTTTTTTTTTACATATTGTCGGCTAAAGGGCTGCCACGAATGCACGAATGAACAGCCAAGGGCATGGACAGGTTATATTTTTTTTTAAATTTTTATTCGTGCATTCGTGGCAACTTTTTTTTTACATATAGGCGGCATACAAATAACTATTTGAATCAAGAATTTAAGTTATTACTTTTTATTTAATTCGATAATAATTTACCTTCCAGCAACTTCCCGATCTTTGTGGCTTTCCGGCTCGCAAATCCGAAATGTGATTTATGTAATTCGAGGCATTGTATTCAAATTGGTACATTTATCCACAATTTTGTTTACATCAGTACATTGCACAGAAAGAAGTTACCTGTATTTTCGACTTAATATTTAACTATGGCGGTGAAAAAAAAGGCAACTGTGCAGAAAGAAAAAAAGATTTTCATTCTCGACACATCAGTAATCTTACACGATCACAATTCCGTAAATAATTTCGCAGAACATGACGTAGTCATCCCAATCACGGTGCTGGAGGAACTGGACAACTTTAAAAAAGGTAACGAAACTATCAATTTTGAAGCGCGTGAATTCATTCGTTTTTTGGATATTAAATCCAAGGAAGATACTTTACAGGAATGGAGACAGATTCACGACAGAGGTCCCGGAAGGATGATAGTTATGATGTATGAGCACAATGGTGTAAATGCGGAAGAGATCTTCGGAGAAGAAAAACCGGATCATAAAATATTGAATACGGCTTTAGTAGTGATGCATAAACATCCTGATCATAAGGTGATTTTGGTTTCCAAAGATATCAACCTGCGATTAAAGGCTAAATCACTGGGTTTACATGCTGAAGATTATAAAAATGATAAAATTGCCGATCCCGATTTTCTGAAAGAACCTATTGAAACAATTGAAGGAATCGATCACGAAAATATTGATAAAATATACAGTGAGGGCTCCATCGGATTCAAAGAGATTCTAAAGCAGGAACCCTATGCAAATCAGTGTTTTATATTAAAAAATGGAAGCAGTTCGGTGTTGGCAAGTTATAATTCTGTAGATCAGGTTTTTGAACGGATTAATAAATCAACCGCATACGGAATTAAACCTAGAAATGCAGAGCAAGTGTTTGCATTAAATGTGTTGCTTAATCCTGAAATTAAATTAATTGCTTTACAAGGTCAAAGCGGAACAGGTAAAACCTTATTGGCACTTGCGAGTGCATTGGAACAAAGGAGAAATTATAAACAAATATTTTTAGCCCGTCCCATCATCCCGCTTAATAATAAAGATATTGGATATTTACCAGGAGATATTAAATCGAAGCTGAATCCTTATATGGAACCACTTTGGGATAATCTCAAAATGATTCAAAATCAATTTGAAGTAAATGATCCCGAATACAAGGCAATTGCAGGAATGATAGAGCAGGAAAAATTAGTAATTCAACCACTTGCTTATATTCGGGGAAGAAGTATTTCCAATATTTTCTTCATCATTGATGAGGCGCAAAACCTTACTCCGCTTGAGGTTAAGACCATTATCACCAGAGCCGGAGAAAATACAAAGATCATTTTTACTGGAGATATTAATCAAATTGATACACCATATCTCGATTCACATAGCAACGGATTGAGTTATTTAATTGATAAAATTAAAAATCATCCTATGTGTTCCGTAATTACTTTGCAAAAAGGAGAGCGGAGTGAGTTGGCGAATTTGGCGAATGAATTGTTGTAAGATATTAACGTAAACGGAAGCCTTTGACATCAGTTTCTTCATCGTCTAAAAAGAGATCTGGACTCACGATAAATCCTAAACTTACCACATAAGTATTATGTGCTAAGTCTGAACCCGTCATTTGAAAATTACGCTGAATTTGAGTTTGATATTTAATTAATGGAAATCCAACTCTTAATGTAACCGAAGGTTCTTGAAAAAGGTAGTTTGATCTTGTCGGCACGTTTTTATAATAATCATTAAACGAAGAGTGTTTTTCTAATTGAGAAATATTTGTATAGTTTACAAACGAAAATCTATCCGTAATTGCAATTTCAAAAATATCCTGTTTAATTCCTGCTGTAAATTGCATAAAAATTCTGTCATAATTTATCGCAGTTGGATTGTTGAAAGACCATGAATAATTAATTGTCCCTTTGCCATATCCCCCATAAGCTTCGAAAGTTGAAAAATCAGAAATGGGATAATATCCCCCCAAACCAAATTCTAAAAACCGCCCAGTATTAAGATTGGTGGTTTGAAAAACGTCTTCACCATCTTCACTGCCCCAAAAACCATTTGCCATAATTCCAAGGTGTTTAATTGGAGAATAAGCAACCTGAAAGTCAGCACCAATAAAGGATTGCCCAAATGTGGCGGTACCGGAAAGCCGAAAATCGGTTGATTCTGTTAAAAGTGGAACATTTTGTGTGGAGGGAATGTAATAGACTCTGTTACAGCTTGTTACAACAAAAATTGGAACTAAAAATATTAGACTGAGATTTATTTTTATGGTGGATTTGAACTTAAAAATAGATTAAATCAGTTACAATTCTGCATTTGCACTAGTCGGGTACAGTTATCAATTGTATTGTGCATATCTGCCTATGGTCAACCGCACTTAACTATTTACTTTCGCAACATGGCTAATACAAATTACAATTATTCCGAAGAACATATACGGACCCTCGACTGGATAGAGCATATGCGCATGCGTCCCGGTATGTATATTGGTAAATTGGGGGATGGATCTGCTCCGGATGATGGCATTTATGTGTTGGTGAAGGAGGTTATCGACAACTCCATCGATGAATTTATGATGGGTTACGGGAAAAAGATCGATATAGAGATCAAAAATAATATCGTGACAGTCCGCGATTTTGGCCGCGGAATTCCACTTGGAAAGGTGATTGAATGTGTGAGCGTGATGAATACCGGTGCAAAATATGATACCGCCGCCTTTCAAAAATCGGTGGGTTTGAACGGAGTGGGAACAAAAGCGGTAAATGCTCTCAGTCATTATTTTAAAGTACAGGCTTTCAGAGAAGGGAAGTCTAAAATGGCTGAATTTGAAAAAGGTGTTTTGAATAAGGATAATTCCATTCAAAAAACCGATGATAAGGATGGTACTCTGGTAACCTTTGTTCCCGATAATACCATCTTTAAAAATTTTCATTTTATTCCGGAATATCTCGATAATCTTTTGTGGAATTATGTTTACCTGAATGCCGGATTAACTATTAATTTCAACGGAAATAAATATTATTCGCAAAATGGTTTGTTGGATCTTTTAAAAAGAAAAACAAATGAAGAGGAATTGCGATATCCTATCATCCATTTAAAAGGAGATGATATTGAAGTGGCCATGTCGCATGGTAATGAATATGGGGAAGAATATTACAGTTTCGTTAACGGACAATATACCACACAGGGTGGAACACATCAGGCTGCTTTCAGAGAAGCTGTTGTAAAAACGATAAGAGAGTTTTATAAGAAGGATTTTGATGCAACGGATATTCGTCAGGCCATAGTTGCAGCTGTTGCTATTCGTGTGCAGGAACCTGTATTCGAATCGCAGACAAAAACAAAACTCGGTTCCATCAATATTGCTCCTGATGGAATTGCGGTGCGAACATTTATAAACGATTTTCTCAAAAAAGCTCTTGATGATTATTTGCATAGAAATCCGCAAACAGCTGATGCATTATTAAAACGCATTTTACAAAATGAAAGAGAGCGCAAAGAAATAGCAGGTATTAAAAAGCTTGCAAATGAACGCGCTAAAAAAGCAAATCTCCACAATAAAAAATTGCGCGATTGCAGATTTCATTATGGAGAAGATAAAAGTGAAAAAGCATTGGAATCCACACTTTTTATAACAGAGGGTGACAGTGCATCCGGTTCTATCACAAAGGCCAGAGATGTTGGTACACAGGCAGTTTTTTCCTTAAAAGGAAAACCACTGAACGTTTATGGACTCACAAAAAAGGTAGTGTACGAGAATGAGGAATTTAATTTATTGCAACACGCTTTAAATATCGAAGACGGTATTGAAGGATTGCGATATAATAAAATTGTAGTTGCCACCGATGCCGATGTGGATGGAATGCATATCCGTTTATTATTGCTTACTTTCTTCTTGCAATTTTTTCCTGATCTTGTAAAAAACGGACATGTATTTATTTTACAAACTCCATTATTCAGGGTGCGAAATAAAAAGGAAACAATTTATTGTTATTCCGCCGATGAAAAACAAAATGCGATGAATAAATTAGGTGCCAAACCGGAGATTACCAGGTTTAAGGGTTTGGGGGAAATTAGTCCGGATGAATTTTCAGGATTTATCGGCGAACAAATTCGTTTGGATCCGGTAATTATCGGAAAAGAACAATCCATACAAAGTACCTTGGAATATTATATGGGAAAAAACACTCCCGATAGGCAAATATTTATAATTAAAAATCTGAAAGTTGAGAAAGATATAGTGGAAGCTGTAGAAGAAGAACTTACAGAAATATAATCCCTTAATAAAGTTGATCATTGAATAATGGCTAAGAAAAAATCAGAACAAGAAAAAGCAGACGACATTGCAGCGAGCATAAACAGAAATCTTAAAACAGATACTGTGCATGTTTCGGGAATGTATAAAGAATGGTTTCTGGATTATGCGAGTTATGTAATTCTGGAACGTGCGGTTCCCGATATTCGCGATGGAGTAAAACCGGTGCAGCGCAGAATTTTGCATGCAATGAAAGAAATGGATGATGGTCGCTTTAATAAAGTGGCGAACATCATCGGACAATCCATGCAATATCACCCACATGGAGATGCCTCTATTGGTGATGCATTGGTAAACATGGGACAAAAAGATCTGCTCATCGAAACGCAGGGAAACTGGGGTGATGTTAGAACAGGAGATGATGCGGCTGCTCCGCGATATATTGAAGCGCGTTTATCAAAATTTGCACTCGAAGTTTTATTTAATAAAGACACCACCGAATGGCAACTGAGTTATGATGGAAGAAAAGCAGAACCCGTTTGTCTGCCGGTTAAATTCCCATTGGTGCTTGCGATGGGAGTGGAGGGTATAGCAGTTGGTTTATCCACCAAAATTTTACCACATAATTTTTGCGAATTAATTCAGGGAAGTATTGAAGTTTTAAAAGGAAATGAAACCACCATCCTTCCTGATTTTCCAACTGGCGGATTTATTGATGTAAGTGATTATAATCGCGGTGAAAGAGGAAGCAAGATCCGAGCACGCGCAAAAATGGAAGTTGCAGATAAAAAAACAATTCTCATCAAACAAATTGCTTTCGGAACTACAACAACTTCCTTAATTGATTCCATTATCAAAGCAAATGATAAGGGAAAAATAAAGATCAAAAAAGTTACAGATAATACTGCAGCAGAAGTAGAAATTGCCATTGAATTGGCACCCGGAACATCCCCTGATGTTACGGTAGATGCCTTATACGCATTTACCGACTGTGAAGTTTCAATTTCGCCCTCCACTTGCGTAATTGACGATGAAAAACCGGTTTTTTATACTGTCGATGAGATTTTACGTCGCTCCACAAAAAATACCAAAGAATTATTAAAAAGGGAACTGGAAATTAAACTGGAGGAATTAAATGAAAAATGGCATTTCAGTTCCCTGGAAAAAATATTCATAGAAAACAGAATTTATCGCGACATTGAAGAAGCGGAAACCTGGGATGCGGTAATTAAAACAATTGCGAAAGGCCTCAAACCGTTCACAGCTAAATTAATAAGAGAAGTTACAGAGGATGATATTGTTCGATTAACGGAAATCAAGATCAAACGCATTTCAAAATTCGATGGATTTAAAGCAGATACCTACATAAAAGATCTGGAAGCAGAAATGAAGGAGGTGAAACATAATCTTCGTCACCTTACAGATTATGCAATTAAATATTTCGAAGACCTTTTAAAAAAATATGGAAAAGGCAGAGAACGCAAAACGGAGATCAGAAAATTTGATGTAATTGAAGCAAAATCCGTTGTTGCAAATAATGCTAAATTATATGTGAACAGAGAGGATGGTTTTATTGGTCACGGTTTGAAAAAAGATGAATTCATTTGCGATTGTTCTGATATTGATGATATTATAGCATTTACCGAAGACGGAAAAATGAAGGTTGTAAGAATTGCTGATAAAGTATTTATCGGCAAAAAGATACTCTACGCAAATGTGTGGAAAAAAGAGGATGAGCGTATGACCTATCACATGATATATTCCGATGGCAAAACAGGAAAAGCATTCGCTAAAAGATTTAATGTGACCGGAATTACACGTGATAAAGAATATGATCTCACCTCCGGAAATCCGAAAAGTAAGGTTTGGTACTTTTCTGCAAATAATAACAGCGAAAGTGAAGTAGTAAGTTTACATCTTCACCCAAATGCGAGGGCGCATGTTAAAGTGTTCGATTTCGACTTCAGCGAATTAATGGTGAAGGGAAGAGGCAGCATCGGGAATACTATTACTAAATATGGACTTCGAAAAATAGTGCAAAAAGAAAAGGGAACCTCCACTCTCGGAGGACGAAAATTGTGGTTGGATGAAGTTGTCGGCAGATTAAATAATGATGCACGTGGTAAATATTTAGGGGAATTTGATACCGGCGATAATATTCTTGTAATTTATCGCGATGGAAATTACGAACTCACTAATTTCGAACTATCCAATCGTTTCGAAATGCGTGATGTGGTATTAGTGGAAAAATTTGATGTGGAAAAGGTAATATCCGCGGCATATTGGGATAATGATATCAAACAAATGTATGTAAAAAGATTTTATGTGGAAGCAATTGTTCCAGATAAAAAATATCCGTTTATTTCTGAATCTGCGGGATCAAAATTATATGTTGCATCCACTGCTAAAAATCCTAAAATTGAGGTTACCGTTTTAAAAGGAAGAAAGAGCGAAGAGGTTGTTGAAATTATCGACATGAGTAAATTCATCGATGTAAAAGGATGGAAGAGTCAGGGTAACAGACTGAGTCAATACGAAGTAAAAAAGGTAAAAGCTGTTATGGAAACTATTCAGTCAGAACCAGAAAAAACAGCGGACAATAAAAAAGAATCAGCAAAACAAGAACTTAAAACCGGCACTCAGCTGGAATGGGATATTGATACCGGTGAGAAGAAAATAAAGGATGGTAAACAAACGAAGTTGTTTTAATAATCAGCTTCATTGTTTAGCCTTTGCGGGTATTGAAATTGTGGAAATTTGCATACCATATGCAACTTTAACCCATAAGTAAACGTCAAATTAATAACTCTCTGAAATCAGAGACTAAAATAACTATATGTAAAATTTCTTTTAAAACACGTCATCACATTTTAAAATTCATCCCCAATGAATATAACACTAAAGAGTTCGCTTTTTTTTGCATGTATATATGCAAGTGGTTGTGCGGTATTTGCACAATCAATTCCTGCTCAATTACATATTTCAGAAACAGAACATCGATATACTATAGGCGGAGCAAAACCTAATGTGTTTTACGCGATCGATTCTATAAAAAATATAGAATTGATCTTTGAGGATGATGATTGGTATGAACAAATGGAAATCAATTATTATCATGAAGAGGAGATTCCAGCTACCATGGTTTATGATGGAGATACATTATCGGCGTTAGTAGGGGTTGGATTCAGAGGTCATTCCAGCTATTACCAAAATGATTCTCTGAAAAAATCCATTGCGATCAGTTTGGATTATATAGATTCGACTCAGGAATTATTTGGTTACCACACAATAAATTTAAACTGTAGTTTTAAAGATCCTTCCTTTATGCGGGAAGTATTATATGAAAATCTCATTCAAAAATATATCCCTGCCCTTAGTGTAAATTATACACTATTAAAATTAAATGGCCAGGACTTTGGATTGTATACAAATGTTGAGCAATTAAACAATGATTTTATCCGTGAGTGGTTCTATACGAACGATGGAACCACTTGGAGAGCCGAACGCAACGATGGAGCCGTAGATTCCATGCCTGGTGGAGTTGATGGAACAGGGTTTAGCTCATTTAATTATCTCGGTGATGACAGTTCGGATTATTCAAGCTATTATACTTTAAAAAGTACTCAGAAGGAAAATCCATGGGAAGATCTTATGGAATGTGTTTCTGTTTTACATAATAATGGTGATGCCGTGATCGAGGATTCCATCAATCAATATCTTGATCTAGACCGGACACTTTGGTATCTGGCCTGCGAAATAATTTTTGCTGATGAAGATGGATATGTAGCTAAAGGGGGCATGGATTATTTTATATATTGGGAGCCCGAAACCGATAGAATTGTGCCACTCGAATTTGATGGTAACAGCATTATGGAACCCATTCGATATAATTGGGGGGTATTTTTAAAATCAACTGATACCAATTTCGCACTCACGTATAAACTTTTTGCAGTACCTGCTATCAGGCAAAGATATCTTGCACATGTAAGAACAATTTTGGAGGAGATATTTAATAGTGAAGTTATTGATGAAAAAATTGAATATTACCACAATTTAATTGATTCGTATGTAGAAGCTGATCCTGTAAAAATTTATACCTATGCTGATTACCTTAACGATATGCAGGAATTAAAAGATTTTGTTGTAAATCGAGGAAATTATATTTTAGATAATTGGGAAGTGGAGCAAGTTGCACCAATAATTTCAGATACAAAATGGAAAACAAATTTTACGGATTGGGGAATTGTAAATAGTATAGAACCACTGATAATTAATACCACACTAAGTGGTGTTCCGGTTAACGCAGTAAATTTGTATTACGCTACCGGCTTGTTTGGAATGTTCAACAATGTTGAGATGTTTGATGATGGACTTCATAATGATGAATTAGCAAATGACAATATTTACGGTGCAACTATTCCTCCGTTTGTTCTTGGAACCGATGTGCGGTTTTATATTGAAGCTGTTGGTTCAAATACTGCCGGATCAAGGAGATACGATCCTCCTGGTGCAGAACATGATGTTTATTATTACAAGGTTTTGACCGATTTTGTTGGAATAAATGAAGTTAACACCAATGGGTTTTTTATTTACCCTATTCCAGCCCAAAATTTCCTTAATATTTCAACAAGTGAACAGAAGGAAACTGCCTTGGATATATATAACTTATCCGGACAATTAATTTGGAGTGAATTTATTAATGGTAATATTCAAATTGATATTGAAGCCTGGAAACAAGGTTTATATATATGCAAGTATGGAGAAATAACCAAAAAATTTATGAAGGAATAAATTATCGAGTAGACGGTGCTACATTAATTTTTTAAGCAGTATCTGCTTCACATCGCTGAACCATTCATTGCGCAAAATACTTAAAATAATACTGTCTCGTCTTCCACCTGCATTATCCGGTAAATTACTTCTTAATATTCCATCCACTTTGCAACCTATACTTAACATGGCTGCTTTACTTCTTTCATTTCTGTTATCTGCGCGGAATTCAACACGCTCAAGTTCTAAAATTTCGAATGCGTATTCCAACAGTAAATATTTGCAGTTTTTATTTAATCCCGTTCCCTGAAATTCTTTTCCATACCAGGTATATCCTAATTGTATAGTTTTATAAGGTAGCTGGATATCATAAAATCTAGTACTTCCTGCGTATTTGTTTTTAATCTTATCCAAAACAATAAAAGAATATTCCTTATTGGAAGCTCTGGCCAAAACAGCATCATAAATATATTTGATCATGTTTTCTTTTCCACTGCCCTGGGCAAGAGAATATTTCCATATTTCCGGTTCATGTAACGAAAATTCGAGCAGGTGATCAATATCTGAGATCTCTAAAGGCCTTAATAAAACCTTTTCATTTTCCAATGTTATGGTGTTTGGCAATATTTGTACTTCCATTGATTTAAATTCCTGATGTAAAACAAAGGAAATATTTTATTTTAATCAGTTTTATTGCATAAGAATTTATCATATTAACAAATGAAAGGCTTGTAAACAATTATGAAATCAGAATGCTAAGTCATATCCCATTTCTGGTCTTTTCCCAAAGGCGGCTTGTTTATACACGAAGAAATTTTCCTTAATTTTGAAAATCACAAAAAATACACATAAATTTAACACTGGGTTAACCTCCTCATAAAAAAGTTATCCAAATGAACAGACTCAAAACCGGGTTTTTAGTTGCATTGTTTTTAGTTAATATCCACTCCACACAAGTTGCTGCAACATTGGTCTGGACCGAAAAGGCGAATTTTGGTGGCGAAGCAAGACATAGGGCTATCGGGTTTTCCATCGGAAACCGCGGTTATATGGGGCTTGGTCACTACAATGCAATAGTGGATGTTTTATTTGAGGATATTTGGGAATTTGACCCCGGTACTAACACCTGGACTCAAAAAGCGGATTTCCCGGGAGGAAAAAGACTACAATGTGCCTCCTTTACCATTAATGGAATAGGTTATGTTGGAACTGGTCGCGATCCATTTTTTATAGAACACGACGATTTTTATGCATACAACCCAATAACGAACACCTGGACCGCAATTGCTGATTTTGAAGGTTCGGCCAGACATGGCGGGGTTGGATTTGCAATTGGTAATAAGGGGTATGTTGGTACCGGAAGTGATGCCACTTATAGAAAAGATTTTTGGGAATACGACCCCGCAACAAATAATTGGACTCAAATGGCAAATTTTCCCGGAGCCGGTAGAATAGCGGCTGTAGGATTTGCAATTGGCGATAAAGGTTATATCGGCACCGGTAATGCATTCAGCTCCAGCAACGATTTTTATGAGTACGATCCTTTAACTGATACCTGGATCGTTCGGGCGGATGTACCGGGACCGGAACGACAAGAGGCATGTGGGTTTGCCATGAATGGAAAGGGTTACATTGGCACAGGTGATAACTATTCCAGCGGTGATAATTATAGCGATTGGTGGGAATTTAATCCCGTTACAAATGCCTGGGATTCCGTTCCTGAATTTCCTGGAATCGGTAGAAGATATATGACATCTTTTACCATCGGAAATATAGGTTATTGCGGACTTGGAACCAGTGGAACCAATCTTAAAGACTTGTGGGAATTAAAAACGGAATAACACATTGAATGAAATTAAATAATAGAATTTGAAAAAATTATTTACACTCACCTCTACTTTACTTTTATTAACAACGTGTTTTAGTCAAAACACGTGGTCCTCCATAGCTTCTTTTGGTGGTGGAGAAAGAGAAAGGGCTGTTTCGTTCGTTGTCGGAGGCCGCGCTTATGTAGGAACAGGTTTGGATACCTCAAATACCTGTAAAAAGGATTTTTGGGAATATGATCCTGGCTCCAATTCCTGGAGCCAAAAAGCTGATATGCCGGGTTCCCAAAGGAGAGATGCGATTGCCTTTGCAATTGGAAACAGAGGGTATGTAGGAACCGGAATTAATGGATTTATTGCCTGGACGGGTTCTAAAAAAGACGATTTTTATGAATATAATCCTATTACAAATACCTGGACAGAAAAGGACAATTGGGAAGGAAATTTTGGTGGCGGCATATATTATGCCTCGGCATTTGCCACACCTTTAAAGGGATATTTGGTTTGTGGAAAACTGGGTTCAAGTTATTATTCCAACGAATTATGGGAATATGATCCGGTTGCTGATGATTGGGTAAAAAAAGCAAATTTTCCTGCAGGTACACGATACGGTGCAACTGCATTTTCCATAGCCGGCAAAGGTTATGTTGGTTGTGGTGCAGATGAAGATTATTATAGAAACGATTTTTATGAATATGATCCTCAAACAAATATTTGGAAACAGATTGCAGATTTTCCGGGTTCACCGAGATTTAATGCAGTTGGATTGGAGATTTTAGGCAGAGGGTTTGTTGGTTTGGGAACAGATGGGGGATATCAAAAAGATTTTTATGAATATAATCCCGCAACAGATACCTGGATGCAAAAAGCAAGTATTCCCGGAACCGAAAGGAGATCTTGTGTTGCATTTACTATTGGGAATTATGGTTATGTAGGAACGGGAAAAGGTCCCGATGGTGTAAAAAGAAGTATGTATAAATATAAACCCTATTTTCTTTTTTCACCTGAAGATTATGAAGATACTAGATTGGCAACCACTGTTACACCTAATCCTATGCATCAAAATACCGTAATTGCTTTTGAAAAACCACAGAATATGGTTTCTGCGCAATTAAAAGTATTTAATACAAATGGAGCAATGGTATTTACGGATAATGATGCATCAAATAATAAATTCAATTTTTATAGAAATGATCTTGCTGCAGGAATTTATTTGTACGAAATTCAAATTACCGATCAGGAAGGACTATCAGAATTTGTAACAGGCAAAATTTATATTCAATAATGGGAAAGTGGATGAGAAAGATATTATTTATGATCTGCATTTTATTTATTGCTGATCAAAAAACTTTTGCAGAAAATAACTGGGAACAGAAAGCTGATTTTCCGGGTGATGGAAGAAGTGCTGTTTCTTCATTTGGTTTCAGCGATTATGGTTTTGTTGGATTAGGTTATGATGGAGAAGATTTCAGAAGAAGTTTTTATGCTTACGATCCCATAATGGATAGCTGGTTTCAGACAGAAAGTTTAGGTGGTGCAATAGGAGAGGGCTTAGAAAGAAATGTGGCCGCTGCATTTACTATCGGCAACAAAGGATATATCGGAACTGGTCAGGGTGGCGATCCATTTTTAAATGATTTTTGGGAATATAATTATCTTACCAATATCTGGACTCCAAAATCATCAGTTGGAGGAATTGACAGAAGAAGCGGAATCGGATTTTCTGTCGAAGGAAAAGGATATATTGGTTTAGGTCAGGACGGCTCTGGTTTGAAAAAAGATCTATGGCAATTTGATACTATTTCAAATACCTGGACACAAAAAGCAGATTTTGGTGGAACAGCTCGAAGATTAGCTGTTGCATTTGTAATTGAAAGTCGCGTATTTGTCGGAACAGGTGATGATGGCGCTTTTAAAAATGATATTTATGAATATAATGCAGGAGCAAATGCATGGTTTCTCCGAAACGATTTTGGAGGAAGTGCCCGATATGGTTCTGCTGCATTTTCTTTAAATGGAAAAGGTTATCTCGTTTGCGGATACGATACAACATTAACCAACAGAAATGATTTTTGGGAGTATGATCCAATTACCGATAGCTGGTTGCAATTGCCCGATTTTCCAGGAGGTGCAAGATCAAATCTTACAGCCTTTGTAATCGATACCATGGCGTTCGTCGGTATGGGCTACGATACCGGATTTCATTATGATATTTGGTTATGGGGTGATACTACAAATATAATTCATCAGGATACAACAGATACGACTGTAGCGGTGTTGAATTTATTTTCACCTCTGGAAAATATCGAATTGTTTCCAAATCCGGTTAACAATTATGCTACAGTGAATATTAATTCTGTTGTGGATTTTACCAATGCATTAATTCGGGTATATGATATGCAGGGTAATGATGTTAGTAGCAGTTGCAATTGGAATAGAATTTCTTTTTTTAATAACACAACTTCCTTCACATTCCAAAATAAAGATCTGCCCAAAGGTGTTTATCAAATGGTGGTTTCGTATGCTGATGATATAGGTGTTAAAAAATTTATTGTGATCTGATGAAATTTTATGCCCTTTTATTTATAAGTATTTTTTCCATATTATCCTGCAACAATTCTGACCGGGAAACAAAAATTATGGAAGAAAATAACAAACATAATGGAAATCTCATCCCTGAGCCTCAACCTGCAACTTATGAAATAAAAACGTTTGCCGAAGGGTATGGTTTTGGTTTTGATATTTATATAAACAACGAGAAATATATTCACCAGCCAAACATCCCGGCAGTAAACGGTTTGCACACTTTTGTTTCAGAAGGGGAGGCAAAAAAAGTTGCAGAATTAATGGTGAAGAAAATGCAGGAGGGAATGACACATCCAACAATTTCTCAGGAAGAGTTGAAAGAACTACAGATCGAAATAAAATAAATCCACTTAGCTAAAATTTTATTGTACAACTTAATCCGTTTCCTTCATTCCATAAAGCAGGAGCGAGGGAAATATTTTCATATTTGGATTTATGCAACACAGGAATAAAAAATCCGCAACTTGCACCTATAACATATCCGGCTGCAACATCCGTTAGAAAATGAACTCCTGCCGCCATTCTTAAATATCCCACCCATGCCGGAATTAATGCAGCTGTTGTCCAATTAATAGTTTTAAGCAACCTGTTTTCATCATCAATTAAATAATCATCTATCATTTTAGCAGCAAAAAAACAACTGAAAGCAGAGGAGCTTGAATGTCCGCTTGGAAAGGAACTATTTACTGCCCCGCTCATTCGGTATTCATCGGGAAGGGTAGTATTATAAGCATATGGTCTTACTCTACCGACCGATTTTTTCAAAAGGTCTGTTATACCGGAATTAATCATTATACCTTCATAATATATAAATAAATTGGTAAACATTTCAGGAAGATCACAGGCAGGTATAAGCACGGATGTTACGCCAATTAAAATAGCCGATTTATTAAAAAGATCGCTTAATTCGTCAGCTCTTGCAGCAGTAGCAGTGTCAAAATAAATAATATTTCTTTCAAACCAGGGGATATTATTGGTGTTGAGTGCGGCGAGATCTTCCTGAGTAAATTGTTTTGCTTTCACTTCAAGATCTGCAATCACTAGCGCAGTAATTGGAATTGCAAAAATTAATTCTTTTTTAAAAGAAAGATCGTAAGGGTTGTTATTGAAATAATATTTTTTTTCTTTTAGGGATGATATGCTATCAGCATCAACATATTTATTGTTTAAGCTAAATTGTGCATTAACGCTGAAAACAGTAATACTCAACCAGAAAAATAGAATATTTTTCATGAAATAATAAACTTAATAATCATCATAATAATCGTAATCATTATTGTCAGATTCTAAATTAACTCTTTGTCGTCCTAGCAACTCAATATTTTTTACAATTTTTTCTATTTTCTTCTCAAGGTCTTCTTCATCCAGGATCACCGAACCATAATCAACAAACATGGGTTCTATTTCAAATTTGGTTTGATCAACAGGTTGAACTCCCACACAATCCAGATTCCATCCCTTATCATTTCCGATCTTGCTTTTAAAGAAATATATATAACCGGGACCATTTTTTGTATTCACCAATGTTTTAGAAATGTATTTAATTGAATCCTCTTTTTCTTTAAACTCATATTGATATAAACAGCCTTCCGCAATTTTTAATTGGGAAGTAAATGCAGTATCAAGTTTATTTGCCTGCTCGAGTTTTTGCAATTGTTTAACTGTAAAATATCGCCATTGTCTGTTTTCCAGCAGGTTTGTCCAAATGCTGTCGGGAACAGGTAAGTTATTTTTAGCCAGTGTTAACGAAGTGCGATAGATCAATCCCTCATCATTACTTTTATTTATTTTGTTAAAATATTTAACAACAGCCGGATCATCATAAAAATTAGATAATATAACACTGTAATAATCAAGTAAGTTGGTAGCCCAGGGGTAACTCGTTTTAATACTATTGGTGCCCGGATAATAATCACTGAACACATTATCGTAATAATAATCATTATAATTATAATCACTGAATATTGGAGAATAATAACTTTCACCGCCACCCTCTGTAATGTCCTTCAATTTAGGAAAATAAGCGTTGTTATTGTAGGAATTGTAGGAGTAAGAATATTTATTCTCAACCTCATTTCCCGCCATCGATCGTTTTAATTCGGAATTTGCTTCGGCTATGATCTGTTTTTTATGGTCTTCGAATAATTTTATTTTACTGCTGTCATTTTTAGAAATTAATGCCAGCATACGATATGTGGCAAATTGATATTCAGGTAGGTTGGTAAAATCGAATAATTGAGGATATAAGTCAACCGCAAGTTCCAGGCTATCATTTAAAGGCAAAAATATCCAATTTAAAGAACTCCCTTTTTTTGCAAGAGGCGTTTCTACATATAATAATTCACTAAATGTTTTTATCGATTCCTTGGTTCTGATAGATGCTAAACCTTTAAGGACAACCAATTGAATTGTACTGGTATCGCCTGCGTCGAGATATATTTTCTTTAAAGCCGGGATAACATTTTTGTTTTTTAGATCCGCAAGTTTATCAATAAACGATTCCCGTTGATCCAGGTCTAGTTTTTTAAATTCTACCGACTCGATATATTTTATTAAACTATCTGCATCGCTGTCATTTAATTCTATAACGGTAATAGAATTAATAGCTTGTTTATTTAAAATGGTATCTGAACTAAAAAGCTGATTAAAATATAGATCTGCCCGACTCTCAAATATTGATGGGCCATAGGTGCTGTCAACTGGGACGAAACTAGTATAAAAATTTTGCACGAAATCAGAATAGGGTTGTAAGGTATCAACGCAGGTGCTTAAATTAAATATTACATTATCCTTCAATATTATTTTTTGGTAAATCCCCCTTGTACTGCCGGTATCGGTCAGTAAAAATTCCAATTCGTGTCCGCTGCTCTTTTTGGTAAATTTTTTCCTGCTCAAATTCATTCCCGAATAATTAATTACGGATGAATCCACTTCACTCCAAAATTCATCTTCCTTTTTTTCAGAATAAAATTTATGAAATTTAGCATATGATACAAAAATATTTTCAGGAGATGCCTCTGATCTGAATAACTTATTCCTGTTTTCAGGAAGGTAGCTAACATCCTCATCCTCATCTCTATTTTTATATCCATAATCATAATAATCGGAATAATTGTAATCAATATCTTCAAATGTAAGTATGGTATCCACCAATGGAGTTATAGTAGTAACCGTAAAATTCATAGAAGTATCAATATACATCTCGAATTCTTTATCGTATTTTATTTTCTGCAATTTCAACGAACTGAAATACTGCTCCGGATATTTATCAGTGTTGTTCAAAGCTGCCATGAAAATATAATAAGGACCAATTATAACAACCTTAGTATATAAATAAGAATCCTTTTTGTTAAAAACTGTTTCTAATGCAGGATGACCTTCGTAAGTTAAAAATTGTTCTACCTTTTTTTCATATTTATTTTTTTTGAATTGTTCGTTGAACATATCGGTAAGTCTAACAAGTTCAAAACTATCTTCTTCAATAAAATCATCATCATTTAAATAGTAGGTTGTAAACCAATAAAAGCCGGATTCATCCACAGCTTCACCCTCACAAATGGTTTGCGACATGCTAACTGTTTCATCGGATTCCACAGCGTCTGTAATTCTGGTTGCAGGCAGGTTGATGGAAAATAATCCCCAGGCAGGACTATAACTTGTCCATTTGTTTTCTTTTTGTGCTTTAAATTGGATGGTAGAGAAAAAATTCTGGGCTTCTTTTGATTTTATTACAAATTCACCAATTCCCCCAACCTTAAAAATATAAGTTTCCAATGGCGAAATAAAAATATTGAAACGCAAATAATTTCCTCTTTTAGTTTTGCTTACAATATCATAACCTTTAAGCCCTGTGTTGGAAACGATGTCGGTTTTTGACTGAATATCACCCGGGATGTTTTCAAATAACATCCTGTCGATCTCATTTTTAACATCAATTATCTGCATATTTTTAAAACTTGCACGGTGTTTTATTCTTGTAACCGTGTAATAAGCAGAATTTGCCATATCGGGAAATAAATAAAATTCATTACCTGAAAAATCCGGTATCATATATAATTTTCCGGGAGAATTTAACGTGAATAACGAATCGTCGGAGTACTGTTTATTTGTAGGTTGAACATAGAAAGTATTATCTATCTTATCTTTTTCTTTTATACTTTTTCCTGTTATTTTCCCCTTCACAGGTGTAACTGTGTAACCCATTTCTCTCAGCAAGTTCAGTGCTCCGAATTCTCCGGGTAAATGGGCTGCTCCAATACCGGTGAATATAGTTTTGCCTTTATTCATAATGGAATCCATCCGGCGAACCATATTGCGATTTCTTTCTTCAATAAAATAATATTTATATTTTTTAGAAGGAAGTGTAATTAATTCGAGTGAGTCTAATTTTTCGAGGTCACCGTTTCTGTAAGCTTCATCAATTTGTTCATATAAATTAGTTCCATCCTCCTCCAGCTCCTCCATTATTTTTCTTTGTGTTATGTAATCTTTATCTTCATCTTCATCCTCTGTTGGCTCATATGCTTTTTGTAGTAATTTTAATACTTCCTGTTCACCCTCTAAAGCTGCAATTTGTTTATTCAACTTTTTACCGCATTGAAAAATAAACAGATCAAGATACGTTTCTTCAGCATAATCTCCTCTGTTATCGTTATAGCGATATAAATAACCATTGATCAAATAAGAATTGTCGGCAAACGCAGCAGAATATGTTTTTATATCAGGAATTTCTATGGTAGTGGCTTCCGTATAAAAATCAGTATAATTATAATCGTAATAATTGCCATAATAGGAATTGGATTGTTGATTTGATCCCTTTTTATTCCCGAAATCATTTTCTATCCACGACTCAGGATTGCTTTCCAAAGCAATGATATCAGCACTCTTTAATGCGATAAAAAAACTGTCGGTCAGGTGAAAGGCGATCTTATCACTAACATGCATGGTTCCGTATATGTAGGAAGGTTTTGACATCCCGTTCCCGGATATCTTCCATAATAGAGATTTAGTTTGGGCATTAGCGGTAAAAATTAAGAAAGGAAGGCTTAGAAGAAGGAGAAATACATTTCTTTTCATAGGAATTTCATTTTTTTAATGGACATGGCAATTATAAGCATAAATACGTAGAAAGCTTCAAATAAATTGTCCCTGCAAGTATTTGTTTCTTTTTTTTACAAAGATAATTGCGCTTTAAGTAAGCACATCATAAATTCTGTTCTGCTTCTTTACCTTTGTGATATGCAGGAATTGGTCAGATACAATTTTTCTCTTTTCACAGAGTATGATATTCATCTTTTCCGGGAAGGAAAACACAGCAAATTATGGGAAAAATTCGGGGCTCATATAATTGATGATGAAAAAAATGCGGGAGTATATTTTGCATTATGGGCTCCAAATGCAACAAAAGTGCATGTTGCCGGAACTTTTAATAATTGGAATAAAAGTTCACATCCCTTAAAAGTAAGAGATGACGGATCAGGGATCTGGGAAGGAGTTTTACTAAATGTTTTAGCAGGTGACCTTTATAAGTACTTTATTACTACAAAGTCAGCAGTCATATTAGAAAAAGCTGACCCATTTGCCTTTAGAACAGAAGCTCCGCCTGACACAGCTTCTGTGGTTTGGGATAATACTTACACCTGGCAGGATGCGAGGTGGACAGTTAAACAAAAACCTTTCGAATTCAATAAACCTATGAGTGTGTATGAGGTTCACCTTGGTTCCTGGGGGCGACCGGCTGATGAATCCAAACAATTTTTTTCTTACCGTGATCTTGCTGAAACGCTGGTTCCATACGTAAAAGATATGGGTTTCACGCATGTTGAATTCATGCCGGTGAACGAACACCCTTTTTATGGCTCCTGGGGATATCAAACAACCTCTTATTTTGCACCTACTTCCCGATATGGCACTCCGCAAGATCTGATGTATCTTATTGAATGTTTTCACAAATCAAATATTGGTGTTTTACTCGATTGGGTTCCATCGCATTTTCCGGATGATGGTCATGGATTAATATTTTTTGATGGCACACATCTTTATGAACATGAGGATAGGAGAAAGGGATTTCATCCTGACTGGAATTCCTATATTTTTAATTATGGCCGACATGAGGTGAAAAGTTTCCTGCTAAGTTCAGCTATGTATTGGTTACATGTTTTTCATGTTGACGGTCTTCGTGTAGATGCCGTGGCAAGTATGTTGTACCTTGATTATTCGCGAAAGGAAGGGGAGTGGTTGCCAAATGTGTATGGAGGTAATGAAAATCTGGAGGCAATTCAGTTTTTGAAGGAATTAAATGAAACAGTTTATAAAGAAATACCATCCGCAATCACAATAGCGGAGGAATCCACGGCATGGCCTAAGGTATCTAAACCTACTTATGATGGTGGTCTTGGTTTTGGAATGAAATGGATGATGGGCTGGATGCACGACACGCTGAATTATTTCAAGGAAGAACCTTATTATCGAAAACATCATCAGAATAAACTCACATTTAGCATGTGGTATGCTTTCAGCGAAAATTATATGCTCTGTTTATCGCATGATGAAGTTGTACATCTTAAAAAATCACTTATCAATAAAATGCCCGGTGATCATTGGCATAAATTCGCAAATCTGCGATTGATGTACGGATATATGTTCACACATTCTTTCCCAAAATTACTTTTTATGGGTGCCGAATTTGCACAGACAAAAGAATGGAACCACGACCAAAGTCTCGACTGGCATTTGTTGGAATTACCCGAACACAAAGGCATGCAGCAATGGTTGAAAGATCTTAATGATATTTATGTGAATGAAAAAAGCATGCATGAAAATGATTATAATCAGGAAGGATTTGAATGGCTCGATATTTCCAAAACCGACGATTGTGTTTTGATCTGGAAACGCCAGGGAAAAAAGGCAAATGATCATTTAATAGTGGTAGGAAATTTCGACCAGCAAACTTTTGTAGATTATGCAATTCCCGTAAAACAGCGAAATCATTATATCGAATTACTAAATTCTGATGCAGAAAAATATTTTGGTTCCGGAATTCTAAACAGCGGACCCCTAAAACCCTATGCCGTTGAAGTAGAATCCGACCCGGAAACCTCTGAAAAACAAACCAAATTCGAGCTGATGATCACAATTCCTCCTCTTTCCATTATGGTTTTTAAACCGGTGGTGAAGTTGAGAAGGAGTAAGGCAGTGGGCAGTAAACAGTAAACAGTGGGCAGTGGGCAGTTTGTAACATTGGTGGTTGTTGCTTCGAGTTGAAAATCTAATTATAATGTGAACGAAAACGTAAGCTCCCCTATGGGGTTGGGGGCCAGTGGGCAGTGGGCAGTATCGAACCATTGAAAGATTTTCCTCAGATATGAATTATGTGAACTAGTCGCAGTCGCAGTCACAGTTGTTGAAAATTGTTCATTTTGTAGAGACGCAATGCATTGCGTCTCAACAAAATGAACAATTTTCAGCCCGAACCCCGAACCCCGAACTGAAACATGTAGTGATCGACGCAGGAGATCTACTACATGTCAGAACCCAGAACCCAGAACTGAAACATGTAGTGATCGACGCAGGAGATCTACTACATGTCAGAACCCAGAACCCAGAACTCAGAACTCAGAACCCATACACCTTAACAACAATTAACCCCAACTCCCCAACAGAAACCGCTATCTTTGCACCCACAAAAAAACAATTAATGAAGAAAACTCAAATTTCAATGCTTTTTCTTGCCATGGTGGTTTTTGCAGCTTGTAAAAGTTCCAAAACCGGTGAGGAAAATAATTACAGTGCCATCGATAGCTCCATGCTGGACAGCACTATTCGTCCCGGCGACGATTTTTACGCTTTTATTAACAGTAAATGGATCTCTCAAAACCCGATCCCTGCTGATAAAGCTAGTTACGGTAGTTTTCATACTCTTGACGACAACAGTCTGAAAACACTTCGCCTTACCATGGAACAAGCATCCACTGCAAATGCTGCAAAAGGGACCAATACACAAAAAGTTGGTGATTTTTGGAAAAGTGGAATGGATACCGTTGCCATTGAAAAAGCAGGGATTGATCCTATTAAACCTTTTTTGGAGCAAATAAATGCGATCAATAATGCAGATGATCTTATCAAAATGGTAGCTCAAATGCATAAAACATACACCTTCGCAATGTTTTCCCATTGGGTAGGGCAGGATGATAAAAATTCTGCTGATGTTATCATGACCATGTGGCAAGGCGGCTTAGGATTACCTGAACGCGATTACTACACAAAACAGGATGCAAAAAGCAAACAGAATAGAGTTGATTATATCACGCATATTAAAAATGTATTTGTTTTAATGGGGGTGGATGAAGCCACTGCACTTAAAAATGCAAATACGATTATGACCATAGAAACACAATTGGCAAAAGCGAGTATGGATCAGGTTTCCATGCGCGATCCAAACAATATATATCATAAAATGCCGGTTGCTGATCTTCAGGCACTTACTCCAAATATCAATTGGAATTTATACTACAGTGAATTAAAAACTCCGGAATTTAAAACAGGAGTTAATCTAGCTCAACCTGAATTTTACAAAGCATTAAATGGTATGTTCAAAAGTGTTAAAATGGAAGATTGGAAAACTTACCTTTCTTATCATTTTGTTGATGGCGCTTCTGATTATCTGAGCAGCGCATTTGTAAATGAACATTTCGATTTTGCTGGAAAAAAACTTAATGGAATTGAGCAATTGAAACCGCGTTGGAAAAGAGTAGTGGAAAACGCAGATTTTTGTTTAGGAGAAGCACTTGGTGAAGAATATGTTAAAACTGCATTCACACCCGAAAGCAAACAACGTATGCTTGAAATGGTGGATAATATTAAAGCTGCCTTAGGCGAACGTATCAATACACTTGAATGGATGACAGATAGCACCAAACAGGCTGCACAAAAAAAATTAAGCACCTTTACGGTTAAGATCGGTTATCCTGATAAATGGAGAGATTATTCCAATCTCGAAATTGACAATGGTCCATACGTACTTAATGCTATGCGCGGTGCGGAATTTGAATCAAAACGCAATTTCGCGAAAATTGGTCAACCGGTGGATAAAACGGAGTGGGGCATGACACCACAAACGGTAAATGCATACTACAATCCTTCCAATAATGAGATCGTTTTTCCTGCTGCAATTTTACAACCACCGTTTTTTGATCCTAAAGCAGACGATGCAATAAATTATGGTGGAATTGGTGCCGTAATCGGTCACGAAATTACCCATGGATTCGACGATCAAGGTCGCCAATATGATGCTTTCGGCAATTTAAATATGTGGTGGACAGCTTCCGATAATTCTAAATTTGAAGAACGTGCCAAGGTGGTAATAGATCAATTTAACAGCTATTGCCCATTGGATAGTATCTGTATAAATGGAGCATATACTTTGGGAGAAAATATTGCCGATTTTGGTGGAATTACTATTGCTTATCAGGCATACAAAAAGACAAAAGAATTTCAGGCTGCAAAAACAATTGATGGATTTACACCTCAACAACGTTTTTTCATTGGCTTTGGTAGAATATGGGCCGGTTCTTATCGCCCAGACGCAATGCGCACTCAATTATTAACTAATGTGCATAGTCCCGGCAAATGGAGAGTAAATGGCACCCTGGTAAATATTCCTGAGTGGTATGAAGCTTTTGGTGTAACTGAAGGGGATAAAATGTATCTTCCTGTTGAGCAGAGAGCTAAGATCTGGTAAAAATTACTGATAAATATTTAAAACGGTTGTAATGAAAATTATGACCGTTTTTTTTTGCCAATATTGGATCTGAAAATGCAATTAACAAAATAAGTAGAATTACCATTATTTTTGTCAACAGCTTTACATGTTTTACCTTGACGAAGCCATTGAATTTTAACCCAAATCTGTTACTTAAACCACAAAATAAATAGAGTATGAATACAAGACAAATTTTTACAAAAGGCACAAGCTTTTCCATGATTTTCTTTCTTTTAATAGGAATGGCCACAGCGCAAACTCCTGCCGGAACTTTGGTTAAGGATATAGAATACACCTTTAATCAATCTGACGGAACAAATGCATGCGCCGTAGCATGGAACCCGAATGCGAGGATCTACATTACTGTAATAGCCGGAAATGAAGGATTTCCATTAGAGGGATTTAACACAAGTGCCGAAATGGTATTTTCCGCTCAGGCAAATTTTGATTACAGAGGATTGTGGTATAACCCGGCAACAAAACAAATGGAAGGTAATGGTGCAGGAGAATTAGGATGGACAACCTTTTCGTTGAATGCGAATAATACCCCATCTTCAAATTTAACCATTTATGAAGGTCAACACCAGCCTGATTTTCAGTCTGTTGGTTCTTATAATGACGACAAAAAACAAGTGGTTTTCTTAAATCCTGACTTCACCACAATTCAATTATACTCAAGAGACAGACCCAGAAAGATCAAAAAGATAACACTCAAATGGGGTGATGTTTCAACCTTCAGTATCAACAATAATACACTCGGTTATACCGGCGTGAAAGGTTTTGAATACGTTGTTTTGGATTACGTTTCAGGAAAATTGATATTTTTTAATGGAAAAGGAGCAATTACAGCCACCAGATCACTACCTGAAGGTGCTCCACTAAACGATTCATTTGCCTTTTCATTCGCAAATGGACATGCCTTTCTTTACGACAAATCAGAAAGAACATGGTACGGTTATAAAGTGTTTTAATCGCCCCTTCTAAATAACATTATTACTAAAAATCCGATTTTGGCCTCAAAACCAGGATCGGATTTTTTGTTGCAAGTACGAAATAGGACATATGACTTAGGACATATGACATAGGACTTATGACATATGAAATAGGAAGTAGGAAATAGGACATAGGAAACACTAGACTTAGTACATAGGTGCATAATGGATGGTTTGTGAGGTTGCTTCTTCCAGACTGTGTCTCACTGCCGTACCGACTCCAAGACTCCACTGTTGGTGAGATCCCCCTTTTATAACCTTAACCCAACCTTCCTTCCTTTTTCCCCCTTAGAACCTTCCCCTTCAAATCTTCGAATCTTCTCACTTCGATTCTTTAGATCTTCTCCCTTCGCATCTTCACCGCTTCAATTCTTCAAGAAGGCTTGCGCTGCCGCCAACCTTGCTACCGGAACCCTTGGGCCGGAACAACTTACATAATTCAAACCTAATTGGTGGCAAAAGGCTATAGACTCCGGTTGTCCACCATGTTCACCACAAATGCCGATCTTCAATCCGGGTTGCGATTCTCTTCCGCTTTTGACTGCGTATTGCATCAATTTTCCAACTCCCGGAATATCGAGTACTTCAAATGGATTGTCTTTTAAAATACCACTCTGGGTGTAAAATGGTAAAAATTTGTTTTCAGCATCTTCCCGTGAAAAGGAAAATGTTGCTTGGGTAAGATCATTTGTACCAAAGGAAAAGAATTCTACTTCTTTTGCCAATGATGCAGCTTCCATGCATGCTCTTACCACTTCTATCATGGTTCCGAACTTAAATGAAAGAATTATATGTAATTGATTTTCAATATCTTCTCGTATTTCACTCATGTAATGTTTCACATGAACTAATTCCTGAGCAGTGCATACCTGAGGGACCATTATTTCCGGTCTCACATCAATTCCTACCTTCTGACATTCACCCGCAGCCTCCAATATTGCCCTAATTTGCATTTTATAAATTTCGGGATAGGTGAGCCCCAAACGAACACCTCTGTGACCTAACATTGGATTTACTTCATATAACTCGTGAACTTTTTTGAGCATCTGCTCTTTTTTTGCAATCGCCTGATCAATCAATTCTAAACCTTTATCAGTGAATGGATAGGCTGAGGTCTTTGCCAATTCGGGATCAGAATTCAACAACCGCAAACTGTTAAAAAGATTGCTAACACCGCCGGCGGTTTCTTTTAAATGATGCAAGTTGATGATCTCCTCTCTTAAAACGTCCTCTGTAGGCAGAAATTCGTGTATCGGAGGATCGAGTAACCGAATGGTTACAGGTCGTGGAGCCATCGTAATTAGTATTTCCTTAAAATCCTGTTTTTGAATCTCTAATAGGCGGGATAAGGCAGACTCTCTTTCATCGGTATTGTTTGCCAGAATCATTTCCACAACAATTGGTAACCTGTCGGCCCCATTGAACATTCGTTCAGTTCTGCACAATCCAATACCCATTGCTCCAAAATGAAGCGCTTTTTTCGCGGATTCAGGTGTATCTGCATTCGCAAATACCTTTAACGTGGCTGTTTCATCTGCCCACGATAATAGTAATTTCAATTCATCCGAAAATGTAGGCTCTACAGTTGGAATTATACCTTGGTATACAAATCCGGTTCCACCATCAATTGTAATGTAGTCGCCTTCATGTAAAACCTTTTCACCTATGGTAGCCTGGCGCAATTTTACATCAACCTGAATGCCCTCAGCACCGGCTACACATGGTTTTCCCATTCCTCGCGCCACAACAGCTGCATGGGAAGTTTTGCCACCGCGACTTGTCAATATTCCCTGGGCAGCAAAAAATCCATGAATATCCTCAGGTTTGGTTTCTTCACGCACCAAAATAACTTTTTCTCCGGCATGACCTAACAATTCTGCCCTGTCGGCATCAAAAACTACATGTCCCGAAGCTGCCCCCGGTGAAGCCGGAAGACCTTGTGCTAAAGGGTTTTGTTTATGTAAACTATCCAATCTCGGGTGAAGCAATTGCTCCAGCATTTCAGGTTTTATTCTCAACAATGCCTGATCTCTGCTTATTAATCCGGATTTTGCCATTTCTACAGAGGTTCTCACCATTGCTGTGGTATTCATTTTGCCATTTCGGGTTTGTAGACAGAAAAGAACACCTTTTTCAATGGTGTATTCAAAATCCTGAACCTCTTTATAGTGATTCTCAAGTTTATGACGCAATTCTTCCAATTGTTTATATTGAACTGGCATTTCCTGTTCCAATAAAGCAACTGCTTTTGGAGTCCTTATTCCAGCTACCACATCCTCACCCTGTGCATTAACAAGATATTCTCCGAACATCACATTTTCTCCGGTGCCGGGATCTCTCGTAAATCCAACTCCTGTGGCACAATCGTTTCCCATATTCCCAAAAACCATTGCCATCACGTTAACGGCTGTTCCGTTAGCCATTTCGGGGGTAATTTTAAATTCTCTCCGATAATCTATCGCTCGTTTTCCCATCCAGGAATTAAAAACCGCTTTAACGGCAATTTCAAGTTGTTCAAAAACATTTTCCGGAAATTCTCTACCGGTATGAGTATGAACTACCTTTAAAAATCTATTAGATATCTCTTGTAAGTTATTGGCATTTAACCCTATATCAACTTTAACTCCTGCCTGCAATTTCACTGCTTCAAATTCCAGATCAAACTTTTCTTCGGGAACACCAAGTGCAACTTTTCCGAATAATTGGATGAATCTTCGGTAAGCATCATAACAAAATCTCTCATTCCCTGTTTGTTTAATAAGACCTGTAAGTGTATTGGCATTAAGGCCAAGATTTAAGATGGTATCCATCATTCCGGGCATCGACATTGCTGAACCGGAGCGAACGGACACCAATAATGGATTAATTCCATCACCAAATACCTTTCCTGATTTTTTTTCAAGTAAATGAATTTGATTTTTTATATCCTCCATTAATCCTGAGAGTAAACTATGATCCTCCGATTCGAGAAAATCAAGGCAAGCTTCCGTGCTTATAACAAAACCCGGAGGTACATTGAGCCCGATCTGGGTCATTTCACAAAGGTTAGAGCCCTTTCCGCCCAATAATTGTTTATTTTTTCCATCTCCTTCTTCGAAGGGGAATACATATTTTTTGGATGATGCTTTTTCGGTTTTTTGCATCGTAACATCTCTTAATAAAGTATCCATAGTAATTAATTTTATGATCTCGAAGGTAGGCCTGAGTCTTCAACCTGAAAATGATATTAATCTTCCATAATAGCAATGAAAATCATTATTTACCGAATTCTATATCATCATAAATTAGGTAAAATCGGAAGAACTTGAGGAAAAATTTAATATGAACAAATTTACTTTTAGAATGGTATTGGTAATTTACTTTACGCTGTTCGCAGTCTTACCCATAATAGCACAGCCTACTCTCGATAATAGTTTTGCAGGAAGTGGTTATAAATTGACGAAAATTGAGCCTACCCGCGATGATATCGCCCGCACGGTATTGGTGCAGCCAAATGGAAGAATTTTGACCGGTGGCAACAGTTTCAATATGATCGGTTATTCCAATATTGCAATTGTGCGAATGAAAACAAATGGGACTTACGATAATACATTTGGTGTAGCGGGAATTGCCTCTATTCCAGGTGGTTTCTTTTGCGATATGGCGCTATTGCCAAATGGTAAAATAATAGTTGCCGGCAGCGGTGTGGGTCCAACAAATGTAAACAACTACATTGTTTACCGTTTAAATAAAAACGGATCCCTCGACAATTCCTTTGGAATCGGAGGATCAGTGGAAATTAATATCCCATATACGGGTATGATCTGTTATGATGTAGCGATTCAGGCGGATGGAAAAATTGTTCTAGCCGGATATTCAGGAGGTAGTGGCGGATACGGCAATATGCTGGTTGTGAGATTAAAACCAAACGGGGCACTTGATAATACTTTTGGAACCGCCGGAAAATTCACCCTATTATTGTCAGGGAAACATTCAGAATGCCACCAGGTAGCAATTCAACCTGATGGCAAAATTGTTGCCGGTGGATTTATTGATACCTTGGTTATGTATGCCTTTTTCCGTTACGATTTTGCTGCAATTCGTTTGAATACAAATGGAACCTTGGATAATACTTTTGGAATGGGAGGAATTGTAAGAGCTGATAAGGGCACAACAGATGATTGTTATGCAACGGCCTTGCTTTCGGATGGTAGAATTATACTCGCAGGATTTTCAAATTATTATGCTAACAACAGATTTGCCGCTTTATGTATCATGCCTAATGGTACATTAGATTCTGGTTTTGGAACAGATGGTTGGTTATTTCTCGATTTTTTTGGAGGAAGTTCCATTGGTCAGGCTTTAGCTATTGAGCCGGATAACGATATTATCATAGGCGGTTACGCTTCAGTGTTGACAGACGGAGTTTATAAAAACTCAATTGCTTTAGCAAAGTTTTCTTCTCTTGGTATTCCAGATGAAACCTTTGGAGCCTCAGGATTGGATACTTCCTTTCAAAGTATTATAACCAAGGCTTGTAACGATATTATTTTACAGCCGGATGGTAAGATCATTGTAGGAGGATACCAATATATAGATGGAAATGGTGCATTCCTCACTGCAAGATATTTAAATTCAGTGGCCTTTATGCGTGATGAAAAGATGGTTGAAAATTCTGATTTTCTCGTTTATCCAAACCCCGTAATGGGACAAAGCATAAAAGTGAATTTCACAATGCAACAACCCGGAAAGATCATTCTGACTATTTATAACTTAAGTGGCAGGATGGTGGACGAACAAATTAAATATTTTGATAATTCTACAACTAACTGCTTAGAATTGCAATTACCGGAAAATTTATCAAATGGAATTTATATTGTTCAATTAAACGACGGAAAAAGAAATTATACACAAAAAATACAAATAATTAAATAAGACATAAGGCACTGTTAATCAAAAGGTTGAATGTGATTATGTGTATTAATATAAGAGACTCGAGAAAATTGAGTCTCTTTTTTTAAATCGCCTCTTCAAGAGTACAACCTATCGGTAATTATTCAGGTATCGTCTCTTCTACTGGCAATTTTGCTTTTCTATCTCTTTCCAGAAAATATTTCATTAATGGTCCTGCCATCATAATTGTTACAAAGGTCATGACTACCAATCCAACAAAAACCTGGTCGGTAATGATACCGGCGTTTAAGGCTATTAATCCCAACACGATCTCTTGCGAGCCTCGGGCATTCATGGCAAAACCAATGGCCATAGCCTCGTTTTTACTGAATTTACCTATTCTTGCACCTATAAAACCTCCGGAGATCTTACCTAGTATGGAAATGGCAAGTATAAATCCGATGATACCCCAATCGAAGTTTTCAAGAAAATTTACACGAAATCCGATGGAAACGAAAAATAGAGGGGCAAAAATATAGGTTACGATATCATGCAGCATTTCCTTGGTTCTATGACTAAAATGCTCAGAATCACCAACGGCTATACCCACCATAAAGGCGCCGAAAATTGCGTGTAAACCAAGCCACTCCGTAAATATTGCACCAAGCAAACAAAAAACTATTCCCACCGACAAGGTTCCACCGCCACGAGAGAGATATTTATTTGAAAATTTGAAAGCGAGATGCAAAAATCGTTTACCGATCGTTAATACAAAGGTGGCAAATCCAATCACCATGAACATTACCTGCCAACCTGTAAAACCGCTTTCCTGATCGAGATTTGCAACACTAATTACAAGCGAAAATAACATCCAACCAATAAAATCATCTATCATAGCCGCTGTCAGCATCAGATTGCCAAATTTACTTTTGAGCATATCGATATCGATAAGGATCTTTGCCAAAACTGAAAGAGCTGTGATGGATAACGCAGTTCCCATAAAAAGGGAAGTGGCTAATTTGTCATCCATTCCTGCAGGAAAAAGGTGGTGGAAAAAATACCAGGTTCCGCAAAATCCGAATGCAAAGGGAAATGCAATTCCTGATAAACTTATAGCTGCAGCTGCATTTGCCTTTTCCCTGATGGTCTTCAGATTGATCTCCATGCCTGCAACAAACAACAAGAGAAGAATACCAATTCTGGCAAGCCCGTCAAAAGCAATTCCTGCGTTTGCTGAAGCTTCAAAAAAATTGTGGTAAAAATCCGGTGCAAGGCTCTTTAAGCAGGAAGGGCCTAATAAAATTCCGGCCATAAGTTCTCCCATTACCTGGGGTAATTTTAGTTTACGGAATAACTCTCCTAACAGCCTTGCCGATAACAACAGCACTGCAACTATTAATAAAAACGGCAAAACCTCAATACTCGGGAGTCGAGTCATAAAAAATTCAATTTAGACGGATTTGAAATATTTAATACTTGCGCTCCGAAAAGTAGGGGATTCATATCACAATTTTCATATTTCAATATTTAACTTAATTACTGATACTGTTGAATTTGATTTATTATTTTAAATTTTTTGATTGCAACGGCAAGAATACTTTGTTTTAACTAAACCACATAAAAAAAAACAGCTAAACTCAATTAAATTTTATAAGGAACTTTGGAGAGGTATCTTCTAAATGTTCTACGAAACTAACATTCCAACACTACTTATTCGATATAACCAACCATTTATTGAACTTTTGTATCTATCCCTATTAATATTAGAATAATTTAAATATTTTTTTTTCAGGTAATATTTTTTACTTTTAACTTAATTAAATTCATTAAAAACGTAATATTATGAAACAATTAGCTACAATTTTACTGGCAATTATTTGTCAAGGTGCTTTTGCTCAATTAGTGCAAAATCCAAATATAGACCTATACATTAAACAAACGCTACCACAATATCAGCAGGCTGCTGGTAAGACCCAAGCAGAGACAATGCGACTGTTAGGACTTCGGGATGAAAATTATGTAGGGGGAATTTACGTGGATATGGACTCCGCCAATTTTATTTATGATGACAATGATGGAATGCAGTTTTTAGATCTCCTAAATCCTTCATACAGTGAATGTTACATATTGCAATTCGATGGTTTTATCTGGGTGCCATACGCACATCTTGAAAACACATTTGATGATAGTGACAGGAGAACATCACTTGAAATTTTATATTGGGACGGAGCCGTTTATGAACACGGGGCGAGATATACCTATAGTTATGATGAAGATTGGCATGTAGTTGAAATTCTTAACGAATTTGCCACAGCCGGCGTATACGACAACTCCACGAAAACCATTTATACTTATACTCTTTCAGGTATACTTGATTATTATACCACAGAAGTATGGACAGGTGCGGATTGGGAAACAAGTACAAGGTCTGTTTACACTTATAACCCGGAAGGCTTGGTGAGTATTTTGCTTCAGCAGGACTATATTGGAGGTGTGTTTGAAGATGATTACCGCATTGTTTATTTATATGACGGAGAGGATATGATAACCACCTCCACAGTGCAACAATCCGATGGAATTGGAGGATTTGATGACTATTCCAGAAACATTTTCACCTATGATGGAAGCCATTTTCTGATTGTTAATACACTTCAATATTATGACGGGGTAGTTTGGGAAGATTATTCTAAAACCGAAAACGATAATAATGCAGAAGGACTTCCTGATGTGTATGTTATTTCCTATTGGGACGGAACGATCTGGGAGCCAGACCTCCGTGTTACCAACACTTATGAAACCTACGATAATACAGGAATTGTTGATCAGATTCAGGATGACATCATAACACTATCCCCTAATCCGGCTCTAAATGAGATCACAATTAATTTCCCAACCATAAGAGCCAAACATGTTACCATTCAAATATTTGATAATGAAGGAAGATTAATTTCGACTGAAAAGGCTTCGAACCTTTATTATCATTCCCTTGACCTTACATCCTTGCATCTTACCCCGGGAATTTATCATATCGAATTGATCAGTGATGATTTGAGGTACACTAAAAGCTTTGAGAAATTCTAAATATCTTGATGTTAGAATGAATTAAGGTAACCTCGGTTCAACTATTTATTAAATAAAAAGAGGCTGTTTCAAATGAGAAACCGCCTCTTTTTATAAATAATTTTAAGATCATTCACCTCCATCTGCCATTGCTGCCGCAATGGAATAGTCGCCAATGTTGTTTCCAACAGTAACTCCAACTTCGCAATCAAACCTATAGTGAATTCTGCCATAAATTCTTGAATTACTTGCCTCTATCGCAAAATTTTGAAACTCATTCGCGTCTTCCGGAAAGAAATAACTAAGAACTTCAGCAGCTGCACCACTAAAGGTAGAGTGGCCTGATGTATAACTCGGAAAATTTGGAGTCATAAATGTAGATTTAATATCAGGATTAGCCTGAGATGGGCGTGGGTAGAAATAATAATATTTAGTATCCCAACAACTGATAGCAGCATCACCCATAGCAGTATTCATATAGGCCAATACTCTGGTTGTGCGAAGTGGATTGAGTCCTGCTTCTACAATTTTTTCAGTGGCCATTAAATTCCAATGTCCTGAGGGGGTATAGGTACCAGGACCATCACCCCAGAAAAATGCAATTTCTTCCTGTTCTTTTGTTGCATTATCTGTGAGGTCAAGGAGTTCCTTTTCAGCTTCCAAATATTCAGCAGAACCAATTGCCGGAGGAGGACCAGGGCGAACTGCTTCAACATTTGGTATCCACCATGGCGTTACATCACCATAACGAGGTGTAACCCCAACCGGGCGCGGAGGAATGTCAATATTTAACCAATGTTGCCATTGATCGCCCCACATCATAGTTGCTGTGTCTTCTAAAAGCGTATATGTTGCTTTGTCAACTTGAGCAAACTTGGCATTATCAACTTTTGATCTTTCGATATATAAATGGGAAACAAAACTTCCTATGGAATCTCCCGCTACAAGATCACTTTCTGTAGCAAGTCCTGCCCATTTTCTTGAGTCGCGACATTCCTGTGCTTTTTCTGCAATAAAAGCCACATCGTTCGGGAATAAAAACGACAATATTTTTTGAGCTGAATAAGCAATAGCAGCATCTTCAGAAGGGTAAGAAGGTATATTATTTTTAGGATATGCCTGTGTTACACTACCATCAGTTAAATAAATAGCAGGACGATCATAAGTAAATTTATAATGCCATGCACTTATCGCAGCATCATAAAATGAGGCACTAAGATGTGCATACATTCTATTGGCAAATGGTGGATGTGCAAATGGAAAATCACTTGTTAGTGGAGTTCCGGTTGGAGGAGGATAGTTTCCTTCCGGTCCAGGATCAGGAGGCAAATTGTATTTTGCAACTAAAGTTTCCGCAATTTCCATCCAACGAATTGCAGTATTGTTTCCCCAATAATCTACAATTTCTTGCTGGTCAGCAGAAAGAGAACTACTTAATGATTTTACTTCAGCTAACTCCGCTAAATATTCGGGAGAAGTTACATCACTTGGAGCCGGGATTGCAACGTCAGCGCCGGAAGTGAGCAAAATTGGTTTCCAATTTCCACCGTCTTCACTAATGGAACTGAAAGTATAAGCTTCATAACTGATACCACCGGGAATTTCATTTTCGCAAGAGGAAAAAATGAAAACACTCGCCGAGATCAGAGTGGTCAATAATATATTTTTGTTTTTCATATAATTTTTTTGATTGAGCTTTTTATGTAATTATTTATTCTGCAGGTGTTTTTTCCTCTTTATTCCAAATATTGAAGAAATAGGTAATTCCACCGCCAATATTGAATGTCTTCCAAACATTTCTGCCATTTAAAGTATATGCAGTATTTAAGTGTAATCCAAGACCTTTGGCAAATTCGGGAATATATTGAAAATTGGCACCAATTCGCATTGCATCCATTTCATTGGAAGGAAATCCCTGATCCCAAGGGCGGATGTCAAATCCACCTAATGAATTGAACATAGAAAATTCCGCCTCTGCTTTAAAAGTAAGGTTATCCTTTGTAATATATCCAAGTGTTGCAGAATAGTCGATAGCACTTGGCATATCAACCGCATTAGAATAAAAAGCCTCGTCGAAAGTGTAATAATACACTCTAACTAACTCCGAATTTCCACGAATGTGGTAACCACCCTGGGCCTTTCCGAATATTCCCATATCCGATTTATACGCAAGGATCAATCTACCAATACCATCAGCACATCCTAGTCCGATGGAATAAGGGTGTTCAGGAATGTAAGAAGAAGCAGGTAAAGTTCCGGTTGCTGACACTAATGCTTTGAAATTACCTGCACCAAGTTTCTTATCCAGAAATTGATACTTTGCTGCGAGCATGAAATCCTGAATTCCTGAGGTTCCTTCCACAAAGCCAGCGCTTGGAGAATTTTTGATCCAAGGCAGAGTAGCATAAATGTTGAGATTTTTAATAATACCTAGGGTAAATCCTGCGGCAATCGACTGACTGGTCAAGGTGCCAACATTTCCATTTTCCAGCAATGAATCTCCCTGCCAATATTCCGAAGCTGAGGAATTATTATAAAAAATTCCTCCACAGAACTGTCCTGGATTCATCAACACCGCATCAGAAGGTGTTTGTGCACTCATTTCCAACGAAAGAATGGTCAGACAGAGCAATAAATAGTAATTTAATTTTTTCATTTTTCTTTTATGGTTGTTTTCTTTTTTTATACCGGGGCAAAAATAGAAGGAGAGATCTCGAATATTTGATGGTTTTAAAAAAATTTAAAGTATTTACGAATTATTTACAGTTTGGGCAAATAAAAAAATAGATGATTAATTGCATTCTAAAAATATCACTCAATAACCCCCGGCTTTAGCCGGTGGGGTGTAAAATGCCGAACCACACCGGGCTTTAGCCCAAACGATTACGTTTCGGATTAAAATTTCTACACAGATTGGAATTAATATTTGGCTAAAGCCGAACACATTATTTTTATACACCCCCGGCTGAAGCCGGGGGCTATTGATTTCATTCATTTGTAATTTAAATATGAAAATTAATTGCAACACAAATTAATCAGAGAAACAAAAACTAAACGATTTATCTAATCATAATCAAAATAAACCTCCCAATAACCCCCGGCTTTAGCCGGTGGGTAAAAACACAAAACCACCCCGGGCTTTAGCCCAAACGATTTCGCTTGGATAAAAATTTATTTACAGATTGGAGTTAAAACTTTTGGCTAAAGCCGAATACATTTTTTTCGTTTACCCCGGGCTAAAGCCGGGGGCTATTGATTTCATTCATACGTAATTTAAATATGAAAATTAATTGCAACACAAATTAATCAGAGATGCAAAAACTAAACGATTTATCTAATCATAATCAAAATAAACCTCCCAATAACCCCCGGCTTTAACCGGTGGGTAAAAACACAAAACCACCCCGGGCTTTAGCCCAAACGATTTCGTTTGGATAAAAATTTATTTACAGATTGGAGTTAAAACTTTTGGCTAAAGCCGAATACATTTTTTTCGATTACCCCCGGCTGAAGCCGGGGGCTATTGATTTCATTCATACGTAATTTAAATATGAAAATTAATTGCAACACAAATTAATCAGAGAAACAAATACTAAACGATTTATCTAATCATAATCAAAATAAACCTCCCAATAACCCCCGGCTTTAGCCGGTGGGTAAAAACACAAAACCACCCCGGGCTTTAGCCCAAACGATTTCGCTTGGATAAAAATTTATTTACAGATTGGAGTTACAACTTTTGGCTAAAGCCGAATACATTTTTTTCGTTTACCCCGGCTGAAGCCGGGGGCTATTGATTTCATTCATACGTAATTTAAATATGAAAATTAATTGCAACACAAATTAATCAGAGAAACAAAAACTAAACGATTTATCTAATCATAATCAAAATAAACCTCCCAATAACCCCGGCTTTAGCCGGTGGGGTGTAAATGCCAAACCACACCGGGCTTTAGCCCAAACGATTACGTTTCGGATTAAAATTTCTACACATATTGGAATTAATATTTGGCTAAAGCCGAATACATTATTTTTATACACCCCCGGCTGAAGCCGGGGGCTATTATTTTCATTGATAACCTATTTATATTATAGAAATAAAATGCAACTCAAATGTTGGAAGGCGGGTAAAATATATCACTATTTCGATCGATGAGGTGTTGAAAATTGTATGCATAAAAAAATAATCGATTAAAATTATTTAATCGGATTATCTAAATATTAATAATTTTCTGATCGACGTATTGCATAGAGTTGTTTCTGTCTCTGCGTTTTAGCCTTTTTAATACGTATGTGTTTCAAAAATGACACACGATTAATATAATTAAGTTTACTGAATAGGAAAATTAAAATTTCACCATGGTTATTTTTTAAAATTAAATTGTACATTTGTATTCCTTAAAAACAAATTTATGTCTCATATTGAAGTATACATCCATTTTGTATGGAGTACAAAAAACAGAGAAAAGCTACTTCCAACAAAACAAATTCGGAAAACTGTTTGGAATCACATTAAAGAAAATGGTCGTGAAAAGGGAATATATATTGATTCCGTTAATGGCTATTCAGATCACTGCCACTGTGTGGTCTCCATGGGAAATGATCAAACAATTCGAAAAGTAATGCAATTAATTAAGGGAGAATCTTCCAATTGGATAAATAAAAATAACATCATAGATGAAAAATTTGAATGGCAAGACGAATATTATGCTGGATCTGTTTCTAAGTCAAGACTAAATATCGTCAGAGCTTATTTAAATAATCAGGAGGAACATCATAAAACGAAATCATTTCAGGAGGAATTGGATATTTTTCTAAAGAAAAACGATTTTAAAAGAAATAAGGAATAAAAATTATTGTCATCGTCTTTAAGAAGTAATTTAAATAAACAATAATCTTAAGGTGAATAAGCATATTTTCTGTTTCACTATGACAACCTGAAGATCATTAAATAATTCACATCCGCTCCGGCACACTTATTCCCAATAAAATTAATCCGTGTTTGATCACAACACTCACGTTTAATGCGATATCCGCACGCAAATGTTTTTTGGATTCTGTTTCGGCCTTGGCAATAGAATGATCCACATAAAAAGTATTGAATTTTTTTGCCAATGCATAAATATAATTTGCCACTTCCGAAGGTGAATAAGTATCTGCCGCTATTTCTACAATTGTAGGATATTGATTTAATAAAACCACCAACTCTTTTTCAATAGCATCCAACGATTCAAATTTATCCTGTGAAATTTGAAAATTTTCCTCCTTCAATTTTCTGAAAATAGATTGAATACGCGCATAGGTATATTGTATAAAGGGGCCTGTATTCCCCTGCAGATCAATACTTTCTTTCGGATTAAACAACATCCTTTTTTTGGGATCCACTTTTAATATAAAATATTTTAATGCAGCTAAGCCTATCTTTTCCGCCAAAACATTTTTTTCCTCTTCACTAAAGTCTAACAACTTTTCAGAAGAAGATAGAAACTCCTTTGCCTCTGACTGCATTTCATCTATCAACTCATCTGCATCAACCACCGTGCCTTCCCGACTTTTCATTTTACCTTCAGGAAGATCGACCATTCCATAATTTAAATGATAAATTCCATCTGCAAAAGGTTCATTTAATTTTTGCAATACCAATTTTAAAACTTTGAAATGATAATCCTGTTCGTTGGCAACCACATATATGGAAGTATCCATTTTAAAATCTGCATAACGCGCAATTGCAACAGCAATATCCTGTGTAATATAAACACTGGTGCCATCAGCACGCAATAAAACTTTATGATCTAATCCTTCTTCCGTAAGGTCGACCCAAATGCTACCATCTTCTTTTTTATAAAATGCATTTTTTTCAAGCCCTGCATAAACAATATCTTTCCCCTTTAAATAGTATTCGCTTTCTTTATAATCTTTTTCAAAATCAATTCCTATCTTTTTATAGGTTTCTTCGAATCCCTCATAAACCCAATCATTCATGGTATTCCACAATTCCATTACCTTCTCGTCACCTGCTTCCCACTTGCGCAACATTTCACTTGCTTCCAAATAAATTGAACATGTTTTTTCTGCTTCTTCCTTTGAAATATTCGACATTTCCAGTAGTCCTACTTCTTGCTCAAATATCCTTTGATATTCCACATAATATTTCCCTACAAAATGGTCGCCCTTAATTCCGGTACTTGCAGGTGTATCTCCATTTCCTGTTCGTAAATATGCTACCATACTTTTACATATGGCAATACCTCTGTCGTTTAAAATATTTACTTTATGCACTTCGTGGCCAGCAGCCATTAAAATATTAGCGACAGAATAACCGAGCAAAACATTTCTTACATGACCTAAATGAAGTGGTTTATTTGTATTAGGTCCGCAATATTCCAATACATATTTTTTTCCTGATGTATGTTTTTCTCCAAAATTTGTTGTGTTTGATATTTGTTTTAAAACAGATAGCCAGTAAATTTCAGTAAATGAAATATTCAAAAACCCTTTTACAACATTAAATGATTCAATTATTTCTGATCTGTTTTGTAAGGCTTCTCCGATCTCCTTTGCAGTAATTTCCGGATTTTTACGGCTGATCTTAACAAATGGGAAAATTACTACCGTTAATTCACCTTGAAATTCCGAAGGTGTTTTATCAATTTTAACTATGTTTTCATCAATACTTTGAGCATATAATTCCTGAACAACTTTTACTACAAGCTGTTTAACCTGTTCTTCTAACTTCATAACCGTTTTTCTATTTCTCCCGTAAATTGTTCTAAAATTTCCAAGGCAATTTCCGCCATTATATTTTTTTTGTTGTCGAGGGTGGGATTTATTTCTGTGATTTCCATACAACAAACTTTCTCCTGTTTAGCGAGACAGCTCACCAATTGAAATGCTTCACTTTCGTATAATCCACTTTTAACCGGCGTTCCTGTTCCTCTCGAAACATTGGCATCCATGCTGTCAACATCAAAAGATACATATATTCTGTCGCAATGCGCCAAACGTTTCATTGCATCATCAATTACATACTGAATGCCGGTTTCCCGCATTTTTTGCACGGAATAAATACGCACATTATTTTTTTTGAGGATAAAACGTTCCGCCTTCTCCATATCCCGGGTCGCAATATAAATGAGGTCTTTAAATGTGATCTTCGGAGATATTCCACCAAGTTTCTTTAATTTTTCCCAGGCTTCTATGGTTTTCTTTTCCGGCTGATTTATCTGGCAAACCTTATTGTCTAATGCTGTAGCTGTCGCCAAGGGCATACCATGTAAGTTACCGGAAGGGGTGGTATAAGGAGAATGCAGATCCGCATGGGCGTCTATCCATATAACTCCTAAGGTATCTTTAGGAAAAGCCATCTTAATTCCAGCGATTGTGCCACCGGCATTGCTGTGATCTCCTGAGATGATAACCGGAAACTCCTTCTTTTTCATGCAAGCCATCACCATTTCGGCAATTTTGTTGTACATCTCTACAATGAACTGGATCTTAACCGAATATGCAGTTTCAATATCATCGAGTACCTCATCGTTGTTACTTTGAAGAATTATTGGTGGATGTTCTTTGAAATATCTGCTTCCTTTACTCCACGCTGCTACTCGTATCGCATCAAAGCCTAATCCCGAACCTCTTGTGCCGGCACCTAATTCGCTGTTAACCGAAATAACTTTTACTCGTTTCATACTTGCAAAGTTATTATTTTTGTGCCGCAAGAAAAATTTATCCTTTTACAATCTAAAATGAATCAAAAGAATTGAAAAATACCTACCTTGACCTCATCCAGCAAACCTTCTATTTTCCGCAGGATGGTTTCGAAGTGAAAAATAATTATTTATACTTCAACGGAATTCCACTTAAACAACTGATAGATGAGTATGAAACGCCTATGCGTATCACTTATCTTCCCAAAATATCTGAAAATATTCAGCGTGCAAAAAAATATTTTAACGATGCCATCAAAAAATTAAATTACCCGGGCACCTATAATTATTGTTATTGTACTAAAAGCTCCCACTTTGCGCACGTTTTGGTGGAAGCACTAAAAAACGATATTTTTTTGGAAACATCTTCTGCATTCGATATTGATATTATTGAAAAATTATATCTCAATAAAATGTTGTCGAAAGATACTCTTATCGTTTGCAATGGGTTTAAAACAAAAATTTATACCCAACGAATAAGTAAACTGGCAAATCTCGATTTCAGAATTATTCCTGTGCTCGATAACATGGAAGAACTTGACGAATATGAAAACACCATAATTTACGAATGTGATCTCGGGATCAGAATTGCTGCAGAAGAGCAACCGGAATTTCAATTGTATACTTCGCGTTTAGGAATAAGATATAAGGAGATCAAAGATTTTTATCTCAGTAAAATAAAACCAAATCCAAAATTCAAATTAAAAATGCTGCATTTTTTTATCAATAGCGGCATTCGTGATAATATTTATTATTGGAATGAATTATCAAAATCGCTCAAAGTATATACCGAATTAAAAAAAGTATGTCCCGAATTGGATTCATTAAATATCGGCGGAGGTTGGCCAACAAGAAGTTCTTTGGGATTTGAATACGATTACCCTTACATGGCCGAGGAGATCTTAAATAAAATAAAACTAACCTGCGAAGAAGACAATGTACCTTGCCCAAATATTTATACTGAATTTGGAAGTTTTACAGTTGCTGAAAGCGGTGCATTTATTTTTCAGGTATTATCTGAAAAACATCAGAACGACAGCGAGCGTTGGTATATGATAGATAATTCTCTCATGACCACCATGCCCGATGCGTGGGGAATTAATTCTAAATTTATTTTATTACCTGTAAATAAATGGGGTAATGAAGTACAGCGTATAAATATAGGCGGTTTAACATGCGATCAGATGGATTATTATAATTCTGAAGCACATACCAACGAATTATATCTGCCACTTGTTGGAACAGGTGAACCACTTTATATAGGATTTTTTCATACCGGCGCATATCAGGAAAGTATTTCCGGATATGGCGGGACAAAACATTGTCTCATACCTTCACCAAAACATATCCTTATCCAGAAAGATGCCGAAGGAAAATTAAGTTATGAAGTTTTTGCGGAAGAACAAACCGTAAACAGTATGCTTACCATTCTCGGGTATGATAAATTTGATGAGGAATAAATTTTTTAATTGAAATTTAGTTCACCTTTTCAAAACGGAAATTTTCATACTTCAGTATCGTGATATTGCTGTTCTCAATAAACTGTATTTGTTTATCTGCAGTATAACTGGCAGTGAACTTTAATGGGTATAACATATAACGCATCGCCGGATTGGGTTTATCAATTTGAGCGTCAATGGCCGGACCATAATTTGTTAATACGGATCCAAAATAAAGCATTAGATCGTAACCTCTGTAGGCAAATTCCGAAGGCCTGATACCATATTTGTCTGTAAATACTTCATTAAATCTTTTTACTCTTGGAGCATTTTGATCTACCCAATAAGAAGTAGGGTAATGAAAATGTAAGGTCTCAAAATAATCGAGCGAAATAGATTCCAGCGATAATAAATTTTGCATTCCTAACAATGTAATAGAATTGTTACGCGAAGATTTTGAAAGATCCCGAACTAATCCATTCACATATAATTCATCATTTGACGCAATAAAAACATAATTTGTTTCTTCATTAAGACTTTCTGCAATTCCTGAAAAAGTATAAGCCTCCTTTAATGTTGCAGTTCTATTTTTATTTACAAGTTCAAATTCCGTTTTAAATTCTGTTGCTATTTTTAATTCATTGGGTTTATCGTTTCTATATACTACCACAAAATTCGCACGCATATTTTCTTTGATCACATATTCTATTGTTTTATTTAATTGCGTTGAGATAGGGGCATTTGCCATGAAATAAAATTTATTTCCACTGGTAATATTATTTGCCGGAGAAAGAGGAGATATGGTGAATAATTCATTCGTTTTAGCAATTTCAGCAGCAGCTTTTAATCCATCGTTAAAAACAGGACCTATAACTAGATCCATTTTTTTAAATTCCTCGCTACGCATTAAAACCGACGTAGCCAAACTATCTTTTTTATTATTGTAAACAGTAACATTTAAGTTTACACCTAATTTTTTCAAAGTATCCAGCGCCATTAATGCGCCTTCGTAAAACTCCAATGATCCCAATGGTTGATATCCTGTAATATTCTCTTCATCCATTAATTTATCGAGTTCAGCTTCATCAAGAGAGAAGGGGAGAAGTAATGCAATATTATAGATGTCTTTTTTTTCCCAGGATTTACCTTTTGTTTCTGAAGAAATGGTATCCGGATTTTTTGTATCTGTTTCCTTTGTTTCCGTTTTTTTATCTTCTGTAATTACTGTTGTGTTATCATTTTTGGGTTTATCATGCGTGGTTGTTGTGGTTTTTTTAAATAGACCACAGGATGATATCGTAAATATCATTGAAACAAATAAGAAAGATCTTATTTTATTCCCACTCAATGGTAGCCGGCGGTTTTGAACTAATATCATATACAACCCTGTTTATTCCTTTTACATGATTAATAATATCGGATGATATCTTCGACAAAAGTTCATGAGGTAAATGACTCCAGTCGGCTGTCATACCATCCGTTGAATTAACACAACGTAAAGCTATCACATTTTCATATGTCCGTTCATCTCCCATAACTCCAACAGTTTGCACAGGTAATAAAATTGCACCTGCCTGCCAAACCTTATCATACCAACCCGAATCTTTTAAATGTCCGATAAAAATAGCATCTGCTTCCTGAACCACACGCACTTTTTCCGCAGTTATGGAATCAATTATCCGTATCGCAAGCCCTGGTCCGGGAAATGGGTGGCGATGCAATATTTCGTGTTTTAATTGTAAGGTCTCACCAACCTTGCGAACTTCATCTTTAAACAGAAAACGAAGTGGTTCCACAACCTTCAAATGTAATTTTTCAGGCAAGCCCCCAACATTATGATGCGATTTAATGGTTGCAGAAGGACCATGAACAGAAACTGATTCGATCACATCAGGATAAATAGTTCCTTGTGCCAGCCATTTTGCATTCTCGATCTTTTTAGATTCCCTTTCAAAAACATCAATAAAAACTTTTCCTATCGATTTCCTCTTCAACTCAGGATCAGAAATTCCTTTTAAGGCATCTAAAAATTCATCCGCAGCATCTACTCCAATTACATTAAGTCCCATATCCTTATAACTGTGTAAAACGGTTTCAAACTCATCCTTTCTCAGCAGACCATTATTTACAAATATGGATATGAGATTTTTGCCAATTGCTTTATTCAATAGTATGGCGGCTACACTTGAATCCACACCTCCCGACAAGCCCAAAATCACTTTTTCGTCCTTTACCGTATTTTGGATAGAAAGAACCGTTTCCTCCACAAAAGACTCCGGGGTCCAAGATTGGTTACATCCGCAAACATTTACTACAAAATTGCGAAGCATCGTTTTTCCTTCTGTAGTATGAGTTACTTCGGGATGAAATTGTATACAAAAGATCGGGAAATCGAACCTGCCTTCATCACTTTTATAGGCAGCAACATCAATACTTGCTGTTTTTGCTGTTAGATGAAATCCGGGTGGAATTTGAGTTACCGTATCACTATGGCTCATCCAAACCTGACTTTCGTCGTCAACTCCATAAAATAATTCATTTTCTTTTTCCAGAATATGCAGAAATGCCCTGCCGTATTCTCTTTTTGAGGATGGCTGCACCTTTCCTCCAAAATATTGAGCCATGAACTGCGCTCCGTAACAAACACCAAGTATTGGGCGTTTATTTAAAATTTTTTCTATATCAAATGCTGGTTTATCAGCTGCGGAAACGGAAAAAGGACTTCCGGATAAAATAATTCCTTTTACATCATCTGTAAGGTCTGGAATTTTGGTGCAGGGAACTATCTCGCTGTAAACATTGAGTTCGCGAATTCTTCTGGCAATTAGTTGAGTGTATTGAGATCCAAAGTCGAGGATGAGTATTTTCTCAGTCATGCGCAAAGATAAGACGGGAAGGCAGCAAAAATCAAATTTTAAAATTCGCTTCTCTATATCCGAACCGAAAAAAGATTACTGAAATGGATATGATTTTTTTATAATTAAAATATGGCTTTTGGCCATGAGAAATGGTTTGAGGAATTGTTCCACACTTTTGTGGAGTGATTCCCCAAATTGTACCACAATGCCCAAGTATACCTCTATGCGCTTCACCCGGATTTTGAGCCATCAACTATCAATTTATTAGTGAATTTGATTTCTATTTAGTCAATTTTAATAAAAAATATAACAAAAGCCGATCATTTTCCTACAAGTTGATTAAAAATTAAGCTCCGAAAACCCTTGATTTTATTGATGTTTAGACATATTTTTAGGGAACAAGAGAGGAGGAGAAATGATTACATAAAAAAAGCAGAGTTCACCGTTTTGGTTCCCTCTGCTATCCCCATGAAAACACACACAATAATATATTAGGCAATTGCTATGCCAAGCGATTTTGTATCAGGAAATGAATAGAGTATTATAATAATAGAAGCCGTTTCTGTAGTGTTTCAGCGGTTTTGGAAGGACGATAAATTTAATACAAAAAAAAAGCAGAGAAGACCGTTAAGGTAATCTCTGCTATCCCCATGAAAACACACACAATAAGCATTATGCAATTGCTGTGCCAAATCATTTTTTTGCAACTTATAGGGGTTTGGCCTGCAAAATTTGTAAAATTTGAAGCTTTTCAGCCCAATTACTAAAAAAACGTACAAAAAAGGAGGTTTTTTTTGACAGTACATGAAGCAGGAGTATTTATTTGAATATACCATTACTGAGACCTTCGCTGAGAGCGAAAGCCTCAGTCTGGGTGATTCTGCATTACTGAGACCTTCGCAAAGAGCGAAAGCCTCAGTCTGGGTGATCCTGCATTACTGAGACCTTCGCTGAGAGCGAAAGCCTCAGTCGCTCCGAATTTTCCCTCCACGAGCCCCCCCCCCCCCCCCCCCCCCCCCCCCCCCCCCCCCCCCCCCCCCCCCCCCCCCCCCCCCCCCCCCCCCCCCCCCCCCCCCCCCCCCCCCCCCCCCCCCCCCCCCCCCCCCCTGAGAGCGAAAGCCTCAGTCGCTCCGAATTTTCCCTCCGTACTAAACCCTGCTAACCTTGCCAACCCTTTCAACAAGTCGCAGTCGCAGTAGCAGTCACAGTTTGAGGCCTGTGTGATCTTGCCTCCGAATAAAACCCCTTAAGCCCTTCCAAACTCCCACAAATAGAAATACCATACCCTGTTAAGATATGGTATAAAAATATAATCAACTTTTTCTTAAGTCTACTTCACCCAGGCATCGTTCTTGTACTCGCCTAAAATAACCACGTCCTTGCTGTTAGCATAACGTCTGGCAGCATCTTCCATCTCAGCTTTTGTCTTGCTTCTGATCTTTATGCCCCTTTCTTTCTGACCTTTGTTCATTACTTCAATATAAAATCCGTCGATCAATTTCGCCGTTCTGGTAGCCGGTCTTCCTTTTCCTTTGGTATTCATTCAATTAATTTTTTTCGTTAAGATACAGCTTTTGAAACAAAAAACAAGTGTGGAGAGTTCATAACCTTTTGAAATTTTCCTGAATATTAGATGTAGTCTGCATTTCAATCCTCTGAAGGTCTGTGGATTATACATTTTAATTTACATCTGCCTATACATTCATTCACACCAATACCTGTTTTTTGCCTGATTCTCTGGATAAATATGCAGTATTTTTAATATCCCACATACCGACTCTCAGAAAGTTCACAGATTCACCTAACGGATTTCTGTCACCAAATATTTTTTTTCCTGACTGTAACTTTGTGGCAATGTTTGCATTATATAGAAAAACTAAAAAATGAAACGATCTAAATTTAAGTCAACAATTTTATTATTTGCCGCAATTCCACTGTTTATGGCCTCTTGCGGTGGCGACAAATGGCCATGTATCAACGGATCAGGTGCTGTAATTACAGAAATGCGGACAGAATCCGGTTTTACAGGAGTAAGCAGCGAGATAGATGCTACTGTATATATTACACAGGGCTCCGAATTTGAAGTTAAACTTATCGCTCAACAAAATGTTCTCGATAACATTGAAACAAATGTTTCCGGAGGCGAACTGGAGATCAAATCTGATCACTGTATCAATAATTCTGAGCCTGTGTTGGTTTATATCACCATGCCTGCAATATCTTCATTGAGTATGAGTGGTTCAGGAAGTATGATCACTCAAAATAAAATTACTTCACCCTCTATTTCATTTGATATCAGTGGTTCAGGATCTGTGAATACTGTGGACTCTATAATCACTGATATACTTGATCTCAATATTAGTGGTTCGGGAGATATGGATTTTATTGGCAAAACAAATTCTGTTGACGCGGATATTTCCGGATCAGGAAATATTACTATGTATGGTTCGGGAACCAGTCTTAATTTTGATATAAGTGGTTCAGGCGAATTACATGCATTTTATTTCCCGGTTTCATTTGCTGATCTTACCGTTAGTGGAAGTGGAAACATAGAAACAAATGTTTCAACGGATATGTATGTTAAAATCAGCGGAAGCGGAAACATATTTTATAAAGGAACACCTGCAATTACAGCTGAAATTTCCGGTAGCGGTGAATTAATTCACGTTGATTAATTCTGCTGTAGATAAAATAATATGCAAGAGCAGGAGAGGATAGAAGCAGCCAAAAAAGATCCTAAAAATTTCAAATATTTTTATGATCTCTGGTATAAACCGGTATACTTATTTATTTATCGTAGAACAGACGATGAAGAAGTAAGTGCGGATATCACCCAACAGGTATTTTTAAAAGCAATGCAGAATATTGCTAAATACGAATATCGTGGGTTCCCTTTTTCTTCATGGCTGTACAGAATTGCTCACAATGAATTGATGCAGTATTTCAGAGATCAAAATAAAGTGCGTGTTGTATGTATTGAAAATACAGGATTAGCCGAAATATTGGAAGATGACGTTGCCGGATATGAAGTGGAAAATCGCGAACTGGTATTTAAAACATTACAAAAATTAAAACCACAGGAACTCGAATTAATTGAGATGCGGTATTTCGAGAAAAGATCCTTTAAAGAAATATCTGAAATTATCAATATTTCAGAAAATACTGCGAAAGTAAAGGTGCACCGAATATTGGAGAGATTGCGAAATTTAATAACAGTTCAAGCATAATCAGCCATGACGAAAATAAAATTTAAAACCGAATACAAGTCATTACCCGATGAGGTAATTAACAGGCACAAAAATTTTGATGCTTTGCTGGCTGCTTATGTTGTTGCACCTAAATTAAACTTTTTTCAAAAATTATTAAAAAATAAATGGACCATGTTTTCAGGAGGAATAATAATAGGAACAGTAGTTACACTTTTTGTGACACTGAATGATCAAACATCCACACAAAATAATCAAGTTGCTAATGAAAGTGTGCGATCAATTGAAAATAATATTTCAAATTCAACAGCAGGAAATGAAAATGCTGATATAATTACATCCAAAGCAGAATCTCCTGTTTTGGAATTGTCGGAGAATGAAACAGGATCAGATAAATTAATTGGAGCTGAAAGTGCAAAAATTAATTATGATAAAAAGGAGATACAGGCAGTAAATGCAAATAAAACTAAACCTTTAAATAATACCATTAAAAACGATCTAAATAATTTTAAAGAAAATGAATCAGACAATACCGGCAAAGGGGAAGAGTTAGCAAACAAAGGAGCAACAAGTGATATTGTAGATCAATCATTTAAAAATGAAGATAAATTTGATCAGGAGGGTCTTAATAAATTGAAATCGTTGGATACACCTGTTGTTGAGGAAGAATTAAACGATCCAGTAACAGATATTACTGCAGAAACTCAAAATGATCCTGCTGTAATTGATCCAATTGTAAAGGAGGATACTACTCAAAAAAATAATATCATTACGAAAGAAACTCTCGCCTTTGATCAGCCTAATAAAACAATTTTGCCGATTGAAAATCCTTCACAAAATACAATAAAGAAAAATGATGAAAAAGAAAGTGAAACAACAGCACTAAAACCTGCAGAAAAGGAGGAATATAATATCTCAGTTGATACAACATCTTCTAAAGAATTTACTTTTCTGGATAAATTATTTGAAAAGAAAATATTTGATCGTGATACAACTGTTGATCTTACATCAGGTAATAACAAAAATAATATTTCAAATTCCTCTTCCGATTCCAGTGATTTTATCGACAGGTATGCACAACTTTCCTTTTTTACACCTTTGGGAACCAATGGTCTCGACAGTTATAAATACAAACACCATTTTTCAGTAAATATTATTCAGGGATATAATGGTGCGGTTCAAGGGCTTGAAGTTGGAGGAGTAGCAAATTTTGATAAAGGATATATGCAAGGTGGTCAATTTGCCGGAGTTACAAATATTGTTGCAGGAAATATTATGGGAATTCAAGGTGCCGGAGTTTTAAATGCTGGGAAATCTTTAACTGGAGGACAATTTGCAGGAGTTGCGAATTTAAATACAGGTAAAATCAAAGGAATGCAGGCAGCAGGCGTAATAAATGTTTCATCCTCCATAAAAGAAGAAGCAATTATTTTTCAGGCTGCGGGTGTAGCAAATGTTTCTTTATCTGATAATGCAACAGGATTTCAAGCCTCGGGTGTATTAAATCTTGCGAATAATATACAGGGTACACAAATAGGTTTGGTGAATGTGGCAAAGAGCGTAACAGGCGTTCAAATAGGTCTTGTAAATATTGCTGATACCATTGATGGTGTTTCTATTGGCTTATTGAGTTTCAGTCGCAACGGAATATTTGATGTCGACATATTTACCAGCGATATATTAACAACAAATATCGGATTGAGAGTTGGAAGTAAATATGTTTATAATATTTTTGCTTTTGGTGTTTCTCCTTTTTCTGACACATTGCGTTATGGTTATGGTTTGGGAATTGGAGGTCACATTCCTGCATATAAAGCTCTATCCGTAGATATTGATGGCATGATCTGGAATACTTTTGAGGATCAGTTTGATTTTAATTACGATCAATTGCATATACTTAATCAATTGCGCATCACCCCGTCTTATACATTTGCAAATAATAAGATCACTGTTTATGCAGGGCCGGTATTAAATGTAGAAGTTTACGACAATGGTGTAGTTCCACTCAAAGAAAATACGATCCAGGAATTTGGGGGTAATGGAATTACAACTTCATTATCACTTGGTTATGTTATTGGATTGCGATTTTTTTAAATTATTTAACTTTTTATTTCTATATCGTTTTAAACCTCCTATGCAAATAATGGTGTAACTTACACCATTATTTTAATAAGGATAAATATAAATTTTATAAAAATGAAAAGAATACATGTACTCCTCTCAACAATTTTAATTTCCGGAATGTTAAATGCACAATCCGGGGAACAATTTTTTACTGCATCAGGAACCTTTACCGTTCCCGCTGATGTAAGCTCTGTAACCATTGAAGTAATGGGAGCTGGAGGAAATGGTGGATTTAATGGAACCGGTGGAGGAGGAGGGGGAGGATTTGCAAAAGGCGAATATTCCGTAACTCCGCTTGATGAAATAAATATTAGTATAGGATATGTTGGTGCAGGTGCGGTTGCAGGTACAACTACAGTAACAGGATTTTTATCAGCTTCAGGTGGAGAAAATGGTGTTTCTGTTCCAAATCCTGAAATTGGTGGTGGTGGTGCCCCTGGTGTCGGAACAGGAGGAAATATCAGTAATTATACCGGTGGAATTGGTGGTGGTGGATATTATACTTACTTCGGTGGCGGCGGCGGTGGCGCTGCAGGACCATTGGGTGACGGCGGTGCAGGTGGAAATACCATTGCCTGGACAGGTATATGTTTAACTCCCGGTGGTGATGGCGGAATCGGCGGTGGAGCACCGGCAGCTGATGGTGGAAAAGGAGCAGGTTTTACTGATGTATCGTGCATTGTTACTGATCCTGCAGGAACATCCGCGAATTATGGCGGCGGAGGTGGAGGTGGAAATGGCAATGGTGGAGGTCCTGGTTTCGGAGCTCCGGGATATTGCAAAATAACCTGGTGCGCTGTTAATGTTGGCGTAACCACTAATATGGAAAATGGTTTTTTAGCCGATGCAGTTGATGCAACTTATCAATGGATAGATTGCGGAAATGGAAATACTTTTCTGGAAGGTGAAACCGATCAAACTTTTACAGCAACAGAATCCGGATCTTATGCAGTTATTGTATCCGACGGAATTTGCAGCGATACTTCCGAATGTTTTACAGTAACAATTGTTATCGATGGAATTAATTCCGTTAATGATAATAATTTAAGCATTTTCCCAAATCCATTTACCTCGAATATTAATATTGAAAATAGTGTAGCAACGTATAATTACACATTATTAAATTCTGTTGGTCAGATCTTATGGACAGGTAAAAATATTGAAAAACAAAACTTCTCCTATTTAAATAATGGCCTCTATTTTTTAAAAGTGGAAGATGAAAATGTAAATCAAACAATTTCGATTATTAAATAAATAAGATATAAAAAAAGGTTAGCCACGAATTCACGAATAATAAAATTCGTGCATTCGTGGCTTAATTTTTATATACCAATTAACATTCCAAATTTTTTACTTCTGACGCTCAGACCTCACAGCTTTCCCAAACCTGTGAGATCGAGGTCCTTCATTCCTTCATTCTTTCATTCTTTATGCTTCCGTAAGCTCTTCTTTATGACTGCTCATCAACTCTTTTTGCAACTCAAAAGGAACCGGTGCATATTCCGCAAATTTGCGCGAGAATTTTCCGCGGCCTTGCGTTAATGATCGGAGAGTGGATGAATAATCGTATAATTCAGTTAATGGAACTCGTGCAATTACTTTTTGATAATGACCATCGCTATCCATTCCCATAACTATTCCTCTGCGTGTTTGCAGATCTCCAATTACTTCACCCATATAATCTCCTGGAACTAATACTTCCAGATCATAAATAGGTTCCAATAATTTTGGATCAGCTTCGCGGAATGCATTTCTGAACGCCATCATTCCCGCTAATTTAAATGCCATATCATTGCTGTCGACAGGATGCATTTTTCCATCATAAACACTCACACGAACATCTCTAACATAGGAACCTGTAAGCGGACCATTGGTCATTTTTTCCATCACACCTTTTAATATGGAAGGTAAAAAACGCGCATCAATTGCACCACCAACTATACAATTATAAAATACTAATTTTCCTCCCCATTTAAGATCGTGTTCTTCACGGCCGCGAACCGTAACATCTTTCGGATCAGGCATTCCTTCATAATATGGTTCCACTATCATATGCACCTCTCCGAATTGTCCTGCACCACCACTTTGTTTTTTATGTCGGTAATCTGATTTAACTGATTTTTGAATAGTTTCTCTGTACGGAATTTTTGGTTTTACATAATCGAATTTAATTCCATATAAATGTTCGATTTTCCATTTAATTACCTGAAGATGTAATTCACCTTGCGCATTTACCAAAGTTTGTTTTAATTCCATATTGTGATCAATGGTAACTGTTGGATCTTCTTCGTGAATGTGATGTAAGGCAAGTCCCATTTTTTCTTCATCACCTTTATTATGAACTTCAATTGCTGCTTGCACTTTTGGTTCAGGAAAATGTATTGGCGTTACTTCAACATCCTGTCCTTTTACTGCAAGTGTATTATTAGTATGTGTCTTTTTTAATTTAACGGTAGAGCCAATATCACCTGCCATTAACGTATCCACATTTTCTCGTTTTTTACCTTGTAAAACAAACAGTTGACTAATACGCTCATTATTATTCGTATTCGTATTATTCAGATCCATTCCCGTACTTATTTTTCCACTGCACACCTTAAAATAACTCATGTCGCCAAGGTGTGGTTCACTTACTGTTTTGAAAATAAATACCACAGTTGGATTTGATGAATTACATGGAAGATCTTTTCCGTTGGTTAATTTTTCCGGTTGCATATGGGCTGCAGAAGGGCAACATTTATCAATAAATCCCATTACGCGTCCACTTCCCATATTGTGTTTTGCAGAAATACAGAATACCGGAAATAATTCGTGGTTGCGGATAGATAACATTAATCCTTTCACCATATCATCCTCCTCAAGAGTTCCTTTATCAAAGAATTTCTCCATTAATCCCTCATCATTTTCTGCAATTGTCTCAATTAGATCGTTGTGCAATTTCATTGCCTTATCCATTTCCTCTGCAGGAATTGGTAATTTTTCAGGTTTACCTCCGTCAGGTTTGAATTTATACATTACCATATTTAATACATCGATAATTGCATTAAAATCTATTCCCTGATTATATGGATATTGAACAACCGTAACTTTTTTACTGAATCTTTCTTTTGCCTGATCAATTGTATTTTCAAAATCAGATTTTTCTTCATCCACATGATTTACAATAAGAATCATAGGTTTTTTCAGATGATCGGCATATTCCCAGATTATTTCTGTCCCAATCTCCACACCATGTGCGGCATTGAGCATTAATAAACCTGTATCGGCAACTTTAAAAGCAGAAATAACTTCCCCTGTAAAGTCGTCCATTCCCGGTGTATCTATAATATTGATCTTTGTATCCTTCCATTCCACATGCATCACCGAACTGAATACACTGTACCCTCGCTCGTGTTCCAATTCATTAAAGTCAGAAGTACTGTTTGTATCGGCAACAGTTCCGCGGCGGTTGATAGCTCCGGCTTCAAACAACATGCATTCGGCAAGTGTTGTTTTACCGGAGCCGGAATGGCCCACCAGCACTACATTCTTGATGTTCTCGCTGTTATAAGTTTTCATCTTTATCCTCCTTGGTTTTAGAGTTGCAATATAGGAAATGTTGAATAAACAAGGAAATAATGAAAATTATTTTTTGAATGATTTGGATCATGGGAAAATTGTGGATCCGGAAAAGGAGAGAGGAGAAAGGAGAGAGGAGTTTAAATTTCTGGCGAAATTTTACAAGATTCATTAAAAAGTCAAGAGTCATTAGTCAGGAGTAAAATTAGGCTACACCCCCCCCCGGTTCGGCTATCGAGGATCAAACTCATTACTCATTACTCATTACTCATTTTCGTGAATCGTCAATCGTGAGTCGTGAATCCGAAAAGGAGAGAGGAGAAAGGAGAGAGGAGTCTAAATTTCTGGCGAAATTTTACAAGATTCATTAAAAAGTCAAGAGTCATTAGTCAGGAGTAAAAACATTCGGCTAACGAGGATCAAACTCATTACTCATTACTCATTACTCATTTTCGTGAATCGTCAATCGTGAGTCGTGAATCCGAAAAGGAGAGAGGAGAAAGGAGAGAGGAGTCTAAATTTCTGGCGAAATTTTACAAGATTCATTAAATTGTCAAGAGTCATTAGTCAGGAGTAAAAACATTCGGCTATCGAGGATCAGACTCATTACTCATTTTCGTGAATCGTCAATCGTGAGTCGTGAATCCGTAACAGCGAACATTGAACATTAATTAGAACATGAACTTTTCGGCAAAGAGGATCAAACTCATTACTCATAACTCATTACTCATTGAATCGTGAGTTCTGTTTACATACATTGAAACAATCAGTTCTAAAATGAAATTAATCTATCAACCTTGCTCATTGCCTCCCACTCACTATTTACCACCCTACTCACCCTCTCTCACCACTCTCCACTCACCACTCACCATAAGAATAATTTCCTAATAACAAAATGCCCCCTCACTTATCCACAAGCCTCAAAAAGCCTGTTTAAAAGTTTGTTCCCGTTTCGTCGATTACGGATTTGTAAGGGTTTAACTTTACGCTTTAATTATTTAAGGATAATGCTGGTAACTTATTTCGGACATTCGTGCTTTCAGGTGAAAACTGGTGGGAAAACCATCCTTTTTGATCCTTTTATTACCGATAATCCCCTCGCAGCAGCTATCGACATTAAAAAAATAATCCCGGATTATATTTTTATCACCCACGCACACAACGATCATATTGCAGATGCTCTTAAAATTGCAAAGCAGAGTAAAGCAATGTTGGTTGCGAATTGGGAAATTTATAAATGGGCTCAACGACATGGTCTTACCAATCTCCATCCAATGAATATTGGAGGAGTTTGGAATTTTGATTTCGGAAAGGTAAAAATGGTGAATGCAGTGCATTCCAGTTCATTTGCTGATGGAACTTATGGAGGTAATCCTGTGGGATTTTATTTTGAGACAGCGGAGGGCAATTTTTATTTTGCCGGAGATACAGCATTGCACAACGATATGAAATTGTTGGGAAAACATCTGGAAATTGATTTTGCATTTTTGCCCATAGGAAATAATTACACAATGGGTGTGGAAGATGCCCTTATTGCATCTAAATATATTAAGTGCGATAAAATAATCGGGATGCATTACGATACCGAAGAACACATTAAAATAGATCATGAAAAATCAACAGCTATTTTCGGGTATCAGGATAAAAAATTAATTCTGATGAAAATAGGAGAGGAAGCAGAAATAAAATAACACAATATAATAACGACCTAAACCGCAAATTACAATCATGGGAAAAATAATAGCAATAGCAAATCAGAAAGGTGGAGTTGGTAAAACTACATCTGCCATCAACCTCGCTGCAAGTCTTGCGGTACTTGAATTTAAAACTTTATTGGTTGATGCAGATCCGCAGGCAAACTCCACCAGCGGTGTTGGTTTCGATCCAAAAGAAAATCGCATAAATATCTACGATTGTCTGATGAACGATAAACAGGCAAAAGATGCTATTGTGGAAACAGAAACTCCCAATTTACATTTATTACCATCTCACCTCGACCTTGTTGGTGCAGAAATTGAACTTATAAATCACCCGAACAGAGAACGCATTTTAAAAACAATTCTCGACGAGGTGAAAAATAATTACGATTATATTTTTATCGATTGTTCTCCATCATTGGGATTGATCACAGTAAATGCACTAACTGCAGCCGATTCAGTTTTGGTTCCGGTGCAGTGCGAATATTTTGCCCTTGAAGGTTTAGGAAAACTACTCAATACAATAAAAATTGTGCAAAATCGTTTAAACAATCCATTGCAGATAGAAGGAATTTTATTGACCATGTATGATGCCAGATTGCGTTTGAGTAATCAGATAGTAACGGAAGTTAAACGCCATTTTTCAGAGATGGTATTCGATGTTATCATTCATAGAAATACAAAATTGGGTGAAGCTCCTTCTTTCGGTAAACCTGTTATTATGTATGATGCCGACAGCACAGGAGCGATCAATTACCTGAATCTTGCCAGAGAAATTTTACAAAATAACGGTGGAATTAATCCTACCCATGCAAACGAATTATTGAATATCAATCAAAATTGATTAAATTTATAGTGTTATACCGAATTCAACTTGTGTTGAAGTCAGGTATTTTCTCCCGATGAAATGGGAGCTAAAAAATGAGCCAGAAAAAAAACGATCTCGGAAAGGGTATAAGAGCATTGCTCGAAGGTATGAATTCAGATGCCGAAGGCGATTTCCTGCAAAAAAAGAAGGTGCAGCAAATGGCATCCACCAATAATATTCTTCTCGAAAATATTGAGTTAAATCCCTTTCAACCAAGAGCAGATTTTGATGAAACTGCTTTGCAGGAATTGAGTGCGTCCATAAAAATTCACGGTGTTATTCAACCCATAACTGTTAGAAATATTGGGACAAATAAATATCAACTTATTTCAGGGGAACGTCGTGTTAGGGCTTCAAAACTTGCAGGTTTAAAAGAAATTCCTGCATTTGTTCGTGCAACCAACGATCAGGAAATGCTGGAAATAGCACTGATAGAAAATATCCAGCGCGAAGACCTCAATGCAATAGAAGTGGCCATACATTTCAGAAGATTATTGGATGAGTGTAATTTAACACATGAGGCATTGGCAGAACGTGTAGGTAAAAACAGAACCACTGTCACCAATTTTTTACGTTTATTAAAATTACCTCCTGATCTTCAACGCGGATTAAAAGAGAAAAAAATGACTATGGGTCATGCACGTGCATTAATAGCACTGGAAGATCCTGCAGGACAAATTGCTATTTATATGGAGATACTGTCTAAAAATCTTTCTGTTCGCGATGTGGAGGAAATGGTGCGCAATTACAACAATAAAAAAGTGAGTGTAAAACAAAAAACTGTAAATGCACTTCCATATGAAATTAGAAAAGTTCAGGATACTTTGGCATCGCGCCTGGCTACAAGAGTGCAAATTAAGAGAGATAAACAAGGTAAAGGTGAAATGGTGATCTCCTTCTTTTCTGATGATGATCTCTTCCGGTTAAAAGAATTAATTGAAGATTAATTACTGCGTGTGAAACATGGAAAAATATTTTGTATCTTCTTTTTATTCCTCACAAAACTAAGTTTCACTCAGGTAGATACTTTTTCTGTTCCTGTTACCGATACAATTTCTGTAATATCTGATTCTGTTATGGTAGAAATTTCTACCGACACTATTAAAACTCCTTTTTATAAAAATTTATGGTCGCACGAACCACATTCGGTTGGTAAAGCTGCCTTGTATAGTGCTGTAATTCCCGGATTAGGTCAGGCGTATAATGGAAAATATTGGAAAATTCCGATAGTATATGCAGGCATCGGAACCTCTGCGTATTTTGTATATTATTGGAACAGTTTTTATAAAGAATTGCGGCAGGAATATATTTATCGAACGGATGGTGATTCCACTACTAACGCCACAATTTATAATTATATCACAAGTGATGAAATTTTGTTGCAATATGTAGATAATACCAAACGTTATAGCGATCTGTTAGTGGTGGTAACTTCGGTAGTATATATATTAAATATTGTTGATGCGGTGGTTGATGCGCATTTATACGATTTTGATGTAAGCGACGACCTGAGTTTGCATGTGCAGCCATTCATTTTACCGAAAGGTAATTTAACACAAAATGATTTTAATACTTTTGGAGTAAATCTAAAACTCAGTCTGAAATGAAAATTGTTTTGATCGGATATGGTAAAATGGGTAAGGCAATTGAGGAGATTGTTAATGCAGATAAAAATTTGGACATTGTCCTAATTATTGATAAAGACAATGTAAACGAACTCACCAAAGAAAATTTACAAAAGGCGGATGTAGCGATTGAATTTACAACACCAAAAACCGCTGTGCAGAATATCCACACCTGCGTGGATGCCGGCATTCCTGTAGTAGTAGGCACAACAGGCTGGTACGACAATCTGGAAGCAGTAACAGAATATGTTCTTGCAAATAACGGGTCCATTGTGCATGCGACGAATTTTAGTATTGGTGTAAATATTTTCTTCGAGATAAATAAAATACTTGCAGAAATAATGCGTGAACAACCGCAATATGATGTTGCTATTGAAGAAACACATCATACACAAAAATTGGATGCTCCGAGCGGAACTGCTATCACACTGGCAGAACGAATATTGAGCAAATTAAAAACTAAAAATAGTTGGGTAAATAATAAAACCTCGATAAAGGAAGAGCTCGAAATAATTTCCCACCGGATTGAAAATGTTCCGGGAACACATGAAGTTATTTATTCTTCTGAGGCAGATGAAATTAAATTAATTCACACTGCAAACTCGCGCAAGGGTTTTGCAGAAGGTGCAATACTTGCGGCAAAATGGATAAAGGATAAAAAAGGCATTTTTACAATGAAGGATGTTTTAGGGATTTAATTTATCCAATTATTAATATTACCAAAGTCACATGAAAAAACTATTTTTTTATATATTATTAATTATATCCGGTTTTCCTTTATTTGCTCAATTAAAGATCGATAGCATTGGGCTAAACCGACTCAATGGAGGATTAAAAGCATTATCGCTCGACAAAGATCTTGTGCATGCAAGTTGGGGATTTTGTTTGTTGGATCCTAAAACGGGTAAGACAATTGCGGAATTCGATTCCGAAAAAAGTTTGGTGCCCGCATCGAGTATGAAAGTGGTGACCACTATTTCTACTTTAAATCTTGTTGGAGAAAAATACAGATATAAAACTGCTATCGAATATGACGGAACAATTTCGAAGGACAGTATTTTAACGGGCAATTTATATGTGCGTGGATCCGGTGATCCAACATTGGGGAACGACAGGTTAGATTCCACATTGCGATTTGATTCTTTATTTTCTATCTGGGCACTTATGATCAAAAATAAAGGCATTAAAGAAATTACAGGAAATATAATTGCAGATGCAAGTGTATTCGAAGATTATGCAACACCAGGTAGTTGGAACTGGGATGATATAGGGCAATATTATGGTGCGGGACCTTACGGATTAAATGTATTTGAAAATTCTTATACCTTATATTATTCTTCCACCAGTAGTAAATCAAAAATTGACAGCATATTTCCTGAAATAGAGGGATTAACAGTGTGGAATGATGTAACGGTAGGAGGGAGTGGAGATGAAGCATTTATTTACGGTGCACCTGATAATTATTATAGATATGTGGTAGGCACTATTCCCGCAAACAGAAAAGCATATACCGTTGATGGATCCATGCCTGATCCTCCATTATTTTTAGCACTTGAATTAAAAAAAGCGTTAATCAACTATGGGGTAAAAGTAAACAAACAAGCCACCACAGTTTATGCAATGAAAAGGGAAAAATTGGAAGTGAATACTATTCGTAAATTGTTATTTCAATATACCTCTCCACCCTTAAGTGAAATTATTTATCATACCAATCAGAAAAGCAATAATTTATACGCAGAGACATTATTAAAAACCACAGGTAAAGTTATTTTAAATGATGGAAGCACTTCATCCGGAATAAAAGCAGTGGAAAATTATTGGACAGGAAAAGGAATAAATCTTATCGGATTTAATATGGAGGATGGAAGTGGCTTATCGCGATTAAATGTGATAACAACTGAACAAATGTGCAAAATGTTGAACTACGAATTAAATCAACCTGAATTTTCAGTATTCAAAAGATCGTTACCCATTGCAGGCCAAACAGGCACCCTGAAAACTATTGGTGCAAATACTTCAGCCGATGGAAAAATTTTCGCAAAAAGTGGTTCCATGTATAAGGTGCGTTCCTATTCCGGTTACGTAAAAACAAAAAACGGTGACCTGCTACCATTTTGCATCATAATAAATAACTACACCTGCGGCAGCGCAGAAATAAAATCAAAATTGGAGAAATTGATGGTGTGGATGGCGGGGCTTTGAAATTGACAATTGACAATTGACAATTGACAATTTTTGATTTGACTTTGGATTGGAATTTTATTTTCTTACCTAAAACAAATTTTAATTAATGGACAATTTAGAATTTGACTAAGGTGTCAGGCGAGATTTCTTACTTCTTACTTTAAAGTTAAATGAATTAATAAAATATTATATGCTTAGTCGAGGCAATCTCATTTCTCATTACTCATTACTCATTTTTTGTTTCGGAGCTTAAGCCTAACAATGACAGCAGTTACCCCGTTATCAATTATCAATTGTCAATTGTCAATTGCCCCTACAGGTCACGATGATTATTTACGTATAAATTCAACCAAAGCGATCTTGAAAACCGAAAAAGATAAGGCGAGATTCCGATCCAGATAACTGCAACCATTACAAAGGCCCACGTGGTGGAAATGCCTAAAACAAAATTAAAAACACTGAAGAGTATAAGACTGGAGAAAACACCTATTGCATAACTCAGATACATGGCTCCATAATAAAAACCTGTTTCCGGCTCAAAACGCTGTCCGCAAACACTGCAGGTCTTATACATTTTTGCCATTTCATTAAAATTATAGGGGTTTTTATTTACGAAGAGATCTGTTTCCCTGCACTTCGGACATTTCAATCGCACAACAGATCCGAACCGCGAAATTTTCTTAGCCATCTGCAAAGGTACGTTAAACCATTATGTAATTGAGTGACTTTTGTTACTTTGAGGGACATAAGACATATGACATAGGACATAGGACTTGATATAGGACATGGGAAAGGGACAAAGGACTTCCTCCTCAAATACTTCTTCATGAAACCTTCGTGTTCTTTGAGCCTTCGTGGCAAAAAAATATACACTACCAATAGGACATAGGATATATGACATATGACATATGACTTGATATAGGACATGGGAAAAGGACAATTGGCTTCCACATCAATTACTTCTTCGTGAAACCTTCGTGTTCTTTGTGCCTTCGTGGCAAAAAAAATACACACTAGGAATTTATCCATTATTCAAACTAAAACTACTTCCCGTAACCTTCCCGTACCTACCGTCTTACCGGCCAAAAGTGGATAAGGCATCTGGAAAATATTCAATTTATTCTCTTCAATTACTTCTTTGTGAAACCTTCGTGTTCTTTGTGCCTTAGTGGCAAAAGATCGTTTCATCTGGACGAATTCGATCATTCAAATACTATTTTTTTTCTCTTTTCCGTTATTCTATTCAATTGAAACACATACCTTTAACTGCGGCCTTTCTTCTGTGCTTTTTACTTTGTGATGCACAAAAATTTGTAGATGCATATAACAGCGGCAACTACAAAAAATCACTTTCACTTGCACAAAAAACGATTGATAAAGATTCAAAAAATCTGGATGCCTATTTAATTAAGGCTTTATCAAATATGCACCTAGCATTGGATCCGGAAACTCAAGAAGATTTTCCTCTTGGTGTTGAATCTTCTCTTACCACCCTCGATTTTATTATTTTAAAAGATAAAAAAGAAGTTTTTATTCCCGCTCACCAGGCACAAGTAGATACTATTTTAGATAATGTTTTTCAACTTGCCCAAACTTATTACGACAACGAAAAACCTGTGAAGTCGGAAAAACTTTTGGATAAAATACTGAATATAGATCCCCAACCCGAATATTATTTTTTAAAAGGGAAAATATGTATGGACAGAGAGGAAACTGCCCTCGCAGCAGATTATTACAATAGAGCAGCAGCAAAAATTTATCTTGACGCAAAATATGGCAGAATTCCCGAGCCATATTTATCCGAAGCCTTTGTTGAATTAGCCTATTCCATTTACGAAGATCGCGACTACGCAAATGCTTATACCATTTTTAACAGAGCTTGTGTTTTATTTAAAAATAGCGATGTTGAAAACCAATATCTTGAATTTCTGGAAAGCCAGTCGGCGTCTATGTTTGGATATACGGAAGCGAGAATTTTCGATGTGTTTTTATCCAATATTGATACCATTAACGATATTTTAATCGACCCCAAACCATTTGAAAAATTAAAGTGGGACGTAGTGTTTAATTACTATAATTCATTGCGCACCACAAATGAAAATTTAAAGGCTGATTCCTTATTATCGTTGTATGCCTGTCGCGATAAAAAATATAATGCATTGGATACTTTGGTTTCAGGAATATTATCAAGAACAAAAATGAATAATGTGCTTTCAGTAAATAATGTTTCCTGCGACTTGAATGGAAGCAATACCTATAAAAAAATATATTCTTGTTTGCAAAATGGTAGACCAGGAGAGGAGGGGATGTATCTTTTAGTAGATTCGTTGATCTCACAAAACAAATTTTCAGAAGGCATTAAAATATTATACAATATTAAAAGACTTACTTCTGATAAATCAAAAATTACAACGTATGAAACTAAAATATATTCGCTGTTAAAAAAATCGGATTCAGCTTATCTAGCAAATATAAATATGTATGAATTAACTGTTCTTTTTCCGGAAAATAAAAACTTCAGATTGCTGCAGCAAAATGAAGCAGTTAATCAGATATTATCTTATATCGATAAAAATAAATTCAGTGAGGCAGGTGTATTATTGCGTCAACAAATTAAAATGCTTCCGAACGATGCAACAATTAATGCATTATATAAAAAATGGGTATTATATGATTACCAGACAAATTTTAAAAGTTACGATTCATGGACTGACAGAATTGTATGGAATGGTTCAACTGAAACCTGTGATCCCGGTAAATTAACTGCTGCGGATCAGGAAAAATTTCTGCGAGCATTAAATTATGTTCGAAGAGTTGCGGGTGTTCCCGATAAATGTATTTTGCGTGAAGAATGGAATGCAAAATGTCAGGCTGCAGCATTGATGATGTCTGCTAACGGAGACCTGGACCATCATCCCCCAAAAGAATGGAAATGTTTTACAGCGGATGGATATATGGGTGCAAATAATTCTAATTTATCATTGGGATATGATGGCATTGATGCATTAATGGGTCAGGTGGATGATGATGGTGGAAATAACGAGGCTGTTGGCCACAGAAGATGGATATTAAATCCATATAGAAAAGTATTCGGACATGGCAGCACAGGAAGTGCGATGGCCTTGTGGGCTTTAGGTGGAAAGGATTCTAATTATGATGATAAAATAACCGATCCCTACGATACACAATATGTAGTTTGGCCACCTGAATATTATTCGCCCCTTAATTTTTATATTTATAGATGGTCGTTTTCGCTAAGCAATGCATATTTTGATAGTTGCACCGTCGAAATTTTCGAAAACAATAAAAAAATAGGTGTAACAATTTTAGAAGATCATCAGGGTTACGGACAAAACACCATCGTTTTCGTTCCCGAACGCACAGAATCTTACGTTGATGCCGACACAAAATTCACAGTCAAAATTAAAAATGTAAGAACCTACTCTTACGATATTGTAAAGGATGAATATGTAAATGTTTATTCAGATTATACGTATTGGACAACGTATATTTCGGTGTTGCAATGATGGGATGAGAAATGCCCGCCCGGATGACCCTGTCGGGCGGGAGTTATGAGTAATGAGTGAGCTCCATGTAAGCCGAAGCTTTTTCCTCCTGACTAATGACTCTTGACAATTTTTTCGTGAATCGTGAGTCGTGAATCCGGCATTCACGGTGCGAACCACGGACTAAAGTCCGTTGTTACAAGATACACCGTCCTTTCAGGACTTTTGCTAATCGATATATCTTTAGTTCGCACGGACTGAAGTCCGTGGTTACAAGATGTATCGTCCTTTCAGGACTGGGATTTAAGTGAAGACAAACCTCCATTCCCCATTTAAAATCTTTTATTATTTATCTTTTTTTATCCGTCCGATCCACGTCATCAGTGTTTCCTCTTTTTTTACACATGTTCCACTTACTAAAGTTTGTTGATACAAAATGTATCGCTCTTTCAGTACTTTCATAATTCAGAAAAATTATCCGTCCTATGTCCCCTTTCCAATGTCTTATATCAAGTCCCGTGTCCCGTGTCCCGTGTCCTTTGTCCCTAACCCCGTGTCCATTTTATTTCCTACCTTAGCATCCTATGAGTTTGATCCTGATCATCACAATTATTGCAGTTGGTATACTTTTTATTTTCGTTGAATTCTTTTTTATCCCTGGATTTTCAGTTTTTTCCATTTTGGGAGGAATAGTTGCCGGTATAGGTTTATACATGGCATATAATCAGTACGGAAATACTATTGGAAACTGGATGTTAACAGGTTCCATACTTGCAACTGGCGGCATTATTTATTGGGGATATAAACGCACCCAATCAAAAAAATGGGCTTTAAAAACGGAAATAACGGGTAAAGTGAATAATGAAAATCTTTCTCATTTTAATATTGGCGATCACGGAAAGACATTAACTAACCTTCGTCCCGAGGGAAAGGCTATATTTGCAAATGATGAACGGGTAACGGTGTATTCCCTGGCAGATTTTATTGAAAAGGACACCGAAATCGAGATCGTAAAAAAAGAGCACAACAAAATTTTTGTAAAACCTATTAAATAAATAATTATGGATTCACAACAAGCAGTATTAATACTTGTAATAGTCGTAGGACTAGCGGTATTAATTTTCTTTTTAATATTTATGCGACTGTTCGGATTGTGGCTCTCAGCCCAGCTTGCAGGGGTTCGTATAAGTTTATTGCAGATGATATTGATGCGCTGGCGTCGTGTTGATCCGCGGGCAATTGTGGATAATATGGTTACTGCGCATAAAGCAGGTATACCTCTTACACGCGATCAGTTGGAGGCTCACTTTTTAGCCGGTGGAAACATCAAACGCGTGGTAAATGCTTTGGTGAGTGCCGATAAAGCGAATATTCCACTCGATTTTAAAGCTGCAACTGCAATTGACCTTGCGGGTAGAGATGTATTTGAAGCGGTGCAACTGAGTGTTAATCCAAAAGTAATTGAATCACCTCCGGTAACAGCTGTTGCTAAAAACGGTATTCAGCTGATCGCCAGAGTAAAGGTTACCGTTCGTGCCAACATCCAGAAATTAGTGGGTGGAGCAGGAGAGGAGACCATTTTAGCGCGTGTTGGGGAAGGTATTGTAACTACTATCGGTTCTTCCGAAAACCACAAGGCGGTAATGGAAAATCCGGATAATATCTCTAAAACGGTATTGGCCAAAGGCTTGGATAGCGGAACTGCATTCGAGATCTTATCAATCGATATTGCAGATATTGACATTGGAAAGAACATTGGTGCCGAACTCCAGATGGATCAGGCAAATGCCGATAAAAACATCGCTCAGGCGAAGGCCGAAGAACGTCGCGCCATGGCAGTAGCCCTTGAGCAGGAAATGAAAGCAAAGGCCCAGGAAGCCCGTGCAAAGGTGATAGAAGCAGAAGCCGAAATACCCCGCGCTATCGCTGAAGCCTTCAGAAGCGGCAATTTAGGCATCATGGACTACTACAAACTCCGAAACCTACAAGCCGACACCGAAATGCGCGACAGCTTAAGCAAAGGACAAATTAAGAAAGACGAGAAATAATTAACCACAAATAATTCCACACAAACAACGCATAACAAGCCTTCGAAATTAAGATTTCGGAGGTTTTGTTTTTTATTGCTATTTTTGCGGGATAATTGGGAGTTTTGAGAGATCAAAACAAACAATTTAGAGGCCCCGTAGCTCAACTGAATAGAGTATCTGACTACGGATCAGAAGGTTACAGGTTTGAATCCTGTCGGGGTCACTACTAAGACTAAGCTCTCAGCGATTTTTAAAGCGGAGAGCTTTTTTATTTGCATACAATTTGCACACAAATTGGAATTTTCGTATTGCGACACAACGGATATTTTTATACAATTTTCAAATTTGTTGTATTTCACAGGCCGATTAACTTTAACTTTATAACCCTATTAATTCGACTGAGTAAGATGATCCCAACAGTATTCATTTCCTATTCTCATGATAACGCTGAACATACTGAATGGATTTTAAGCCTTTCCAAGGATTTACTTGAAAATGGAGTTGATGTTATTCTTGACCAATATGAATTGAGTGCTGGGAAGGAGATGACCTTTTTTATGGAGCGAGCGGTACTAGCAGACAAGATACTAATTATTTTGACCCCGGAATACAATTCAAAAGCTACAAATCGAAAAGGTGGAGTTGGTTTCGAGTATTCAATCATTTCGCAGGAATATTATGACCACGGTACATCCGAAAATAAAATAATTCCAGTGCTTCGCAGTGGCGATAAAGAACAAAGCTGCCCGACCTATTTAAAAACCAGGATTTTTCATGATATGAGAGTGGATGAAAAATATGAAACCAAATTTTTTGAATTGATTCGAATTATCTTGGATAGACCACTCATTGAAAAACCATTATTAGGCAAGCTGCCGAATTTAGACGGTAATACTTTACCGGATTTAGAAACAAAACTAAACGATCTTAAATTAAAAGAATTACATACCCAAAAAAAGAATAAAATAATTGCTAATGATGAAGGTTGGAAATTATTTATTAACTGCGGTCAGGAAATTCTCAAAAACCTTAATGAATCATTGCAAAAATATCAATCAGCTTTTAACATTAAATTTTTTATCAAATTTGAACCTAATGAATACATTTTATTTACAACCGGAGAGTTTACCTATTTAGTAAAAATGAAAAATCGATTTGCCCATTCGGCAAATGGTGCTACTTTACATTTGAATTTTTTCAAAGGCCCTATTGGATTCGATGAAAGATTTTGGGATTACACAGAAAAGATTGTCAATCTATATTTAACCGAATACAAATTTGACTTAGACGAAAATCTAGAACCTGTTTTTATAATGAAAGAAAATTCAAAAGTTCGATTATATCCGATTGAGATACCTCAGAAGGCTCTTCGAGATTTACTTTTTAAAGAAATTGAATTAAGAGAGTCCCGATTATAAGTAAATTCACAATTTTAAGGCTCGCTTAATTATCGAAAAAATAAATCCTTTTAACATATTTCGTCTAAAACAGCGAAGATAGCCTCCCTATCATTGTGGCTTCCAGTGGCTTTATTTATATTGATATCATCGCCCCAAAATGTAAAAGCTATCAATCTCGATAATAATTTTGGATTTACTTGCTCAATACCTCTCGCTTCTAATAATTTTCTTCCTAATTTGTAAGTAAATATAAAACTTTGTATCGCTCTTGGTCCAATTGTAACCCAGTTATTGCTATTTTTATTTGATAAAATTTCAATCGAAGATATTATTGCAACTTTTTCATCATTTGAAAATTCTTCCAAGTTAGGTAATAATTTTGAATGATTTTGAGTTTCTACTTGTGGTGTTTTAGTATCCGCTGGTAAATTCCCTAAAGTATCTGCATTACTATTTGATACATTTTCCGCTGTAATTGAGTTGTTCGATACGGAACATATAATTTCCTTTTTATAATTTAAATATGATGTTGCATATTGAACACTTTCTTTGCTATTTATTGGAGGAAGACGCAAATGGGCGATAAAAAGTTTTTGCATATTTTCGAAATAAATTCTTTTAGAATTATTTTTAGTATCTTGGATTTCTGCATCAGGAATTTCAAGCAAAAGATATTTATTTTTAATTGCAGTTTTAATTGAATTTTCTTCGAATATCATAACAACTTGTAAAATAGAATTTATTTCTTCGTCCTCGAGTAATAACTTTAAAGACTCAATGATGTCGAGCATTTCATTAGGAGTGATTCGATCTAAATCGTCGACAATTAAAAGGACTTTATTTTTTGAAATATTGATAAAAAATAACCAAAAGGGTAATAGAATGAGCAAAATTATAACAATCCAAACTATGATTTGTAATGTCAAAGGTGCTGGATAAAGTGTAAGGTTAGTAAAATGGGGGAAATTATTGTTGTCTGTAAGTCCTGAAAATAATGAATATACAAATGCTGTTACACTTAATAAATACCAAAAAACACCTCCGAATATTGATTTCTTGGTATACCTCAGTTCTCCATAAGTACCTCGTAATAGACTTTTTAATTCTAATCCCAATGTGGCTTGAAGTCCGAGTTTATCAGTATACTGAGTAAAAAATAAGTATTTTTTAAGTAACGATAATTTACTCTTCCCATAATTAAATAGATTATAAAATCGAAACAATCCTATAATGCCAAAAACGCCAAGTAAATATATTATTACTGATCCAAATGGAATTAACACAAATGATGCGCTAATTAATAAAACAATTATTGGCCAATAACCCAATTGAATGTATTTTCCCCTAAAAATACTTGGTATTCTTTTATACCATTTAATTTGGGATATTTTGTCCCTAAATGTCTCAAATAAATGAACCCATAATTCTGGTTTGGCTTTGTACTTCCATGCACTAAACCATACTGTGTCATAACTATTTTGTAATTCTTTCTCTACCAATCGCATTAAATAAGTTTTTCCTCGACCCCAATGACCAAGTAACGAAAAACAAATTTCCCCTTTACTAGAAGAAAGAGTTTCGGCAATTGCCTCAGCATATTCTTGTGAATTAAGGGACGGTTTTTCTAAATCAAATTTTCTACTTAGAACTGAGCCAACTCCGATTGAAAAATCTTCGTTAATTAAAGAATCCTTTTCAAAAACTTTATCCTTCGTAGGGTTATCTGATTTTTTTATTTTTACATCTTCAGGTAAAATTTTATCAAAAATTAGTTTTAGAGTAAAGGATGCCGCTATCATGCAAAACATATTCTTATTTACATCAATTTTCTTATCACGTTGATCTGAAACACATTTAATTATTAATATAATAGGGTTGTACCTTGGAATATCTTTTAAATCGATTGCAACACTTGTTGTGTCTAAGTCGATGGCTAATAATTCCTCGCTATAATTTTTGATGTTATCAATTTCGATTTGATTTATTTCTATTTTATCAATTAATGCTATTGCCCCATAATGAATCATTGGGATTCTACTCCCAATTGAATTACTTTCTTTTTTATAACCATTATACCAATCTTCCTGTTTGATTGATTTTGCCTTTGTTATTAAGCTGCGAGAATTTGAAAGATTTTCGGTACTTTCTGAACGTGTATAATTCGGAAACTTTATATGACTGAAATTAATTACTTTATCAGCAACCACTATGTCACCGATTTTTATATCACTTCGACTTACATCACCAATTATTCCTGAAAAGAATATATGACTGGGTTTTAATTTTTCTATTACTTTAATTAATTTTACTTTGCCAGATCCGGAATATGGATCCTGGCAATTTATTATAATTATTTGTTGCTTATTAATATTAATTTTAGAACCAAATATAGTTGTGCCAAAATCAATATTAATTAACTCTAAATCCCTTTTCTTTAATAAAAATGAAAATGCCTCAAATTCTATCTCAGAGGTTGTAATTATCAGAATTTTGTTCATAAGCAATTAATTTGACTGTTAAAAAATTTGCTATTTCAACAAATTCGCAAATTCTCACTGCAAAAATTAAAGATAATTATTTGTATTATCATTAAAATCAACTCAAACTTGGAAAAAATGGCAACTCTGGGCTATTTATGTCAGAAAATTTAAAATCTTGCTGAAATAGTATTCCATAGGTGCCCGATAAATCTATATATCCTTTATTTTGCAAACCAGTAATCATTTCTTCTGAAAAAACTAAATGAAAAGAATATTTACCTTCCTCACTTTTAAAAAAGAGTTCTTTATTGGCCAATAGCAAAGATTTAGGAATTACATAAAAAGTTTTTGTGTCTAATGGCAGAAGAATAACATAATCTACTCTATCCAGAACATTCTCAGCAACACCATACCATATTATGTCGTAATGTTCTAGATGTGTTTTGTGTCTAGTAGTTTTTAAATTACAAACAATTGATGTATCCTTCCCCTTAATTCGGATTTCACTCAGATCCTCCCTATTGATGTAAACCGTATACCCAATTTTCATAAGTTCATCAATAAATTCTTGTTTGTGTTTAATTATATCGTTCATAATATTAATTTATATAAATTTATTATTAAATCGTTGATATATTTTCCTTATCAACCACTCCTAAATATCATTTTTAAACTCAGAATTAACCATAATCTTGCCAAAAACATCTTCATTTTCATTCATTCTGTTAATCAAAGTTTGAATAAACACTTCTTCAAAAGTGTATTTAAAATTTCAATCTGATTGCTCGGGGCTCTTAATTCTAATTCTTCATTCACAATAAATACAAATATAGGATAAGAAAGTAAAAATCATAAGGTTCTCGCATGTTAATCTAACTTCCTCTTAACCTTTTCGGTTCTTATTGTTTCGATTTCAATATCTTCTGTACGCTTTTTATTAATATCTAAATATGTTTGTGGAACTACTTGAGTAAAGGTAAAATATGCATTATCAAGATAAATGAACAATGCAATAAAGTCAATTGGTTTTTCCAAATCATCTTGATTAACATATAATTTTTGTCCTAATAGGTGAAAATCGACATTGTCAGTAAAACTTATTAAGACGCCATCGTCATCACTCATATTACTAAAGTCAAGGCCTGTATTGGAGGTAATATAAAAATCAAAAACATTGTAAGTATAAGTCTTCTCAATTTCATTTGTCGATATATCTATATCCCAATTTGCAGTTGCGCTATTAGTGGAGGATGAAATAATTAACGATAATTTACCGGCTTCATATTTTATTGGCTCTGTGCATATGTATTTAGAAAAAGTAACTCCTGCTGGGACTAAAATATTTTCTGATAGGTTTTCGTTTATCAGTAAACTTATTTTTGAAAAATTGTTAATGTTTTCAATTTTATAAAGATCTAGAACCTCCTGTGTGGAATATCTAGAATAAAGTTTTCCGCCAAAGAGTAAATTGATTTCTTCGTCAAATATTATTGGTTTCGCAGTTAGATTTTCTATTGTCAATTGATAAACACTCAAATATTTTTTATTTAAATAAAATGGGTTAATTGCAATTGGAATATTTGATTCTATTTCAGGTTCGGCTTCAGTTTTTCTATTCTCTACACTTAACTTAACCTTGTTATATTGTTCTTCAGTTATTTTACTATTTTCAAGCAAAATTTCAGCAAGTTCCATTAACATTTCTGTATTTGTTTTTTCTGCTTTTTGTCTCTTTTTCTTTTTCTTGATGAAATAATCATTTTTGCTTTGATCATAATCTTTATATTGCAATTGCCCATTGGCAAGGCTTTTTTCATAAAATAATTCATCCAATTCAGGTGGATTAACAGGAGTTACCTTAATTATTAGGCCGGAGTTTAATTTAAGTGTTATTGTTTTTTCACCTGTATAATTTATCTCTGACAATGTGTAAATTTCTTCAACCTTGGTTAACGAAATACCTTCCTGGGCTTGGAGCTTACCAAATAATAATGTGCAAATAATTGGTATAAATAGAATGGTTTTCATACTTATGTAATTTATTAATAGATTGTTGTTATTTTCTCAATTCGTAAACTCAATAATCGTAGCACTATAGGTCACAATAACCCTCACATCATTTTGAATCAAATCAACCGCAACATTTGTTACCGTTCTGCTGCCGGTTAGTTCTACACCGGCTAATTTTGCATTTTCCAACATTTGTTTGCGCGCCTGACTAATTATGCCTTCGACATTTGTTTTATCTCGGCTTAGCTTTTTCTCCGTAATAGTTCCGCTGAATGTGCCTAAAGTTTTGAAGTTATTCCTTTCAAGTATTACTTCGGTTTGGGTATTGTTTCCCATTATTCCGGTATAGGTGTAAATTGTTCTGGAGCATGATGCAAAGAATAGAGAGCAAATAAGAATGGTAAGTTGTGGTTTTCGCATAAAAGTTTGTTTAAGTTTAAAAGTATTTAAGATTTTCGAAAATGTAAATTTACTGTATTAAAATTTGTAATATTCTCTGGTTTGCCACTAGACCAAGTGACTTATTGCCCTTATTTATAATCTTCCAATTCGTCTTTCAAATCATCAACTTGTTCCTCTAGGTTGTAAATATCTGATTCCAGATCATCGATCTCTGATTTATAATCATCAATTTGATCCTCCAAATCCTCATTGTTAGATTGAAGGTCACTATTGTCCCATTCAAGATCGCTTTTGTCAGATTCAAGCCAATCTGCGTCAAAACCAAGTGACTCTAACTCATCTTGACATTCCTCAAGATTTGATTCTAATTCTTCGATCTTATCGTTGGCCTCAGTAATTTCATCTTGAAGCGTTGAATTTTCATCTTCAAGATATAATATCTCCGTTTTTAAGTTTTTGATTTTATCATAGCCAACCCCTCCTAAGGTAATGCATGATAAAAATAAAAAAACTGTAACAATTAATAGTAGTTTGTTCATTAATATAAATTTTAAAATATGTCAAATTAATTGATACCCGTGCTTTCCCCAGTTATTGCACCTCGATGATCCCTCATAATTCCTTCAATGCTCATATTTGGTTGTTGAATAATCCAGAAATCATAACTCAACCAATTTTCTTTTGTGACAGATTCAAATTCTCTTAATATAACCAAAGATTTTGGTGATGAATTTATAAAGTATTTCCAAACTAAATAAGGTGGACTTTGATGTTCATTTAATGTATTAAATGGTTCTTTCAACTCCAAAAAATTTTCAACAACCCACCACGTATATAATTGCGCTAGCCCTTCATGAACGCCAACCGTTGCTTTGTTGTATTTATCTAATTCCCAATCTTTTTTCTTATAAGCCAATTTGTGAGAAATCCAGTGGCCGATTTCATGCAATAGAACTATTTGTTGTAGCAACTCATTTTTGATTTTTAAATCTTCTGCGGCGTCTTTTATGCGGTTTGTAAACAAAATAATTTTCTCATCTTCAGGGCAATACAATCCCAGTAAATCGATGCAATATTTATTAATTTCATCTTTTTTAATATCATCTATAGATTTTCTCAATATATCTTTTCCAGATAATTTGCTTACAGCTTCAATATTTATAAGCTCATCTGAAATAAATATTCCAGGAAGTTCTCTTTTTTCAAATTGGTGATAATAAAATATTGAAAGTTGGATTTCTGCTAGAACTCTTTCTTGATAGGTGAGCGCGTATGAAGTCTCCATATTTTAATAGTCTTGGTTAATTATTTAATTATTTGTAATCAAATCCGTTTTGTAATTCATCGGAAGAATGGTAAACTAATAGATTTACAAATAAAGGATAACCTATGGCTTCATTCCTCCGCCGCAACCGAAAAATCATCATTTTTTATCGAATGAATTTTTATATTAGAGTCTTTGAGGTCTTGCATTAGTAAATGAAAAAATTGACCAACAACATAATTTGCCAACCCTTTATCTTTGGACAACCGGTTCATGAACTCAATAGGAGGTTCAGCGTTTTTAAGTAATGCCTTATCAATACTTTCCCTCAATTTCATTCTTTTGACATCCTCGATGTTGTTGGCCCGTAAACTCGCCATTAATGCCTCATCTGTTTTGAGTGAGGCATACATTTCTTTAACTACCTTATCATCATCACCTAAATCAATAGCATAGGTATCATTAATTTCTTGCACGATTTTTTCTAATACTTCTATTGTTTCCGGCGGTTTGATTCTATGGCCATCGCTTTGAATATTTTCAAGTGTTGCATCTATCGGGTTAAGCATGATACTTCCATTTTCTTCCTCCTGAATTTTGAATTTTTCCATATCAACCATTTGTATAACCTCTAATGGCAATGATTCTTTTTCGTACGGTAGGTATTTGAAGAGTAATTTTGTAAACAAATAGAACTTTTCAAGATCGGTGTCAATAAATGTGATTATTTGGGAAATAAAGGAATATTGCCGGACGTATTTATTTAAGTCTTTTCTAAATTTGTCCTTATCATCCACTGAAAGTATAACATACTTTTCATCAACTATCTTTTGAAAAAAGGGCGAAAGCACCTCTGATTTCACCTTCTTACGAATAAACATTTCAATAAAATGTGTTACTTCATCTTTTGTAAATACATCGGCCTTTTCAATTTCATATTTTAAATTGTATAACTTTTGTTTGTTGGTTTCTTTATCGAGGATAGTTGTTTGGTAATAATCTTGGAAATCCTTTTGAATATCCTCATGTGCATTTACAAAGTCAATTATAAAAGTGTCCTGCTTACCTTTTATGGTTCTGTTTAATCTGCTTAAAGTTTGAACTGTTGCAACACCGCCTAATGCTTTATCAACATACATGGTATGCAGAAGTGGCTGATCAAAACCTGTTTGAAATTTATTAGCGACTATTAATATTTTATAGCCGGGTTTTTTAAATTCTTCTGCTATGTCTTTTACATTAGGCCCATTCATGTTTTCTTCGGAGTATTTGTCAAGCGCAATTTCAACCTTTCCGGAGAACGCCACAAGCGTTTGTATATTTAGGCCCATCTCTGTTATTATTTTATCAAATTCAATTTTGTATAGCACTGCATGGGCTCTCGAACTTGTTACCACCATAGCTTTGGCTTTTCCACCAATTTTATGAATGGTTTTTTCCATAAAATGATTTAACATAATATGACTTTTAGAGGAAATCGCAAACGGGTGTTTATTAACCTCTTTCAAAAGTAGGCGCTTGGCTTTTAGCTTCTCAAATTTTTTCTCATCTTCTGCGTTTTCATTTTCTACCAATTCAAAATAAGAACTTTTTGTAATGTAATTATCTAATACATTTAAAATAAAGCCTTCTTCAATGGCTTGGCGCATAGTGTATTCGTGGAAAGCCCTGAAATTAGCTTTCCGGGTTTTATCAGGAATGCCAAATAATTCTAGCGTTTTTTGTTTTGGCGTAGCAGTAAAGGCAAAGAATGAAAGATGCTTCAATTTTTGACGACTTGCCATGATTTTCTCCAATTCAACCTCAACGGTATCTTTAGGTTCGGCGTTTTCATCATCATGGCCAATGATTTCTTTCAGGGCTTCATCAGTTGTAAGGCTTAATTTTAAATCCTTCACATTTTCACCGCTTTGACTGCTGTGGGCTTCATCTACAATAATTGCAAAGCGCCGACCTTTTAACTTGGCTATATCGCCAATGTAGCCAAATTTTTGAAGTGTACTGATTATTATTTTATCACCTTCTGTTAACGCTTTAATTAATTGTTTACTTCCTTTAGTAATGGTTCTAACTGTTCCGTTTATCTTCTCAAATTGTTTAATTTGTTTTTGCAATTGCTTATCTAAAACGATCCGGTCTGTAATCACTATGATACTATCGAAAATCGGCTCCTGATTTCCTCCGAATAAATTTGATAATTGATGAGCCAACCATGCAATAGTTTTACTTTTTCCACTACCTGCACTGTGTTGAATAAGGTAATTTTCACCTGCCCCTTTTTGCTTTACATCTGCTAATAGCTCCCGAACACAATCTCTTTGGTGGTAGCGGGGGAATATTGTAGTCTTCTCCTTTGTTTTGTCATCTTCTTCATAAAAAATGTAGTTGTTAAGTATTTCTAACAGGCTATCCGCTTGTAGCACTTCCTCCCACAAATAACTACTTGCGAACTTGTTTTCTATTATTGGGTTTTTAGTATCTCGGTTGAAAGGTAGAAAGCGAGTATTGCCGTTTTCTAATTTTGTAGTCATCAGAGCGGTGTTGTTATCTACTGCAAAATGAACCATGCAGCTTTTTAGAAAAGGATCTTTGGGGTCTCTCCGTTTGCTATATTGTTCTACAGCATGAGTTACGTTTTGTCCGGTAAATTCATTTTTTAGTTCTAACGTGATGATGGGAATACCGTTTATGCTGATGACCAAATCTAAACTATTATCCGGCAGGGCGGTGCTGTAATGAACCTGACGAACGATTGAGAAGCGATTGGCTTCATATTTTTTTAAATGCTCCGGGTTTAAGCCTGAGGATGGTTTAAATGCAACGAGTTTAATGGTCGCGCCTTGTAATACGAAGCCCTCACGAATTAAATTAAGTATCCCTCTTTTATCCCTAAGTTTCGCAAATTCATTGGCAACTGCTTCAATGGCATTGGTTGGAAATTCTTTTTCCAATTTTTTCCAAATATCCGGCTGTGTATCTATTATAAATTGCTCCAATAGTGACATATCAAGCACATGCTCTAGATTAAAGTCGGTGCTTTTGCGTATACTATATAGATTACTTGATGAAAGGTATTCGAATACCGTATCTTCAAAATGTATTTCTCTTGTGCCGCTCATATTAGCATTAAATTAATTTGTTAATTTTTTCAAATATTAACTTTCTTCTTTCTTCAATAAATTCCTCAAATTTATCCGTATACCAATTTTCTTTATTAACAGGGATGCTATGCAATTCTAAATATTCATTTAATTTTTTTTCATTAGTTCCAAAGGCATCTTTTAGCCAATCACCAAATTCCTCTGCTTGTTTTGACCTGTTATCGGAAAAATACAAGTATTGAAAATTTCCTAACAGGTTTATTTTATTCCATTCAATACCTTTGCTAACAAGAATCGACTTTGGATGAATATGGTCCACATCATTCTGCCTAAAGTTCGTAGGTTTACCATAAAGTAGAAAGATAACAAGGCTTCTATCGTACCAATTTAGCCAATCCCATGTTTCATTAATCTTGTCATCAAAATCATGCAGTGGATGACTCTTATAAAGGTCAAAGATTTGGTTTGTAGGGAATGTTTTACCCTTATTTTTCTTCAAAACTTGCAATATCTTTTTCCTGCCAGTTGTATTTGGATTCCATCCATTCCCTCTTTGAAATGCATGGTTTAAAATTGATAAAATAAACCACTTTCTGATTGGAACAAAATTTGGATTGAAGGTTTCGCTATTATCAAAATAACCGGATAAATTTTCTTCTGCAATTTGAGTAGTATGATATAGATGGTAAGCAATGAAAGGAAGCGGTATAGAACTTTGTTTACCTGAAATAAAGTATTCATATAAGTTTGCATGTTTTAGAAAGCATCTTGTGCCGTCAAGTGAGGCCTTTATTCTTTTTTCTTTTTGTGTAATAAAATCAGAGTCCGCCTGATCTATATCTGTAATATCTTTGGTGTGATCGTCTTGTAATAAGAAAACAAACTTTATGATCTCGTCTTGATTAAAGCCAATATCAGTATATTTATTTTTTACATCATTAAGGAACGCTTCGTTTTCAGCACTATATGCTTTTAGAACAGATCGCATCAACTCCAAGCCGCTAAGAATCGTGCCGCCTTGGTTTAACTTCTGAAAAAGATGAACAATATTCAACCGGTTTTGAATAATACTTTGATTTCTGTTAATAGGAACACCGCAAAGCCCAACTATAGGGTTGTTAAAGAATGCAACTTGTATTTTATATAAATTATCTTCAACTCGTTTCTTTTGTTCTGCCAACATATTTTCATCTAGTTCAAAGCAGAAATCATCACAAAAATTTTTGTGGTCGTATCCACCATCTTCGAACCTTGTATATAAATCTGAGACCTTATACCATAGTGGGTTAAGTTTCAATGTGCCATTATAATTATCTACCTGTTTCGGTAATTTCCCAATTTCTTTAGAAAATTCAAAATTATAGTTTCTATGTTCATGTTCACTGAATAAATCAACAAATAATGATTCATTGTTGTATTCACCTTTGATGCCAATATAAAATGCTGAAAGTCGTTGCTGACCATCTATTACATATGTAGTTTCCTCTTCAAGTTTAACTACTTTTTTTGACTCAATTATTTGGCCTTGCTGGTAATGACTTATAAATTTTCTAAACTCAAATAATGGTTCTCTAGCAGCTGGATCGACTACAGTCATTATGCCACCAAAGGATTCTCCCTTTAATACTGTTTCAAAAAGTGCTGTCATCTTTTCAGTTTCCCAAACCAATTCTCTTTGGATTACAGGTAAAACGATTCTACCGCTGCTAATTTCTTTAATAACTTCTTTGAGAGATATTGTATTCCACTTTGCCATACTATCTGTAGTTTTTTATTTTGCTGATTGACACAGAAAGTTTTGGAATATTGTATTCATCACCTTCTTGTTCTTTGTTGTTTATAGTTTTCTTTTTCTTTTTGCGTCTCAATTCTCTAATTATTTGCTCAAACTGCTTTTGATTGATTTCCTTTTCCGGGCATTTAGGACCAAGAACAATTTCGGTTAATTGAACTGGAAGCCCATCATCATTAAGTTTAAATTCAACATACGGGTTTAAAATGCTGTGGCTGCTAGTTAATAACCATCCTTTTTTCACGTCTTCGTCATGTAAAACAAAAAGCAAACGAACTTCAGCTTCTACGGTATAATCAAATGGTTTGAAAAAATGTCGCCAAGTTGTCAATGTTTTAAACTCAAAATCAATATTTAATTCGTCTTTTAAAGTAGCTATTATTTGTTTTATAAAATCTAATTCAGGATGGTTTCCATCTTTTTCGCCATAGCTTATTCTTTTAAGGACAAACTTGGTGTTAAGTAATTTTTCATCAACACTAAATACAAGGCACACGCCTTTTGAGTCGTCAGCATAAAGTCTCCATTGTGTCAAATCGTCTTCTTTTAGAGAGCATGAAGAGATAAATCTTCTGTTATATGCATCTATTGATTGCCAAGGGGCTTGAGTATAATCACGATTAGTTCCAGTGATATAATTCTCAGCATAATTTACTTCTGTCGTATCATTCATGCCTACAAGACAATTCATACGAAATGAATTGTAATTAAGCATTGAGTAAATTGTATTTAATGTTGTGTAACGATAGATTTTTGTAAGTTGTTTATCTTCTTTTAATAGCAGTCGAAATATTCTGTTTTCAATATTGTTTATATCAGTTGGATTTCTGAATGAAAAACTTTGATCTATTTCGTTAAAGTCAATTCCATTGGAAATTTGATTAAGTAGACCATCTAATTGCTCTTTTAAAAACTGAAAATTACTATTCGTGATTATGCCTTTTATTTTGTCTGCTATTTCTTGTTTTAGTTTATTTACATCAATTTCCTCTTTACTATTAAGGATTTCAACAAATTCATTAAAACTTACGGTCCCTTTAGTATTAGGATTCCTACGGTCTGTTATAATGAATGTTTCGCCATCACTTAAAATTACTAATCGTATGTTATTTTGAGAAGCGTATTTTTCAATTTTAGAATAATCGTATACATCAATAAATTGACGGCTCTTAAGTTCAATAATGGCTATTGTCCTATTTGATATTTCAATCGAGAAGTCATAAGGCACATTCCTTTTTATAGGCCTTGTTAACCTGATATCATAAGCCTTTTTACTTGTAATGAACTTTAAATTGAGTTCAGTAAAGCGTCTGTAAAAACTTTCTTCTAATTGTGAATCAAATCTCATACTGTTTTTGTTGCTTTTTTTGTTGCCATTCTCTCACATCTATTTTACCAGTTACTGCTTGGCTGATTAATGAAGTCCTATATTCCAGCATTAAATCTATTTGCTTTTGGTATTTGGAAATAAGGTTATCCATTTCTAATCTGAAATTATCGAGATAGGAAATGATTTGTTTTTGTTCTTCAAATGGTGGTAATGGAATACGATAACGTTCTACATTTTTTACATTTAAATTTCCTTGGCCACCTGCTACGACAGTTCCTTCGTGATTTAATTGGTAACAATATTCTGTATTGAAAAAGTAAACAATATATTCGCTTAATATTTCTTTATTAGGTCTAATATGTGTCAAACTCACATATACTGAAAATTCTAAATCAGTGTCAATTATACAAGCCTGCCCTATGCCTGCACCAACTCTTGTAACTAATACATCTCCCTTTTGTGGCTTTTTATATCTTATAAGTTGTTTGTGGAGTGCTGGTTTTATGTAATTAAACTTACTTAAGTCCATTGCAAATGGTCTGCAATTTTGTGCTGATAAAAATGCAATACCTTCACTTTCGTTAACATATTCTGGAGTAGCTGCTACACCACAGGTAAGAATAGAAGTCAGGCTTTTGAATTTTCGTATATCCCAATGTTCTGGTATTTCAGGAACATATTTTATATCAGTCTGTTTATATTTAGCCTTAGAATTAATACCTTTAGTAATTGCCTGATTAATTTTGAAATGCAACTGCTCCTTCAACAACACAATTTGATTTTGGCGGTTGGCAATAAAGCTATCTATTTGCCGTGTTTTGTAATCGAGAAAACGAACGATGGCGGTTTGTTCGGGTAGAGGTGAAAGAGGGAATTTAATTTCGTTTAGATCCCTTGCCGTCATACTTGGTATTGCAGAACCATATATGTAAAAATCAAAGTTAATTTGATTACATAAGTGATAAAATATAAGGGTATTAACCTTCTTTGAAATTTTGGTATAGTATGCAGTATCGACTGACCAAAAAGGCGTTTGCACAAGCCTTGGTTTGTCAACGGTTCCTTTTCTACCTAATAATACACTTGGCCCTTCAAATAAATATTGATTTGCATATCCAAAAATGCCACCAGAACCATATATAGGATATTTCCCATTTTCATCTAAAACATCTTTTTGGTCTTGACCATTATAGATTTTAGCTATGTATTTTAATTTAATAATTTTCCAATGTTCAGGAACATAGCCAATACCATCAATACCAGTTGCTTTATATTTCGGATACTTTCTCATTCGGCCACTTCTTTTATTTCAGCCAATAAATCTTCTGTTTGTTCTTCCAGTTCTTCAATATCCGCCATGATTAATTTCAAATCACGCAGGGGTTTGTATTCGTAAAAGAATTTGGTAAACGGTATTTCGTAGCCAATTTTATCCTTCTCTCTGTCCATCCATGCATCGGGGGCAAAGGGCAATACTTCCCTTTCAAAGTATTCGGTAATGTCTTCTTTCCATTTTATGCTTTCGCTATCACGTAGATCGGTGTCTTGCATTGGTTTTTCTGCCCAGTCGCATACACGCCCTTTTTGCTTAGGTACATCAAATGGGTCTGCAAAAACCACTTCGGATTCTTCGTCCTTTTCTCCCAAAGTATCTCTATACATTTTTAGCAATGGTTTGCCGGGTTGGCTTCCAAAAGTTTTTTCAAATACAGCAAAAAATTTGGCATCGTTCATTTCTCTTGGATTGCCCTTTAGCGTATTTAATGCTTTTAGTATTTTTTCTTGTATGGCTTTGCCCTTGGCAATATCGGCTTCGGCAGCAGCTTTGTCTTTCTTTTTGGTTGTGGTAAATTCCTTAAACTTAGGGTGTTCTTTTAAGGCTTCAATTTTTTCTTTAGTAATTTCATAGGCCAAACGCAATGGTCGTTCTACAGTTACTTTGGTGTATTTAAAATCGGTAACATCGTAAATCTTGCTTATTTCAACAGTGCGTTCAATTTTTTTGTCCGTTTTGTAAGGATCATCTTCGACAACTTTAATATTAAAATTTTTATAGTCTTTATAAATATCGGTTATAAGGCTAATGCCGCTTTCACTTATTTCGTATTGCTTTTTACCTAATGCTTTTATTTTTTTTGTAAAGCGAGGGTGTATGGCATTTATCAGTTGCACTTTGCCTTTGCGGCTGGCGGGTTTTTTATTGTTCAATATCCATACGTAAGATCCAATGCCTGTGCCATAAAACAAATCTTTTGGCATGGCTACAATGCAATCCAACAAATCGTGTGGGTCGTCCATTATCCAACCTCTTATGTTACTCCAACCACCGCCTGCATCGCCATTAAACAGCGGAGAACCATTAAACACTATACCAATAGTGCTGCCTTGAGGGTTCATTTTGCTAATCATGTGTTGTAGAAACAAAAACGAACCATCGCTTACATCGGGAGTGCCTGCACCAAAGCGTCCACTAAAACCTTTTTCTTCGGCTTCGTTTTCTACAAACTCACGCATGTTTTTCCAATCGTCACCAAATGGCGGATTAGTAAGCATGTAGTTAAAAGTTTTGCCAATCAAGCGGTCTTTAGTAATGGTATTGCCGTGCTTAATGTTTTCGGCATCTTCGCCTTTTATTAGCAAATCAGATTTGGCAATCGCATAAGTTTTTTCGTTTATTTCTTGTCCATAAACCCAAACATCTAAGTTTTTATTTATGGTTTCCTGCAAATAATCTTTCGCGGTGGTTAACATTCCACCGGTTCCGCAACATGGGTCGTAAATATTTATACCTGCACCTGCTTTTTGTAGTTTTTCCGTTTCATTGGCAAACACTAGGTTCACCATCAATCGCACAATTTCTCGAGGGGTAAAATACTGCCCTGCTTTTTCGTTGCTTGTTTCTTTTGATTTGCGAATCAAAATTTCAAAGATGGTTCCCATCGCATGGTTGTTCACTTTATCGGGATGTAAATCAATTTTGGGAGAAACAAATTCTTTGGTAACAATAAGCAGTAAGCCTTTACGTAATAGGGTTTCGTAAATAGGGGATAGGCCTTTTTCGGGACCACCGCTGAAGTTTAAAAGAATGTCTTTGATGTTTTCACTAAAACCATTGAGGTATGAATTAAAGTTCTCGCCAATGTTGTTGATGTCTTTTGTAAGCCCTAGCAAAGTAAAATCGGACTTGTTATAAAAGTTTTGTCCGGCTGCTTTTTTCAATAACTGGTCAAGCACTTCGGGAGAAGCAGTGTCTTTGAATTTTTCATTGGCTTTTAAAACCGCTTCGTGTGTGCCTTCCAATACGCAGTCGATACGTCTTAACAGTGTAAAGGGGAGGATGACTTCTTCATAATCTTTTTCGGCATACTCATCCCGGATATGTTCTTTGATGTTCCAAATGAACTCGGATATTTCGTTGTGGTTTTGCATGTATTATTAAATTTATCATTGTGTTATTTTCAATTCGGAAATTTTGTTCTTTCAAAATAATTGCTGAAGATTTTATTTCTATTCTCAATGAATAGATTTTTCATTATTTATTTCTCGTGTTAATAAAATCTTAACATATAAAATTTAAACGGATAGATTATTATGGATATTTTTTTGATTTTTATTATTCATTTATTTTAAAATCTAAAACTCTTGCTTTTATAAATGAACAAGAACTTGCATGAAATTCAACGCCTCCACTTCCATAAACAAAAGATTTGGCTAAATATGGTTCTATTCCACAGTTCAAAACATTATTACAGTCATACCGAGATGTTTGAACATAATCTACAACAGTTCCTGTTTCATCATAGATTAAAAATAAAATTACGACATTGCTAATTTTATTAGAGAGATTATTTTTTATGGAAAAAGCAATATAATGACCATACTCCACTGAAATATCCCTAATCGAAACACCTTCTTTTATATCAGTATTAACACTTGTTTTAGGTTTTAATTCTACTTTAACTGTAGAGAGGGCAGTGAGTGAGCCCATTTTTGTTTTCAATATCAATAAATATTTTACTGGAATTGCGAAGTTTAAATTTTGTCCTTCCGTAAAACTTGCAAAGGCAATCCCAACTACTTGGGCGTTGGAATTTAATACAGGGCCTCCACTGCTACCTGGTGAAATTGGTGCTGTTATTTGCAAAACCTCATCCGCTATCATTTTGCGAATACCACTTATAATTCCTTCAGAAAATGTTCCATTTAACCCTTTAGGATTGCCTACGGCATAAATTTTCTCTCCAATGTTTGGTAAGGAATCGTTACCTAATGTAACTTTAGTTCCCGAGAGACCGGATACTTTTAAAATCACTAAATCGTTGGTTTTGTCAATCGCAACATATCCGCTAACAGTATATTTTTTCTCCTCTCCATTTTTTAAAATATATGCTGAATTACATCCCTCAATAACGTGAACGTTTGTTACAATTAGTTCGTCATCTATTATAAATCCAGAGCCATAGCCAAGTGGCTGGGCAATCTGGTCTAAAGCAACAATCGAAACTGTTGAATTGATTGCAGATTTTGCGATTTCAGTAGCTGTTTGCGCAAAGGTTTGATGAGCTGTAAAAAATATTGATAAAAAAAAGAGTTTAAATTTTGTCATTGCACTTAACTGTTTTAGGATTCTACGGGAATATATTAATTTGCGAATTTATGAAATCTCCACATCTTAATTCAGGTTTGGCACAAATTAGGTATCTCTCCATGCCAACTATGCCATCCATGCCACCTTTCATCCCGGCATACTTGGCATGGTTGGCATCAGTAACTTCCTATAATTTCCGATTTTTCCCTTTTCAACCAGTTTGATATCACAAAATTCCTTAAGGTATTTCCTTACCGTCCTGTTTTCCAAATTAAATTCTTTAGCTATTGAATAGGCTTCTTTACTTGTAAACCAAATGACAGGTAATCTATCGTAAAACCTTTGTTTCATGGGGTTTAGAGTATTTGAAACCTTTGAAAGATTGCTGTAAACCAATTTTGAGTGTTTCAGGAATATTTCAAATAATTCTTGTGCCGTATTAAAATCAGTCACGGAGCAAAGCAATTCGCAGGTTTTGTTTTTTTCTTCGTAATTCCTGATGCAGGTCAGAATCATAGCCATTCTGAACCAAATTACCCCCAATCTTTTAACTACACTGGTCGCGTCTTCATCAAACAAGGCATGAACCTCCTTAAGGCGTTGCTCACATAATTTATTTAGTTGGTTCCATTGATCGGCATTAAGGTCAAATCCAGTGGGGTTTTGATTATAATAATCATAAATATCTTTTAGCTTTCTTCCCATTTGCTTGTAATGTTGGGTTAGGTTGGTTTTATTGCCTTCGGGTGAAACATCAATCCATTCCGGTTTTCCTGCGAAAGCATAAAACAATATTCTACTCAGTAAACCATCCTCAGCTGATTTAATGATTCCGTTTACCTGTGATGGCGTTCCAGATAAAAGAACGCTTAAACGTGGCTCGGGAACCTCTGAAAACTGCATTTCAGCCCTTCTAAGGCAACTTATCGCTTCGTGATGCCATGCTTTCCTCAACATTTCAGAATAATTCCCCCAATCTTGTTTAAGTGCGTTTCCGGCTGCATCGGCTTCGGTATTAAATATAATTCCGGTGCCATCGTTTTGTTCTAATTGAGAAAGCATTGCAGAAGCACTGCTTTTGGCGGGTATAAATAAAATTATATACTTGGGTTTGATTGGCTCGGGTATATCCGTGATAGGTGGTCGATTAAGGAAAGTAAGGTAAAAAATAAATATTTTCATATCTTAGAGCTGAAAACCACACCTTACTGCATTACATTTCAAATCGGATATCATTTTTCGTTATAAACTGTATGTTGTTGCGTGGTCTTTGAATGTAAATCGAAATTTCTTAACCACTTAAACTGCATGTATGAAATTTTCAATCACTATTTTAATGTTATGCATTCTCACTAACTCAATTGCACAAGTTTCAACTAATGAAGACAACCCCAGTAACATTACACTTATTCAACATGATAAAAATCCCGGAGTCTCTTTTTTACTTTCAGCCTTGGTTCCAGGTACAGGTCAAATGTATAATGGTCAGGTAAAAACAGGTTTAATCATCTTTTTTACCGAGGCGATTTTAGCAGGATTTATTCAATACCATCTAAATGATGATGAATTAAATGATAACCTCGACCTGGTTATGGGTTTGGCTTTTTCAGGTGTTTACATTGGCTCAATTATTAACGCTCCGTTGTACGCCATGAAATGGAATAAAAGAAATGGATTTCTAACAAGCAATAACTTGAAATTTGATTTCGGTGTCAACCCATTATCAAAATCAATTGGAATAAGACTATATTATTAAAAAATTATTTATTAAAACGGAATAATTCAATCACTTTTAGTTTAAATAGAAAAAATATTATGAAAAAAGTAACATTTTTTATTTATTTAATTTCAATTTCTCTCTTTGGCTCTTCACAAACAACCAGTAATAGTCAGTATAATGATATTCTTACCTTGCAAACCGGTGAAGATATAAAATGTAAAGTATTGGAAGTCGGAGTTTATGAAATCAAGTATCAAAAGGAAGGCATTGCCCCAATTTATTCAGTTTTGAAATCGGATGTGTTTTCAATAACTTATCCCAACGGCAGTAAGGATGTATTTACAAATATTGAAGAGGAGGAAGAAATATTTGAGGAGGAAGAGGATTTAGGTAATTTATATTTAGAGGGACAACAGGACGCAATGAAATATTATCATGGTAAAAATTGTGGATCAGGAGGTACCGTATTTACAACAATTTTAATCTCACCTTTATTTGGTTTAATACCTGCAGTTGTATGTTCATCTACAGAACCATCTTTAGAAAATTTAAATATCCCGGAACAGGATCCCATTATAGGAGAAAATCAAGATTATTTAAATGGATATACAGACCAAGCACTAGATATTAAGAAACGAAAAATATGGATAAATTATGGTATAAGCGCTGGGGTGAGCATTATTTTATATTCTCTTTTGTTTAGTACACTTTAATTAATAGTTGTTAATAATCTGGAACCTATATGAATGAATCTGCAGATACAATTAAATATCTTATTAAGCAATTTATTGATGAAGTTGCTGATAATACTATAATTTTAGCTGATGGCAAAAAGAATGTAGGATCAAGGGTAAATAAATTTGTTTTTGACTTAGAAAGTTTTTTTATTAAATTAAGAAGGGAATATAAATTAAACGACCGCATAGATACATCTATTCTTTCCAACAGCATTTTACAGAATTTCAGCAGTATTGCCGCGAAAGATGCATATCGTGCAGTTGATTACCAGTTTAATTTCCTTCAGCTTTTGGCTCGTGAATATCTGCCGGAATTAGACTTGTTTAAATTGATAGACATATTTATCGAAAAATTTAAGTCTGAATTTACTCTTGCAGATATAGTTGTTACGGCATCAGGAGCTACGAGATGTAAAACTAATTTGCGATTCGCTCTAAACGATTTAAGGGATTTAGGCTTCGTAATAAGTAAAGATGTTAATGAAAAACGGTCGTTTTCACCTTCCATTATGGGGTTAGTTGTTCTACTTAACATTAGAATATATGAAAATGATTTTTCCACCATGCCGGGATATAAAAATTATAATTCTTTGTCACCAATCTCGTCTTTTGGTAGGTCACTTCCTTCATTTTATTCCTATGACCCTATTTTAATCGCATCACTAAATCGACTTGAAACTGCGGATCATTTATATGATTATCTGCATAAGCACGAGAGGGTATCTTTAAATTCGGAAGAAAAAAAAGTGTTAAATGAAATTATAGCTATTTATCTTGAATTTATAAATGAAAATCTAGAAATTACTTATTCTGGAATAAAGGCTGGCAACTCATTTAAGGAAAAAACTAAAGTGTTTCAAAAAAAAATATTTTCTTATGAATTAAATAATTCAAAGTTTCATAGTATGTTATTTAAACATTTTCGAAATTGAATATTACCTTATCCTTAATATAAACGAAACACACCACAAAATCGATTTCATCAGAGATATTCACGGCCATGCCGACGAGTTGAGTAAACTACTCTAAGGACTGGACTGTTGTCGTGTATGGATTTTCCTTATTATATGCACTTTTTAATTCATCCTCAGAATGGTAATTTAATGAAGGATTTTTTCTAAAAATATAGTTAAGATTAGCATCAATCGAATTAATGAAAGTTATTTTCATATTACAAGAAGCCATACGTTCTTTTAAGATTTCAAGTGTAATGCTTGAGCCCGAAGTTTTTCCGGCTAGGGAAAATTTGGTTATTGCTTCAAAAATTTCCATATATTTAATCATATCCTCAGTGGTGGCAAATGTTTCTTTATCCTCAAATTGCGGCTTAAATGCACTCTCGTTTATATCCCAATAAATAAATCTTAAATTATGTTTATTTTGGCCAAAAAATTCTTTACAACCATTCTTAATTGACCATTGTGTCGGCAAATCCTTTAACTGGGTTTTAATATCTTGCTTTTTTTGACTACTAAGGAAAGGATCAGCTAATAAAAAAAATTCTCTGTTGTGAAGATAAAATATGTATTTCTCAAAATTGCTATCAATTTTTTTTAACCATTCGTTTTCTTGTTTTAAATTAGGTCTGCGTGTTTCACATGTATATAATGGAAAATTAGGATCTTTGTAAAATGGAACCATCCCGTTTAAACCAAGAAAATAGTTAGTTGTCAGTCGCCTGTAAGTACTTTTTGGGGAATAAATTTTTGAAACATGACTCCTAACTCTTTCAATAACAGTGTCTTTTCCTGCCATCCCAACATAATAGGGAATAAACCATTTTGGCTTATTGGGGTGTAAAAAGCCCATAATATAAACCCCAGCACATTTGCCATTTATTATAGGCTGGTTGTTGAGGGTCTCGCCATGGTAAAATTCGGTATCTATAATAAAGTCTTTATCTTTGTTTAATATTAATAGAGGTGTAAACGGCATTGTGTCAGTTATTTGAGTTGTTTTCATATTGATTTGATTTTAAATTTTCCCCTGTACATTATTTGAAATTTTGATTTTATACTTCCAACTATATCCATCCCTTCACATTCCATGTCACACAATTCAAAATCCCACCTTCTTTTGCCACCTCATTACTTTCAATCGGGACTATATTCTCCCCTTTAAATACTTTCTCTAATATTCTTAGGGCAATATCATCTGAGTTGCGCTTAAAGATCGGAACAAATATAGCCTGCTTCATTTGCAAATAATTCAAATAAATACCTTCAGCGCTGGTAGATGGTTTGTTCTCATAGGGTTTATAAGGAAGTTCAATCCAATCGAGTCCTGCGTTGTATAGAGCCATTCTAAATGCTCGTTGAAATTCAGGTTTTTCTTTTGAGTAGTTGTTTATGAGAACAGTTTTATCATCAATGTATCGAACCATACCATCTGCGTGACCGGTTACATCATATTTATCCCAGGGAACGAAATAGAGTTTTTCAATTTCTAAAGTATCTTTTAATTGTTTTATTAATTCTTTTTCGCTTAGGTTAGCATTTTCTTTAAATACCTTGTCGCACATTATTACAGCATTGCCGTTTTGTGTAATATTTCCACCATCTACTACTAATGTTGATTTTTTCGGAATGAGCTTGATGGATTTGCAGATATTTTCGACATCAGAAATTGTTTTTAGTCCTGATTTAGATTGCAGATAATCAGGGTTGTATTCAAACTGTACAAATTTATTATCATTTATTTGAACAGGCATATAATCTATAATCCAAATATCGTTTGTTTCAGATAGAAACTGGTAAGGTATGTTATTTGCATCAAGTGCTGTTTCAAAACAGGTTAAAAAGTGAGCATATTTCTTCTTTTTTAAACTATCGGCTAAATAAAGAAAATTGGTTTCACTATCGTGTATCATAAGAATTGTGGCTATAAATAATGTGGATTTTTGATAATCTTTAACTTATTTGACCAGGTATTTAGCTATTTCATCAATAAATACCTGTTGTGGTTTTCTTTCCGGTCTTGATGTGATAATGATGTTGGAGTTTCCAATTTTGGCTATTGCTTTAACATAAGTTTCCTTTACTTCGGTGTATTCGGCTACAAAATCTTTAGCCCATCCATCTAAACCTGTTATCATGATTACATTCTTAGGTTGTAATTCAGAGATTTCAAGTTCAAATAACTTTTTACAATTTTCTAATTGAGATTGCCATTCTAATTTTCGGTTTGGATTACCACCTGCTGACGGGGCAATTTTGTATAAATTACTCCAAGCCATTTTGTAGGACCAATTAGCATCATTGCAACCGTATTGTTGCATAATTAACTTGTAAATAACTTGCCAGAACGGTGAATATCTGACATGCGATTCGTCATTGTCCCAATCTTTGTTTACCCAATTTATTGCGCAAGTATCACCATAATACGGTAATGAAAAATCAATTGCATTTTTCACAATATCTTCATTGGCACTTAGGCTGTCCCAATGTTTTTCTTTTTCACCCCAAAGATTTACAGCCCTGCCAATTATTAATATTTCTCTTTTATCAAAATAATCTTTGCCTAACATTGGATAAAAAAGACAATATTTAATATTATTCAGTTTGGTTTCTGACAGGGCTTTAATATAGTCCAAAAACGTCTTATTAAATTGATCAAAATAGTTTTGAGATAATCCCATTTCCTTTGTTTTAATTTCAAAGATTTATTTTGTTTCACTTTTAGCCATAGCTTCGGAATATTTATCTTCCTGGTATTTTAAGAAACTTGGCCCGAAATATTTAATAAATTCATCTTTAGTAATGAGATCGCTTTTGTGGTTATTGCATAGATAACATGATAAAGCACAATTTTTACGGGAATAATCATTCGAAATGCTGTCCACTCTATCAAGTTCTAGTGATTTACCACGTCCACGTTTTGTTTTTAATGATCCTTTTTCATAATCAAAAATTATTGCCAACTTCTCTTCAGAAATTCCACAATATGCACATACTCTAGATTGAACTTTATACCAATCATAAAAATCCTCCTTGTTTAAAAAATTGTTTTCGTATTTTCCTTCTAGGGCTCCTGTTGATCTTGAATTAAATAAAATGTTTGATTTGGCAATTACCATTCTTAGATGCGATTCTTCATCCCACCATTGTGTAAGTTGAGATGTTGGAACGCCATACTCCGCTGCAATATCACGGTATTTTTTTTCATGTATTAAATGTTCAATTAGGAATGTTTCTGCATTTAACTCTTTCATAGTTTTAGATTTATTTATTGTTAATAAAATAATTTAATTATTTTTAATTATTTAATAAATTCTCCCTAATCTTCACCATCGCCCAAGTATCCAACTTACAATACTCTCGCAAGTTAAACATAATTTCCTCTTTTTTTAATATGAGTTCAGAATCACCTTTTACTAATCGCAAAAACATATCCATAGCAGTTGCACCATCACCAATTTCTAAATTTTCATAGTTCAATTCGGGAACTAAAACTGGCAATACTTTTTTTATTGAACTGCTTCCTTGCATTGCCGGATCATAATACCAAAGATTACGAAATGGTGTAATAAGATCATTTATTCTATTTAAAATATTTCCCAATTCTTTTTTATATTCGGGAAATAAAATGGAGAGTTCATTAATGCGACCAGATTCAAAGGATTGGTTGAACGTCCAAATTGTCCCGGAATTTCCTAGGTCTTGAATGAGTTTGTAACTTAAAGAAGGTCTGGGATCTGCACCTGATGCGTCATCCAGGAATTCGAGATGTTCGGGTTCAGCATTGGGTTTGCGAATAATATGTAAACTATACTGAAACGGAATTTGCTGATAAGGTTTTGTATTGTCCCAAATTGGAATAGCCGGATTAATAGTTTCAAAATCTAGAAAATATTGAGGATAGTTACTATCATTTAGAAATGAAATTATTTCCTCTTTATTATTAATAATTGTTTTATTAATATGGGCATCCCACACTGATCTTTGTTTTTCAGTTAAAATATTTGGATCAAGATCTTCTAAATGATATATTCCTGAATCGAAATAATAATCGCCTTTTTTACCAAGTCGAGGGATAGTGTAAATATTATCCTTTTCCGGGAAGGTTTTCCAACAAATATCTTGATATCCACAGGCATATGGTGCATTGCAATGAGCGCCAATATTTTTATGAGGTGCTTGTGATAGCATACCATTGGTATACATTTGATTTAATTTTTCTTCGATACTTACCATTACAGCACGCACTTCTTCAATGACATCCTCTACAACAAATAATTTCTGGATATTTAAAGGTCCTATTCTGATATATTCTTTGTTCAAATGCACCAAAGCAATTTTGGTAATCTTTATTCCACAACGCTCTAAAACGAAAGTTTGAAATGCGAGGTCTTGAATATGTTCGGGTTTAACACTGTTAGTAGCTTTTACCTCCCAAATTTGCCATCCTCTTTTATCAGGTACTAATATATCAACCTTGCATAATAATTTTGGTTGGATATCTGTAATAAATGTGGCTTCATATATTGGGAGTGCCGACTCTAATAAAACCTTTGTTTTCTCAGCTAATGTCCAAATTGGTAAGTCTAAAGTATCTAGATCAACACCGCCCGGTGCTAATTTTTGAGCCAGTTTTCCTACCTCAGTTCCATCGTTCATGCGGCCTTCAGCACTTTCGGAAATAGATTCTTCAATTTTATTCCACCAATTATAAAAAGCCAACTCACATTGCAGACCTTTCATATAACCGGATTTTGTTATCATTTTTCTTTTATTTTCCATTGGGTAAACATTAATTTATTTAAGCTGCTTTTTCTATATTCTGCGGTTCAACAATTTCTGTTAAATATCCTTCCATTAATTTATTAAATGCTGCATCTCGTGTATTTGATAATTGAATTGCTTGTGAAATTAATGGTTGGAAATTTGTTTCCATTAATATTTTTTCGATAGCATTTTTGTTCAGATATTTTTCTTTATGAATTGCACTTACCAAATTACGAAAAAGAGCAAGATGTTGGTTGAGGCTATGCTCCATACGAGCTTGTGCTGTATCCAACAATTTTTTTGCACGGGCATCAAGTGCACCTTCTCGATCATGAAGACGGTTCGAATCACCGGGCTCTGCATTACCGCGCCAGAAATATGGATGTTCATCCACACCTGCTGTTTTAAGTGCATTCAATAATATTCCGGTTGCCATTCGCAGATCATTTTCACTTCCGGTTGTTCTATTATCGGAACCAAAAACAAATCCCTCTGCAACCCAACCTCCGAGCATTATTGCTACATGATTAATAAGGGTGTCTGCAGTTTGTAATTGCTTCCCAATTCGGAAATGCACTTCTCCGGATAAAATACCATTGTGCGTATTATTGTAAATATAGTCAGGTATTTCTCCTAATAGGGTTATCATGCCTAATACATGTCCTGCCTCATGCACTGCTATTAATTTCTTATCTCCATCCAATATTGGATCATTTATGTAGCGTTCGGATTCAGGTTTATAGGCATGTGTAAATTTATATTTCCCTGCAGTAAACATCCATGAAAAGTTTGTATTATCCCATACTAAAACCCAATTTCTTTCTTTTTTACCTTTGACATAATATGCGAAGTTTGAAATTGCTGGCCACAACACACTTTTAATAGTGGAAAGTAATGGTCTAATGCCCTGTGCAGGATAAACACCTTCTGCATATAAAAAATCGACAACACTTTTATCAAAAGTTAAATCGACGCTAGTTTTAATCCCTAATTCCATTCTTATTTTTTTTAATTCCTCTTTTATTATTAAAATGAAATTTGATGAAGACAAGGCAGGATACAAAATATGTAAATTGCCTAGACGTGCAATTTGTTCAGGACGGAAACGAGCAAGTAAAGCGTTTTTAATTTGTTGTATTCCAATTCGTTTAGTTTCTTCATGAAATGCATCTGCATGAATATCGCGTCGCATATTATTAGAAACCCCATACGCTTCGTCTAAATTTCCTATTACAAATATCAATGCTTGGGTGCAATTCACTTCCTGCGGTTTTAAGGCAATTTTTAATACGCGTTCTAATTCCTGAATTTGTTCCAAGGTTGAATGAGATGTTGCATAATCAATCCAACGTTGTGGAATAAAATAATCAGACACCAAATCGGTCAGCAGGGGCCATGCTGCTTTAGGAAAGAACCACAATAGTTGTGCAGCGTCATTGGTTTTTACATCGTCGAATAATTCTTTATATAATTCAAAATGAGACAACACAACTCCATTTTTTACACGAACACCACGTTCTAGCATATACCGCATTTTTGATATCACAGAACGTAATTCCTGAATACGAAAAGGAAAATCGACATCTTGGTACTTTCCGCTGTCTATAAGATCCCAAATTTGTTTTCGGTTGTGTTTCGTTTCCTTATTGTCCTCATCAATAGTTCGAAACAATTGGAATTCATCTAAAACCAGTATCATCTGTTTTCCATTTCTATGATTTCTAATCTCCTGAAACACATCGCGAAAATATCCTGCACTTAAATCAACCTGAAAGGTGCGGTCATCGAACTCTATTAACTCAGAAAGTCGGGTCACCAATGAAGTTTTTCCCGTTCCGGTCATGCCCCATAAATTTACAATAAACGGTCGTTTGTGCCAATCCGGCATTAGGTACCATGGAGTGATAGCATTAATAACTTCAATAATGATGGAATCAAGCCCGATAAACTCACAGCATAAGGTAGTTTTGGCCTGATTTAACTTTTTTCTTTTTTCCCGAAGGATAATATCTTGCTTCATATTGATTCCGATTTGAAGCAAAGGAAATGCAGAAAACCGCCACTACCTGTCGGAGTCAAAATAAAGTTTGTACATATTTTTAATTTCACCCTTTAAACGGTTAACCAAATCGGGTGGTGAGAGCACTTTTACTCTTTGTCCCGCAAGTAGAAATTGTTGTGTTAATTCAAAATTAATTGTAACAAATAAAGAATATAATTCCCATTCTTTTTGTTTGCCGATATATTTCTGACTGTGATGCATTTTGAGGGTGTTCAGGTATTTTGCATGTACTGGGGTTGCTAAAAAACGAACTTCCACGGGCTGTTCTGTGGTATAATAAATACCGACTTGATTCTTAAAAATTTCTCTGGGATTTGCTTTATACTTTACATATTTAGAATTGGATGAATGGATATCAAGAATCCTATCAACTCCGAAAATGCGCAACCCGTTATGTGTATTTCCTACAACATACCAACGTCCCTGATAAAACTTGAGCAACCAAGGGGAAACATCGTGTGAAAATGGGTCCTCATGGTTGAAAGATTGGTAAGTAATGACAATACTCTGTTTGTTCGTAATTGATTTTAAAAGTAAATCAAGCCAATCGGCACCAAGCAATTCGCCGTTGCTATCCATATCGATGATATTAATTTTTTTCAATCCTTCACTCAAAATTGTTTGCAATAATTCACCGGAATGCAGATATTCTGCAATTTTAAAAACATGGTCGAGATCACTAATGGAATCTTCAGCAATATAATAACCATCACAGGCACGATCATATTCAATCTTTATTTGAAGGTTTTCTCTTAACCTTTTAAAATCTCTTTCCAGGCTGCGTTGCGATTGTTCATATTCCAGATCTTCCAAATGCTGGTTTATGCTTTTCAGTGATGCATATTTATTGCGTTTTAGGAATTTTGCGATTGCGATTAGTCTTGGAAAAGGGTAGGAAGGCATGGTAGTAGGTAGCTTTAATGAAAAGGATTGCTTTTAATTTATAAAGATAAAAATAAATGCAATTGCACAAATTTTATCAATTTTATTTTGTATCTTTATTATATTAGTTAAACATCATAAACACACAAAATGCTAGATATAAACAATACACATCACAAAATCGATTTTATCGGAGATATACATGGTCATGCTGATGCTCTCCGAAAATTACTTAGCGGATTAAATTATAATAATGAAAATGGAGTTTACAAACACGCAGAACGAAAAGCATTTTTTGTGGGTGATTTCATTGATCGTGGGCCTAAAATTAGGGAAACCCTAGAAATTGTAAAAGGGATGTGTGATGCCGGAGAGGCATTTACAGTAATGGGCAATCATGAGTATAATGCTATTTGTTTTGACACTATGGACAAGGATGGTAAACCTTTAAGGGCACATTCTGAAAAAAACAAACTCCAACATAAACAAACATTAAATGAATTTGCAGGATATAAAAAGGAGTGGGAAATGTATTTGAATTGGTTCAAAACACTACCATTATATTTTGAAAATTCAAATTTCAGAGTTGTGCATGCCTGTTGGGATAATAAACACATTAAGCAACTTAAGGGATTTAGTTTAAAAAACATAGAAGATAAAAATTTTCTTTTAAAAAGTTCTAAAAAGAAAAATGTTGAATTTAAGATAGTAGAGGAATCACTTAAGGGTAAAGAAGTTAATTTGAAAGGTGAAAAATTTAATGATAAAGACGGAAATTTAAGGAAACGAGGAAGAATTAAATGGTGGATGTCTCCCACAGGATTAAAAGCCAGGGATTTTATTTTCGAATTTCCAGGAATGGGGAAAAATTTTGAGATAAAAGTAAAAAATGAACCATATCCTTCTATTGACCCTCCCGTATTTTTTGGTCACTATTGGTTAAAAGGAAACATACCTTTGTTAATGGCTGATAATGTTTGTTGTTTGGATTACAGTGTTGCAAAGGAGGGTATTTTATGTGCTTACAGTTGGAATGGTGAAAGGAAATTAAAGGAGGAGAATTTTAAGTGGGTTTGATGATTCAATGGTTTTTAAATTATTTAAAATTGCCTTCACTTCACCTTCACTCCCAAATCCCCACCATCCATCTTTTTGATACTATACTCCCCTTCAAAATCATAACTCAAAGGCGCAGGAAGTTTATATAACTTTTCAATAATAGTTGCAAAGTTTTTAGGATATAAATGCATACAAAATGGTTCTATTCCTGAACCTGATATTAGTCGCTGGCGAACCATGTTTTTTTCAGGAGAAGCACTGGTGTGAATATCGCCACCCTGATAACAAAAGATGTCTTTTGGATATTTTTTTATGGTAGTATTGATCGCCTCAAACAAAACATGTTCCCGATCGTCTAGCATTTCCTGACTTAAAAAATCTTTGTTATAACCATAAATATAGTTTGTCATCATATTTACAATAGGGTCATAATCTTTTCCATAATATACTCGCAATGCTTCCAATAGTTTTTTATCCTTTAAAGTATTTACGAAAGTTGAATACAGCTGAGGTGCTGCATCATTTCCTCCAACAACTAAAACAATAAGTGATTTAAAAAATGGTCTGGTTATGTTTGTAATCTTAATGGTATCCGTTTTAAGTATTGAAATTGCAATATTCAGATCTGCTGAAACAGGTATTGCCTCTACGGTATAATAGGGTGGGTAATATAATTTAGAATAATGGTCATAAAATGTAAGTGTAATCAGGGCAAACGCAACTTTGTTGGTATATTTGGGATAATCTATATCAACGCAGGAAATTTTAATTTCCGGATTTATTTCTTTAAGTTTTCGTAGGTTTCTAAGCCTGTCGTATAAATATTTTTGTGTTGTTTGATCGTGAATCCATGATTCATCTCCGGTTTCAAGATACATATTATAAAAATATTGATGGCTTGAAGGGATTTCAAGCAAGAAGTGATTTACTCCACATTGTTCCACAAGATATTGTCGTATTGAATCCTCTATACGCGTAGTTTTTATAATATATTCGATGCCTTCAGGTGTTGGAGCATCCTGGTCGAGGTGGACTTCGCCGATCATATATACTTTTTTGTTGGTGGGGATTAAATCGTTGAAAGGATTGGTTTTTTGAGAGACAAATTCAACTGTTTTGGGTTCGTTTTTTTGTGCATTTGAACAAGAAGTAATTAAAAAGCATAAAAATGGTAAGATGCTGAAATAGACCTTAGAAAATGCGTAGTTCATCAATCAAATATAGGAAATTTTATCGAATGAATATTTGGATAAAATGTTACCTTCACCACATGAACCGCACATCCTTCATAAAATCCTTTATTTCACTTTTAGGCCTAGGGGCCATTCCGGTTGGGATAATTCGGCATTATAAAAAGGTGTATTTATTGAAATCTTTTGTTAGGGGATTTAAATATTATGATGGTCCTGGTTTGCTGAATGAAATGAAGGAAGGTGATATGGTGGAATTGCGACGGGAACCCAACAATGCATTTGATGTGGATGCAATTGCCTTGTATTTTAATAATTTTAAAATTGGATTTATTCCCGCAGAGTCAAATACTATTTTAAGTAAATTAATGGATGCGGAGGTTGTGGAATTATTGGGGGAAATAAAACATTTACAGATTGATGCCTCCACCTGGGAAAATGTAGCTATTGCCGTATATGTTTTAAAAGAATCAGAAAGAATGGAAAATACGGAAACGCAAGAAAATATCACCCAATTAGAAACAAACACCGATCTTACCATTAAACATCCTGATGATAATATTTCCAGAATTAAATGGAGTGATGTTGAGGATGAAACCATAACTCGTGCACAACAAAGTTTACAACAAAAAAATATTTTGTTTGAATTTAAGTTGCCATTGTGAATAAAAAAAGTTCATTAATACTAGTTTTAAGCGCAGCATAAGGGCTGTAAAATTTAAAAAACAATTTTCAAATCTTTCTGAAAGAATTGAAAGTTTAAATTTAATATAATTTTTTTTGCAAAGAGGGAGCCAGCATTAAGGATTGTAGCGGAAAGCCCGGAGCAAATAGTTGGCGGGTCCTCCCGACAGCTATTTGTGAGGACTTGCAGCGAAAAGCCTGACCCGAGGAACGAGGGGAATGCCCTATATTTGTGTTTCAAATTAACAATAAAATTATGAGCAACGAAATAAGAAACCTGGAACCCAAGCAGATATGGAACAATTTTGAAGATATTAATGCGGTTCCGCGGCCGAGTAAACATGAGGAAAAGATCATTGCTTTTATGAAAGCATTTGGTGAAGGATTGGGATTGAAAACTGTTGTGGATAGTGTTGGAAATGTGATCATTTACAAAGCCGCGACCGAGGGAATGGAAGGCAGAAAAACGGTGATATTGCAGTCGCACCTCGATATGGTGCATCAAAAAAATGCGGATACTAATTTTGATTTTGCAGCACAGGGAATTGAATCGGTGATAGATGGCGAATGGGTGAAAGCAAAAGGAACAACTCTTGGCGCAGATAATGGAATTGGTGTTGCGAGTATTATGAGTTTATTGCAATCGAAAGATATTCCGCATCCTGCAATTGAGGCATTGTTTACCATTGATGAAGAAACGGGAATGACAGGTGCATTTAAATTAGATAAAGGATTATTGGAAGGCAAAATTTTATTGAATTTAGACACCGAGGATGATGATGAATTTTCCATTGGTTGTGCGGGCGGAATTGATACAAATACAAGTTATAATTATACACCAGAAGCACCTGCAGCAGGAGCGAAGGCATATAAAATTTCCATCAGCGGATTAAAAGGCGGACATAGTGGTGTGGATATACATTTGGAGAGAGGAAACGCAAATAAGATCATGAACCGATTGTTATATCAGTGCGAACAATTCGGATTGCAAATTGCTGAAATTGATGGGGGAAGTTTGCGCAATGCAATTCCCAGAGAATCTGTTGCAATAATTGCAGTTAATGATGAAAAATACTTAGTAGAATTTGAAAAGAGAGCTGCAGAAATAAAAAAAGAATTTTTATTACAGGATGAAGGTTTGAAAATTAATATTGAACACATAACAACTCCGGAAAAAGTATTATCAATTTCCGATACAACTAAAATTACAACTGCAATTCAGTCTGTTTGTAATGGTGTTTTTTGTATGAGTTCTGCAATTCCGGGATTGGTGGAAACATCTTCAAGTTTTGCTCGTGTGCAAATAAAAGACGGAAAATTTATCACACAAAGTTTACAGCGTTCTTCGGTTGACAGCGCAAAATTAAATGTGGCGTATACTGTTGGTGCTCCTTTAAAATTAATGGGGTGCGATGTGCAACATACAGGCGCATATCCAGGTTGGGCACCAAATCCCAACTCGCCAATACTCGACCTGATGGAAAAATTATACGAAAAAATGTTTGGTGACAAACCAAAGGTTTTTGCAATTCACGCGGGATTGGAATGTGGTATTTTAGGTGAACGTTATGAAGGTTTGGATATGATCTCTTTCGGACCAACAATTAAACATCCGCATTCACCGGATGAGAAAGTGAATATCGCTTCGGTACAGAAATTTTGGAAATTTTTGTTGGAGATATTGAAGGAGACCCCGGTTGCGTGAATCGTTAATCGTCATTCGTGAATCCGGCAATTTTAGTTAATTGTTCCATGTTTGCAAGATCAATTAGATAGATAGTAAATCATTCGGTTTACTAATGGCATATTCATTATTCATTACTCCCGTCCGACCGGGTCATCCGGGCGGGCATTACTCATTACTTCCAATTCGGGAGGCAGGCAATTTAGGTGCACAACTTTAGCCACGGGGATTGGGACATTTTTCACCAATATGTACAAAAAACCTCTCAATACCACATAATGGTGGTTAATTATTATTTTTTTAAATATATCACATTCTCAATGCTTTATTTGTAGAAAATGAATTTATCGTGATGGAGGCACGATATTTTGACATATGTATTTGTTCCGGAGAGGAAACGAACACATATTTTTTAACAATTAAAAAAAACTAAAATAATGAAAAAATTAACAATGGGTTTAATTCTGCTCCTGACTACATGCACGATCAGTTTTGCGCAGACGCCAGCAACTTCAACTGATTCTAAATCTATTAAAGTAGAGAAAAATATGGTAATGAAAATACCTACTAGTGGTGATATGCTTTATGTTTATGAAGTAGATGCACAAGCACTTAAATTCAAAAGCGCTGCCGACAGAGAAAGATATTTTTCAGGAATTAAAGATGATGTTGTAAGTTACAGGTTGGATAAAGAAAATGATAAATTATATCTTGTTCTTGACAGAGACTATATTGAAAAAAATAAATGGACTGCGGCAGAGATAAATGATCATCTTGCCAAACATGCTCAAAAGTGGAAAGATGATTATGATACTTATAATCCTCCTATGGATGAGAAATAATATTATTTTCATTTAATAATGAAAGGGGCCGCTTTGAAGAAGGCGGCTCTTTTTTTGGTGAGTGGTGAGTGGGGAGTGGTGAGATTGCTTCGACGTCAATTGGGGCTTCCACTTAATGAGTAATGAGTGATGAGTAATGAGTTTGATCCACGTAAGCCGAAAGCATTTACTCCTGACTAATGACTCTAGACTAGGGGTAAATGGTGAGTAGTGAGTACTGAGATTGCTCCAACTTAACCTTAAGTTTGATTCCCAAATCTAAAGCTCTAATGTTAAATTGATCGGATTCACGATTGACGATTCTCGATTCACGAAAGTTGTGAGATTGCACCACATTTAAATTTACGTTTGATTCCCAAATCTAAAGCTCTAATGTTAAATTGATCGGATTCACGATTCACGCTTCACGAAAATGAGTAATGAGTTATGCCCGCCCGGATGACCCGGTCGGACGGGAGTAATGAGCTTGATTCTCGATAGCCGGATGCATTTACTCCTGACTCCTGACTAATGACTACTGACTAATAACCTCCGATATACTTTCCACCAAAACATCAATCTCTTCCAAAGTATTATAATAATGCGGAGATACCCGCAAAGCAGCTTCCACGTGCTTCTGATTAAAATCCAATAGGGCGAATTTTTTTGCTGCGGCACCAACATTGATATTTCTTTTTATTAATTCATCCTTCAATTTAAATACATTATAATTATCTGTTGTAAGAGAAATTATTGCGGATAAATTTTTGCCCTGATCCAATAATCGCACGGAAGGAATTGCGGCTAATTTATTTCTTGCATAAGAACAAATAATTTTATTCCTTTCGGCAATATTGTCGATTCCTATATTTAAAATATAATTTACAGCAGCAATTACACCTGTTTGTATAGCATACGACATCTCCGTTAATTCAAACTTTTTTGCATCGGCAACAGGCTGATACATATTATCATCCACCCAATCGGCTCCACGCATATCTATGAACATTGGTTCAATTGTTCGCGATAACATTTTATCGGAAACAAATAAAATTCCTCCACCTCTTGGTCCGCGCATGAATTTTCGCGAGGCAGCTGCCAGAAAATCACATTTTATTTTTGTGGTATCTACATTTATTTGTCCCGCACTTTGGCAAGCGTCAACAATATAAATTATATCCTCAGCAGCACAGATATCTCCAATTCCTTCCACAGGTTGTATCATTCCTGTATTATTCGGGACATGGGTAACAGCAACTAATATTGGACGATGTTTTTTAATTAATTCATGTATGGAATTAACATCCACTTCTCCGCTTTCAATATTTTCGGCCCTAATTATCTCAACACCAAATCTTTTTTGGAGTGATAAAAATTGAATTTGATTTGAAACATAATCATTTAATGTGGTAAGAATTACATCCCCATTTTTAAATGGAATAGAAGAAAGAGCTTTTATATAAGAATCTGTTGAACTGGTTGTAAATGCAATATTTTGAGGTTTGCAATTAAATAATTTTGCAGTTGAGGTATAAAAGGTATTAAGGTGCTCCGCTTTAAGTGCAGCATATTCGTATCCGCCAATTAAAGATTCTTCTTCCAGATAATTTTTAACTGCAGTTACAACCGGAAGAGGGTGAAGCGAACATCCCGCATTATTAAAATGTATTTTGGAGCGACAACCAGGAGTTTCACTGCGCAGAAATTCAATATTCATAAAATGATAGATTTAAAATAAACCGAATAGTTCAGTATTCACACGTTGAATTACATCACTGAGATCTTCGTTATTTTCTGCAAAATTGCAATGGTCGATATCAATTACCAATAATTTTCCATGTTTGTATTTACTTATCCATGCCTCATAGTATTCATTTAAGCGGCGTAAATAATCGAGGCGTAAATTATCTTCATATTCACGACCTCTTTTTTGTATCTGATTAACAAGAGCAGGAATAGAACCGCGTAAATAAATTAAAAGATCCGGTGGGGAAATTAAGGAGGTAATGGAATTAAATATTTCTGTATAATTTTGAAAATCTCTTGTGCTCATTAAACCCATTGCGTGTAAATTCGGAGCGAATATTTGTGCATCTTCATAAATGGTTCTGTCCTGCACAACGGTTTTAGTACCTTTTTGAATTTCTATTATCTGTTTAAATCTGGAATTCAAAAAGTAGATCTGCAAATTAAAAGCCCAACGAGGCATATCCTGATAAAAATCGTAGAGATAAGGATTGTTCTCTACATCTTCATAATGTGTTTCCCATCCGAATTGTTTGGCAAGTAATTGTGTAAGTGTGGTTTTTCCTGCACCAATATTTCCTGCAACTGCAATATGTTTTATTACTTTTCTATCAGTATCTTTCGGTGTATTATTTGTTACTACTTTTATCTCCGGTTCTTTTTTTGTGCTCTTCACGTTAGATATTTTTTCCGTTTTTTTTGCCACTGTTTTTTTTGCTGCAGGTGCTTCTTTAACAGGAGTGGTTTTTTTTATTTGTTTGGTTGATTTTGCCATTTCTTCTTAGGTTGTGGGTATTCAATTTTAAGTTATTGTGGATAGTAGTGTAATAGTGGGAGTTAAAAGTAGTTAATTCCCATTATTTTTCGTACTTCGTTGATTGTTTTTTCTGCATTTTCTTTTGCTTCCTCTCCACCGCGTTTCACAACGGAAGCCAGATAAGCCTCATCTTTAAGCAATGTATTGATCTTTTCGCGTATCGGAGAAATATATTTGATCATATCCTCTGCCAATTGTTTTTTCATATCGCCGTAACGGATAGTGCAATTGTTGTAAGTATTTTCAAAATGATTTAAGGTATCATCCGTACTAACGATCTTCATTAAAGCAAAAATATTTTGTATCTCCTGTGGTTTTGCCTGATTCATTTCAGTAGGTCCGCCATCAGTTTTTGCCTTCATTATTTTTTTGCGGATACTGTCTTCCTCCTCATTCAAAAAAATGGAATTCCCTTCTCCACCCGATTTACTCATTTTTGTAGAACCATCCAAACCTGGCACTTTAACTAATTCTTCTCCAAAATTATATGCAACAGGTTCCGGAAAATATTCCACTTCAAATCGGGAGTTAAATCTTTTTGCAAAATTCCTCGTCATCTCCAGATGTTGTTCCTGGTCTTTTCCAACCGGAACTTTATGTGCTTTGTGGATCATAATATCTGCAGCCATTAACACAGGATAAGTGAGTAAGGCAGCATTAATATTTTCCTGATGCATTTTTATTTTTTCCTTAAATGTTGCAACTTTTTCTAATTCACCCTTATATGCTAGTGTATTTAATAATAAGTACAGTTCCGGAATTTGAGGCAGATCACTTTGCACATATATCACCACTTTATCGGGATCCAATCCGCAAGCAAGGTATGTTGCAACGGTTTGTTTTACCAAAACTTTGAGTTCAGCAGGGTTATTATGCGTTGTAAGTGAATGATAATCTGCAATAAAAAAATATCCTTTTATCCCTTTATCTTCCCCCATACGCACATAATTACGTACAGCTCCATAATAATTTCCAAGGTGCAGGATACCGGTTGGCCGGGTTCCGCTCACGACAATTTCCATGCGGCGAAAATAGAAAAAAGATACGGGAAGTTTGCAGAAAATGGCATTTGATTAAAGAGTTTAGCCAAATTCTTTATTAACATTCCTGTAAGACTGTTTATTTACCTCTTCCCCTTCAGCTCAATAAAAAATAACATTAACTTTATGCCATGAAAGTGGATAAAACACTGGTTGATAAATTGGCTAATCTATCAAAACTCGAATTTGATGAAAAAGAGCAGGATGCCATAATCAAAAATTTATCGGATATGCTTGATTTCGTTGGCAAACTGGATGAAGTTGATGTGGAAGGTATAGCACCACTAATTTACATGAACAGCGATACCAATGTTATGCGTCCCGATGAACCACATATGGAGATTACGAAGGAGGAGGCGCTAAAAAATGCTCCCTTGGCAGACAGCGATTATTTTAAAGTTCCAAAAGTTATAAGGAAAAAGTAACTTTTTACCTGATTCGTGCATTATAACTTTCATATTTACACAAAATATACTATTCAGAATACAAATTGATATCTATGGCCGAGGAAATTATAACCCTATCAAATATTCGCAAAACCTACGACCTGGGAAGGGTGAAGATCGAGGTTTTAAAGGGTATCGATGCAGTAATAAACAAAAATGAATATGTTGCCATAATGGGGCCATCAGGATCCGGAAAGAGCACATTAATGAATATATTGGGATGTTTAGACAAACCCACGCTCGGAAAATATGTGTTAAATGGAACTGATGTGAGTAAGATGAATGACGATGAATTGGCGGAGGTTAGAAATAAGGAGATCGGGTTTGTATTTCAGACTTTTAATCTTCTTGCCAGATTAAGCGGAGTTGAAAATGTGGCATTGCCATTGATCTATGCAGGATTTAAAAAATCGGACCGGATCAAAAGAGCAGAAGAAATTCTAAAGGCGGTAAATCTCGGTCACAGGATGAACCACAAACCCAATGAATTATCCGGTGGTGAACGTCAGCGCGTTGCTGTAGCCAGAGCTTTAGTGAATAATCCATCCATCATTCTTGCAGATGAGCCCACGGGTAATCTTGATACCAAGACCAGTTATGAAATAATGGAGCTTTTTGAAGAGATCCATAAAAAGGGAAATACAGTTATTATTGTTACGCATGAAGAAGACATAGCCCGTTATGCCCATCGTATCATACGTATAAGGGACGGACAGATCGAGAGAGACGAGATCAATACTAATAAGCTGGATCCGAGTGAACTGAGAAAACAGTTAGTGTAATTTATACACTAAGATTGTTTTTCGTTTTTCCTTCAATACTCTATCTTTATCCCATGAAAATTTATACTAAAAAGGGTGACACAGGTGAAACAAGCCTGATAGGAGGGACCCGTGTTCCGAAACACCATCTTCGTGTTGAGGCCTATGGTTCCACAGATGAATTGAATGTATACATTGGTTTGATCGCGGACCAGAAAATTGATACCAGCTATAAAAATGTTTTAAGTGAGATTCAGGATATTCTTTTCACCATTGGTGCCTCACTTGCCTCAGATCCCGAAAGATCAAAAATGAAAATTCCCGATCTAAAGGAAGAAGATATTACCTTATTAGAAAATGAAATTGATGCCATGGAAGAAAAATTACCGGAGCTTCAAAATTTTATTTTACCTGGAGGGCACACAATTGTATCCTTTTGCCATCTCGCCCGCGTGGTTTGTCGCCGCACAGAGAGAATTGCCACCCATTTAGCCGAAACTGATTTTGTTGCTCCCTTAGTAATTCCTTATCTCAACAGACTAAGTGATTACCTCTTCGTTTTATCCCGCAAACTCGCAAAAGACCTGGAAGTAGACGAAATTCCATGGAAACCGAGGGGGAATTGATAATTGACAATTGACAATTGATAATTAAACAGCCAAAAAATAAATTGATAATTGATAATTGACAATTGATAATTAAACAGCCGGGTATTCGAAAACCTTAGGCATTGACATCCTGATAAATAATTTCTGATACCTGGACATACTTGTCGTATGTCCTATGTCGTATGTCATATGTCCTATGTCGTATGTCCTATTTCCTACTTCCTACTTCCCATTTCCCCAACTATTTTCCAATTTCATGTAAATTGTTTACAATAACGCTTGGAAAAGAGGAAAAAAAATCTATTTTTGCGCCCTAATTAAAAAAGAGGTTAAAATATGTATTGGACACTCGAACTTGCATCATATTTAGAAGATGCTCCATGGCCGGCTACAAAGGATGAGTTGATTGACTATGCCATTCGTTCCGGAGCACCTATTGAAGTAATTGAAAACTTACAGGAACTCGAAGATGAAGGGGAATTTTACGAAGGTATTGAAGATATCTGGAGCGATTATCCCACGCACGACGACTTTTATTTCAATGAGGATGAATATTAAAGGTATTCCTATCAAAAAGCAAAAATCCCGCAATTGGCGGGATTTTTTGTTTTTTTGATATCTGCGTCGGGAGTCAGGAGTCATTAGTCAAGAGTCAATGGTCAGGAGTATAAACATCCGGCCAACGAGGATCCAACTCATTACTCATAACTCATTACTCATTTGTCGACTCAACCTAAAAGTTCTACTGGGAACATACTCACCACTCCCTACTCACCATTCACCATTAGTCCACAATCAACATCGCATCTCCGTATGAGAAAAATCGATATTTCTCTTTCATAGCAACTTTGTAAGCTTCCATGGTCAGGTCATATCCCATAAACGCTGCAACCATGATCACGAGGCTTGTTTTGGGTAAATGGAAATTTGTAACCATTGTGTTACAGATGGTAAAGTCGTAAGGAGGATGAATAAATAAATTGGTCCATCCTTCTTCCGGTTTTAGTTTTCCTGAGGCAGATACTGCACTCTCGCAGGCTCTCATTGTAGTTGTTCCAATGGCACAAATTCTGCGATTTTCTTCTAAACCTTTATTAACGATATCGCAGCAGCTTTTATCTACTCTGAAATATTCTGCATCCATTTTGTGTTTGGAAAGATCTTCCACATCAATACTTCTAAAGGTACCTAAACCAACATGGAGAGTTAATTCGGCAAAATTTATTCCCTTTATTTCGAGTCTTTTCAATAATTCGCGACTAAAGTGCATCCCTGCAGTAGGAGCGGCAACAGCGCCTTCATGTTTGGCAAAAACGGTTTGGTAACGTTCTTTATCGTCTTCATCCGGTTTGCGTTTGATATATTTTGGAAGAGGTGTTTCGCCCATAATATCGAGAATTCGTCTTAATTCTTCTGCGGAACCATCGTGTAAAAAACGAATTGTTCTGCCGCGTGAGGTGGTATTGTCAACAACTTCAGCAACTAGCATATCATCATCACCAAAATATAATTTGTTTCCAACGCGAATTTTTCTGGCAGGATCTACCAATACGTCCCATAAATGCATTTCGCGGTTTAATTCACGAAGCATAAATACTTCTATCTTGGCACCTGTTTTTTCTTTTCTACCGTATAAACGGGCTGGAAATACCTTGGTATTGTTTAGCACCATTACGTCATTTTCTGAAAAATACTCCAGAATGTCTTTGAACTTTTTGTGAACGATCTTGCCTGTTTTGCGGTGAACCACCATCATTTTCGCATCGTCACGAGCGGCAGTAGGATGTTGTGCAATAATGTCTTTGGGGAGTTCGAAATTGAATTTTGATAACTTCATAAAACTTACGGGTTTTAATTTTATGCCTTGCAGTACTTTCTACAACGCGGGCGCAAAATTAACGATATTATAACGAAATCAATGCAAACTAAAGAATATCTTTGATGCAAATATGGTAGCCTTACTCAGAACGATATCCGAAACCTTCTCTCTTGTATTTCAGGAACTGAAGAATAATAAGCTGCGCACCTTCCTTTCCCTGCTTGGTGTGTCGATCGGAATATTCTGCATTATCGCGGTATTGAGTGCCGTTGACTCTTTGAAAAGAAACATGGAAAGTGGTTTGGATAAACTTGGCACTAACATGATCTACATCCAAAAATGGCCATGGCAATTCAGCAATGAGGAATATGCCTGGTGGGATTATATTAAGCGGCCTTCCATGAAATATGCGGAATATAAAATGCTCGACGATAAACTGGAGGGAGCTGAAGCAGTTTGTGTGGAGGTATGGCTGAATCTGGATGAAGTAAAATATCAACACAATACCTTGCAAAATGTACAGGTTAGTGGTGTTACAGAACAGTATGATAAAATTTACAGCCTCAATTTTAAAGATGGAAGATATTTTGTTCCCAGTGAATCGGTTGGAGGTTCAGAGGTAGTAATATTAGGTTATGAAGTTGCGGAAAAATTATTTCCACCAAATATCAGTGCAGTTGGAAAATATATTTGGTTACGGGAAATAGACCGTCAATATAAAATGAAGGTTATCGGTGTATTGGAAAAGGAGGGCGAAAGTATAATTGATATTTCCAATGATAATACGATAATAATGCCTTTTAATTATATCAGAAGGGTAGTGGATATGAACAGTGGATTTATTGATCCGGTAATTGAAGTAAAACCAAAGGAAGGAATCACTGCAGATGAAATTAAAGATGAAATTTATCCAATCATGCGCAGCGCAAGAAATTTGCATCCTTTGGAAGAAAGTGATTTCGCTGTAAATGAAGTGACCTTAGCTGCAGATGCCTTGGATGATATGTTTGCAGTATTAAATATCGTAGGATTAATTATCGGAGGATTTAGTATTTTGGTAGGAGGATTCGGAATTGCCAATATTATGTTTGTAAGTGTAAAAGAAAGAACAAATATTATCGGTATAAAAAAAGCACTCGGCGCAAAAAATTATCTCATACTCACCGAATTTTTAATTGAAGCAATTATCTTATCTCTCATCGGTTGTGTCGTCGGTTTAATTCTGGTCTGGTTGGTAATGTTCATGGCCGATAAAGCCACCGACTTTGGATTTTTATTATCACCCAAAAATGCATTAATAGGAACATCAATTGCAGTTGCGATCGGAGTAATTGCAGGAATAATTCCCGCAATCACAGCATCCAAAATGGACCCGGTGGAAGCGATACGGTCGAAGTAATTGATAATTGACAATTGATAATTGACAATTTGGATCGCATAAATGGTGGTTATTAAATTTAAATAAAGTCATCGCTCAATTATCTTCATTATATAACAGCACAAGCGAAGCTTGTGCTGCCCTGATAAAATAGCGTCAGCCGCGGCTGATGCAAAGTTCTATGAAGCGTCCGCTTCCTAAATTAATATTAATATTTTAACTTTATATAGAATTTTTTAAATAAAATGCCAAAACTTTCAATTATATTGTAAAATTGGTTATTATGCATATTAAAAGCATTTACCTGTTACTAATTATATTCCCCTTTCTACAATGTGCAAACTTAGAAAGTGATAATTCTCCAACTATAAAATACTTCGGCACACTTGTAGAATATGATTCAAAAGTTGATAAAAACAAATACACTGACTTTGAAATTTCGGATTTGAAAAAAATACATGAACTAGATTCGATATTAGATTTCACGGGGACAAGTGTTTCTTCAGGAGAACGATTTTATACAATTGTAAGAGTTGATCTATATCGTGCATTAAAAAACACAGATACATTGTGTTACATGATTGGCATCACAAATGATAATTTCGCCCTTACACAGAGATATTCAAATTGCGAAACCGGTTTTTTGAGAAAAACAAGCATAAGCATTTTACTTGGTGAATATTTAATAAAATATTTCAAGGAGAAAGCAATTTATATGAACAATAACTAACAATTAAACTAAATCTTGTATATTCAAAATAAAATAAATCACTACAGCAGTTGATCATTCCAAAGTTTAACAGGTAATTTACTGGCTCACATATTTTTGTCCTATGTCCAATTTCCAATGTCCTACGTCAAGTCCTTTGTCCTGTGTCCTGGCTCCTGTGTCTTTCTGCTTCAGCACAATAAATCTAAACATTCCTGTAGTAATTGTTTTTTGTCAACAGGCACCACCCCCGACGACTCACAAACCAATCCCCCAGCAATATTCGCAATGCCCGCCGTCAATTGCGGATCGGCATTAATTGCCAAACACAACGCAGCAATACTTATCACTGTATCGCCCGCACCCGACACATCGGCCACATTGCGCAGATAAGCATCTTTTTTGAAGAATTTTTTTCCTGTTTTGATAAAAATACCATGTTCACCGAGTGTGATCATAGTTGAACTATTTCTTAATTGTTTTTGCAAAAGGTCGGCAGCATTATTCAAACTCGCAATATCGCCAGCATCCAAAACAATATTTAAACTATCATTAATTTCCCTTAAATTCGGTTTGAACAAAGTGCAATTCTGATATGCAAAGAAATTTTTCTTTTTTGGATCAACAGCAATAGGAATATTATTTATGTTGCATACTTCCGTAACAGCCATAATAAAATTTCCTGATAACATTCCTTTATCATAATCCTCAAAAATTAATACATCCGGTTTTTCTTTTTTGAGGAAGGATGTTAAACTGCGCAATACTTTTTTTTCTGTTACTGCATCAATATTTTCTGTCACTTCATGATCTATGCGCATCATTTGATGGTTCTTCGAAATAATACGTGTTTTGGAAGTTGTTATTCTATTGGGAGAACGAAACAGATAATTTGTTTTTAATCTTTTTTCCTTTAGGATACGTACCATAGTATCACCTTCCACATCAGTTCCTATCACTGAAAATAAATAGGGAACAGCTCCGAGCGCATGTAAATTAACCGCAACATTTGCCGCACCTCCGGAACGTTCAATAGTATTATTAATTGCTAATACCGGGACAGGTGCTTCAGGGGATATGCGGTCAACGTTGCCATAAACATATTTATCAACCATACAATCGCCAACCACCACAACTTTTAATTTGTTGAAGCGGTTGAATAATTTTCTGATCTCTTTTTCCTCCACCATCGTATTAAATTATAATGCAGGGCTAGTTTGATGTGCTATTAATTTTTCTAAAGCAATTTCCATTCTGCGCATTGCTTCCACTAGTTTTTCATCGCTGGTGGCATAACTAAATCGGATACAATTTTTATCCCCGAATGCTGATCCTGTTACTACTGAAATATTACCTTCATTTAACAGATACATGGCGAGGTCATCTGCATTTTCTATTAGAGTATCATTATATCTTTTCCCAAAATAATTACTTACATCCGGAAAAAAATAAAATGCTCCCTGTGGTAAATTAAATTTTAATCCTTTAATATTTTTTAATAATCCATAAACCAGATCTCTTCTGCGAATAAATGCCTTTTTCATTTCATCCGCTGCACTCAGATCTCCATTTAATGCTTCTATGGCAGCGCGTTGTGTGATACTGCAGGTTGCCGAAGTAAATTGTCCCTGAATTTTATCACATGCCTTCGCTATCCATTGTGGAGCTCCTATATATCCCAATCTCCAGCCAGTCATTGCAAATGCTTTCGACAAACCATTTACTGTTATTACCCTGTCGTAAATAAAATCAAATTGCGCCATACTTGCATGAGCTGAGGTAAAATTGATATGCTCATATATTTCATCACTAATTACATATAAATTTTCAGACTTCCGGATTACTTCGGCCAAGGCCAATAATTCATCTTTTGTATAAACTGTTCCGGTTGGATTACAAGGGGAGGAAAATATGATCAGCTTTGTATTAGGAGTAATGGCATTTTCTAATTGTTCGGGGGAAATTTTAAAATCCCCTTCAATATTTGTAGGGATCTCCACAATTTTCCCTTCCGCTAATTTTACCATCGCTGAATAACTCACCCAAAACGGAGCAGGGAGAATAACTTCATCTCCGGGATTCACCAAACAGAGCACCGCATTAATTATGGACTGTTTTGCACCGGTAGAAATTACGATCTGATCGGCGGTGTAATTCAGGCCATTTTCGCGTTTGAACTTGGCTGCTATAGCCTCTCTTACATCCAGGTAGCCGGCAACAGGTGTATAATGTGTAAAACCATCATCAATAGCTTTTTTTGCTGCTTCCCGAATTGTTTCCGGAGTTTCGAAATCAGGCTCTCCAAGGCTTAAGTCTATGATATCGCGACCCTGACGTTTAAGTTCACGAGTCATTTGTGCCATCTTAATGGTGGCTGACTCGTCGAGGTTGGCGATACGTTTGGCTAAATTGTGCATTGTAGCAGTTTAAGTGGCGAAGTTAGGAAAGTAATTTTTGATGTGGCAATATTTACTGTTCACAAAATGCGTCACCATTTTAAGAAGTGTGCCGAAACATTTAATATTGCTGTTACAATCAGGAATAAATGACAGAGCATAAAAATATTAAAAGCAGTGAACCAAAGTTTCTCCAATTTATCTTTGCAAAACCACAAAGGAATCAATTTTTGATCATTACCGGTGTTTATTTATTGATTTCCATTATAATCGGCAAATTATTTCCTTATCCATTTACTACAGCTGACACCGGTAATTATGTGTATTGCGCCCAACTAAACACCTATGGCGGATATAGGCCTATGGGATATTCCACCTTTATCCGGTTTTTCCATGATTTCAGTAGTTCTGTGAAATTTGTTTATATATGGCAAAGTATTTTTAATTATTTAGCTGTAATTACGTTTCTTTTTACAGTGCAATATTTCTTTAAATTAAAAAATATTCTTTTTTATGTTATTGCGCTCATCATCACTTTACATCCCGATATTCTGCGCAATACGAATACACTTTTAAGTGACAGTATATTCAATAGTTTAACACTTTTATGGATAACAACGGGTATTTGGATGATAATGCGGCAAAATATTATTGCTGCCATTTTGCATTGTATAATATTATATTTTGCCATCAGTGTTAGATATATCGGTTTGTTTTATCCTGTTTTATCGGCTTTTATTTTTATTTTGGATTATAAAAAATGGAAATTTATTTCTGCAATGGCATTAATTCCATTAATTATTCTTATCTCCACCGTTCAATCAGTAAAAAATAAAACGGCAGAACTTTTTGGATACGTAACCTTCTCCGGATTTAGCGGATGGGCTTTAGCGAATAATGCAGTATCCATAATACCACATATAGAATTGGATCCTTTGCAAATACCTGATAAACAAATAGCTGCAATGCACAGTTTAGTTACAAGCTTTAACGATACCTGTTACAGCTGGTATCATATAAAAGATACCGATTTTATGTGGGATAAATTGTTTCCTGGAAAAGCTTTATTGGGATACAATGCGCAACAGTTGCGAATACCCTACAATGCAGCATGGGTTTACACGGGAACACAATGGAAAGAATACGGGACCTATTTAAGGAATAAATATCCATTACAATTTTTCAGATATTATATGGTTCCAAATATGGGGGGCGTTTTTGAAGTGTTTCCCTATCATTCCGAAAAACAATATGTGCCGGATAATACTTCGAAAGTTTATTTTAATGTCCCCGTGGAGAAATATGAATTCAAATCAACACTGTTCGACAATGTTTATGGTTATCGTTTGATATTGTATTATGTTATGTTATTTTCCTTTATCGGATTAGTGATCTATGCCATCATTAAAAGAAAAACAATGCTCCGGGAAAATAATTTAGGAAGGTTTCTCTTGTTTACTGCAGGGTTTGTGTTTTTATATGTTGCAATGAGTGTCTATTCGCACCCGATACAGAATTATAGATATTTAATTCCGGTTTATCCGGTAGTTATTGCAGTGGTAGCAATTTTGAGTAATATTGTTTGGAATAACAGAAAATCTAAGAGTATAAATTAATAATTTTGCCCCGAGTTAATTTAAGTTTATACTCCAATTTGGTTTATAAGATTCGTGCATTCGTGGCAACTTTTTTTATCTACATTATGTAAGAGGTTGCCACGAATGCACGAATAAACAGCCACAATATTATAAGAAGAAAAGTCGTCACCCATCCACAGAGTTCGCTGCGCGTAACACTGTGGGGACACATCAGAGGTTGATTTTCATTCTTTCATTCCTTCATTTCTTCATTCCTTCATTCCTTCATTCCTTCATTCCTTCATTCCTTCATTCCTTCATTTTTATTACCTCCACATAAACCACCTAAACATACGTTTCAAAAACTTCATTTTTCCTTTATCATAAGGCGGATAACGAACATTTATTTCGGGGAAAAAATATTTTCGCATAACACTTTTTTTATGTGAAAATTCATCGAAGGAGTATTTGCCCTGATATTTTCCAATTCCACTGTTGCCAACACCTCCTATGGGAAGTTTAAAATGTCCGAAGTGAAGCATCACTTCATTTATAACCATATCGCCACAACGAATTTCTTCAGCAATTTTATTTATCAGATAGTTATTTTTGGTAAATAAATATAAGACAAGAGGATCAGGATTATTTTTTATTAATTCGAGTGCTTTTGTTAGGTCAGTGTAACCAATTATTGGTAGCACCGGTCCAAAAATTTCTTCGCGCATTAAGGGAGAGTTAGGGTCAGGATCCATGATGATGGTAGGTGAAATATATTTCTCTTCCCGATCTGTAATACCACCGTAAATAATATTTTGACCCTTTAATAAATTAGATATTCTGTCAAAATGAGTGGTATTTATTATTCTTCCGAAATCCGGACTTTGTTTGATATCCTTTCCAAAGGAAATTTCAATTTTGTTAATTATCTTTTCCAATAATTGATCTTTCAACCCCTCTGGAACCAGAACATAATCCGGTGTTACGCAGGTTTGTCCGCAGTTGCTAAATGCACCCATGGTGATTCGTGCAGCTGTAATATCAAGATCTGCAGTGTCATCGATGATACATGGATTTTTCCCTCCTAATTCCAATGCTACCGGCGTTAAATGTTTTGCGGCAGCTTCATAAACATGTCGGCCAATATTTGTTCCTCCGGTAAAAAATATAAAATCAAATTTTTGTTTCAACAGATCCTGTGTGCCTTCCGCATTTGTATTTATTACATGTAAATAATTTTTATCAAAATTTTTATTGATCATTTCCTCCAATACAGCTGCAGTGAAAGGTGCATTTTCTGATGGTTTTATAATTGCGGTATTCCCTGCAGCAATTGCACCAATTAATGGTCTTATCGCAAGTAAAAATGGATAATTCCAGGGTGCAATAATTAGGGTATTGCCATAAGGAACTTTCTGAATATAACTTTTTGCCCGAATATGAAACAGGGGAGTAGATAACCTTTTTGGTTTCATCCATTTTTTAAGATGCCCGATAAAATATTTTAATTCGGTTTGTATCAACCCAACCTCAACACCCCATGCTTCAAATTTGGATTTATGCAGATCTTTAAATAAGGCTTCTAATAGTTGATCTTCAAATTTTATTGTCAGATCTAAGATTTTTTTTAATTGTGAGATCCTGAAATCATAAGGAAGAGTTTCTTTTGAATTAAAATAGTTTCTCTGTACCGCAACAAGTTCCGCATTTTCCATATAGTTAGATTAATCAACAATTATTTTCGTGATATTGCTTCCTGAAATACCTTTTATGGTGAGGAAATAGATTCCGGAATTATTACCAGGTATATTAATTTCCTGAAATATTTTTCCAAATGCTTCAGGTTGGAAATATTTAATTAATTCTTCTCCTAATAAATTTGATATTATTAATTCTATGTCCTGTTTTTCGGTAAGCGTAAAACTGCAATTAAATATTCCGCTATTGGGATTTGGAAAGATCAAAATATCTTCTGTTAAATAATTTTCTACAGATTGAAATATAAAATCGATCTCTACCGACCAGGCAATGCAGGGACCGTTTATAGATGCAACCTGATAAATTCCTTCTACTGCCGGAGTATAAGTAACCTCCGTTGCACCAGGTATTGGACTGCCATTATAATACCATTGCACATCCCAGGTTGAAGATGTAGTTAAAACATTTCCAATAACTATTAAAGCCGGGGCTGATGGATTTTCAAAAACTTCAATACTTGTTTCTGCACTTTCGGCATAACATCCTCCAACACCTGTTACAGTCAGATCGTAAACACCGGTTTCAAAAACGATATAACTTGTACTATCCGCACCCGGAATTTCATCTCCATCTTTAAACCATTGATAATTTCCATCGGTAATTATGGTAGCATCTAAAATTGCAGAATCACCTTCACAAAATATATTTAATCCTGTTAAAATAATTTCCGGAGTTGCAACAGAGGGATAAACAGTTATTGTATCATAAAAAGTATAACTAATAACCGGATTCGAAATACTAACCTCAACATCATGACTTCCTGCAGTTAAAAGATTAACTCCAACATCATTTCCTTCAAAAGTAAATGTGCCACAATTATCATCACCACCCGCAGCACCCGTATCATAATCTTTCATTTGCATGGTATAAGTATGTAATGGATCAAGTTCAATTCCCAAACTAAAAGTTACAGGTGGTGAAGTATTTTCAAAACCCGGCCAGGTAGTTAGTCCCAAATCATCAATTAAAATATATAAGTCAGGTTTTTCAGCTTCAATTAATCCGGTGCATCCAAAAATGGTACAATCATCACAACCGCTGCCTAATACAGAAACATAATCGAGTTGATAACCAATGGTGTCAATTGTTATGGTATGACTAACAATATATTCTGTTTCTATACCACCAATTGCAGTATAAGTTTGTGTTGGTGGAAATTCTTCTGTACTCGTGCTTCCATTTCCAAAATCCCATGAATAAGTAAATCCAGCGGCACCTAAACTGTGAATACTGGTTTCAAAATCCACTTCCAATGGATCGCAACCATAGGTAGCACTGGGAATAATTCCTCCGCCACCGATAGCAGCAGGTAAAACCTCTATAAAAATACTGTATTCCGCTGCCTGATCTCCTCCAGGATATTCTAAAGTAGCAATTAGAGGAACGGTAACTTCATACCAACCCGGAACTAAGGGAGTTCCGCAAACTCTTGCACATCCATACAAACTCACATCAGGGTCATAATCTACAGGAAGATCTCCCAAATTTGTGGAAACAAACATCCCATACGGTGCGCCAACGGGTTCCAAAATATGGTAATTCAAAAATTCCAAGGTTCCAACTACATCAATAGTAGTGTCTTCCTGCATTACAAAGGTGATATCCGATTCATAAAATTCGCCGGCCGTGGCAGGTGGAAGTGTGTCAGGGTAAACTCCCGGAACTAAAAATGCATAATCAATTGAACATGGTCCGCATAATTGTGCGTTTAAAGTTGAGGTGATGAAAAAAGTTAAAATAAATGTCGCCGTGTAGAGTTTCCGCATTTTGTTGTAGTATTTGGATGGAAAATTAGGATTTTTTTAGGAAGATTCGGGTCAAATCCCATGTTTAGCACTAAATCAGCGTGAAAGTAAACTCAAAAAACAGCAAATGTGGAAAACCTTGGTTACCTTAAAAAGTTTACATTAAGTTAAAATTAGGTTTAGTTTTATTCACATTGAAATATTTAAATTTTTCAAAATCCATTCATAGAATAAGTGCAATGCACATTTATTTAAAATAAAGAACAATAAAACATACGATTTTACTTCATAAAATGTTAAGGTAAAATCGATATGAATTTAGTACTTCTCACCTTTTTAGAATAAAATGATTTTGTTTCCGGCATGTTAATATATTCTGATGTTAACCATGAAATAATGTTGCAGTTGGAACTTTGTGCAATCAAGTAACACAAAGTATGAACAGAAGAGATCTCTTAAAAAGTATTGGGTTATTAGCTGCAAGTCAGTTTTTACCGAATAAAAAGGTTAATGCCTCCGAAACGATTTTGTCAAATCAAAACCCAAAACGCGTTTTACGGGTTGCACATATTACCGATATTCATATTGGTGACGCAAAAAATGCGAAATCCGGTTTAATAAAATGTTTACACCATATTCAGAATTTAAATGATAAGGTGGATATTATATTTAATGGCGGCGATACTATTGAAGATGCTTTATTCAAATCAAAGTCGCAGGTTAAAAACCAGTGGGATATTTGGCATAGCGTATTGAAAAACGAATGTTCCTTAAAAATGGATAGTTGCCTCGGAAACCACGATATATGGGGATTGTATACGGAGAAAAAAGATCTTTTATACGGAAAGAATTTCGCATTGGAAATGATGAAAATGGATAAAACCTATAAAAGTTTTGATATAAACGGTTGGCATTTTATTTTTCTCGACAGCACACAAAAAAAGAAAAATGGTTTGTGGTATACTGCAAAGTTAGGGGAGGAGCAAACCGATTGGCTTAAAAACGATCTGGCATCGGTACACCCAAACACTCCGGTTATGGTGATGTCGCATATTCCGATTTTATGTGCGAATGTATTTTTAGACAATGTGAAAATTAAATATGGAAAATTTCAGGTGCCGGGTTCCTGGATGCATACAGATGTGAAAGAAATTGTATCTATTTTTAATCAAAACAAAAATGTGAAATTATGTGTAAGCGGACATATTCATTTATATGATAATGTTAGTTATAATGGTGTAACATATAGTTGCAATGGCGCTGTATCAGGCGATTGGTGGAAAAATGAATTATACCATGAAACACCTGCAGGTTATGCAATTATAGACCTTTTTGAAGATGGAAGTTTTACAAATACTTATATGGATTACAATACACCGAAGTGAATTTACAATTTGATAACATTTAATTAATTCTGATTGTAACAAATGCAGCTGCTATTCCTCTTTACTTTACAGAATGATAAATACTACATCTGTCTCAACATTGAATCCAATCCTCGTTATGGCTGATGAAAACACTTCAAATTCTTCAATCTTTGTTGCTTCAAAACAATATCTTTTGGAATGTGAGCAAGAAATAATAAATAATAATTGGAACGCAGTGCTCAAAAATTGCCATCAGTTTTTGAGTGAATTTCCAGTTTCTCATAGAATTGAAAATAAAAATAGTTCTGCTTATGCAAATTTCAGACGATTTGCTTCAGGTATGTTATCCAACAATCACAATTACGATTCTGTAATTAATTTGCTAAATATTGGAAGTGACATGGCTGAATTTACAGAAACATTTTTCCACAGTATTGATAAAAAAGGTGTGCATTTACCAAAACCGGTTCCATCAAAAGAAGAAGTTTTATTTATTTATTCCTTCTGCGTGGGATTTTATAACATGATGGAGTCTAATATTAATGAATGAACGTTCATTCACCATACAAAGCCTATCTTGAATAAGGCTTTATTTTTTACATAATTATAGGCAACTTGACTTCCAATCCACCAATCTTCTTCAATAATTGAATAGGTGCTTAGTTTATAACCCAAACTCATTATAAAACCCGTTTGTTTTTTGTTGGAATTTAACCTGATTCCAATTCCCAGACCGGTTGTAATTCCGGGATCATAATCTATTACCCTGCCTTGATTTTTATCGATCAGTGGAGTATGCATTCCAAAATCACCGTATAAAAATGGTGTGTTTTTTCCCAACTTAAAATTATATCTTCCGTTCAGATAAATTGATAAAAAAAAATTATTTGAGGCTTCGAGCGTTAACCCCAGTCCCGCCTGATATTTGTCGCTGAAATGATATCCGTTTATCATATCCACAATAACTCCACCCGAATATCCCCAGACATCTGAACCCATTAGCAATCCAATGGAAGCAAAAATGGTATAACCGGTGTCCCTTGGACTATAAATAGTATTAAAAGGATCAAATTTCGCTTCTTTTGTGATGGAGATAATTGAACCCTTGGGAATTACAATTATACTTCCTCCCAGTATCTGCACAGCCACAGTGCTGTCAGGATAATCACCCAACAAAGTGCCTCGATAAACACTTCCGTTTTCGAGATAAACAACATCCTCTAAATGAGTTTGGGCTTTTGCCTCTTCCTGTATGCAAATAAGGGTAAGAAAAACAGTTAGAAATAGGAGAATTCGCATTTTTAATGGTTTAGGTTTGTTGTCAGGATATTGTAAAAATGGATATTAATCTTAAAACTAATAATTATTAACTATATTTGATTTGCATAAATACGAATAGAATGAAAAATAATCCTTCCTCCAGATTATTACTTTGTTTAGCAACATTGAGTATAATCACACTTTTTAGCGGATGTTTAAAAGATAGTTGCGAAAAAACCTACCATTACACAGTTTACACACCAGTGTATATCTCAGAGGCGGAACTTCGGACTTCTGTAGCAATGTTGCCTGCTGCTGAAATAGTAGCGCCCGGTAAGATCTATTATATGACTCCATATATTTTTGTGAACGAATTGGACAAAGGAATTCATATTATTAATAACAGCGATCCTTCCAATCCTCAAAATATTTCTTTTATCAATATTCCAGGAAATATTGATATCAGTGTGAAGGGTAATATTTTATATGCCGATAGCTATATTGACCTTGTTGCACTTGATATTTCTGATCCTCTGAATGTTTTTGAGGTGGAAAGAGTGGAAAACGTATTTCCCCAAAGAAATTATGAAGGATGGACCGCAGAACCCGGAAAGGGGGTTGTAGTGGATTTCATCGAACGCGATTCCTTAATTACCGAAGATTGTGGTTACAATGTAGGCTCCAGCGGCTGGAATGGAGGACTGTTTATTGCCGTTGCGGATAGTGAAGGTTTTTCAAATATGGGTGTTGATGGTGCAGCAAGCAGCCCGGGAATTGGTGTTGCCGGTTCTATGACAAGATTTGCAATAGTAGATGACTATTTATATTGCGTTACTCCGTCGGAAATGCAATTATTTAACATTTCAAATCCTGCAACTCCACAACAAGGTTCTACCATATCATTATTCTCTAATGTGGAAACAATATTCCCTTACGATAATTATC